>NZ_JBHMQT010000038.1:0-91368 GCF_042435035.1 Sphaerimonospora cavernae
GGTCGAGCACGACCCGGCCGACACCGCCCACGGCACCGGGAGCATCTGGACCGGCACCGCCGCCAATGTGACCTCCGGGGCCGATGCGACCGTCACCATCCCCGCCGGAACACTCAGCGACGGCTGGAAGATCCGCTGGCGCGCCCGCGCCGTCAAGGGCGCCCTCCGCTCCGACTGGACGCCCTGGCAGACGGTCACCGTCACCATCCCCGACTTCCACACCACCACCTACGCCTACGACCGCAACGGCCGGATGGTCAAGCAGGTCGACGCGAACGGCAACGTCCGCACCTTCACCTACGACCTGCTCGGCCGCCGCACCGGCGGCCACGACCCCGACGCCGGCGACTCCCAGCAGGCCTACGACGACGCCGGGCACCTGCTGTGGTCCACCGACGGCAAGGGACAGAAGGTCTCCCACACCTACGACGACCTCGGCCGGAAGACCGCCACGTGGTCCGGGGAACCCGACTCCGGGACCAAGCTCGCCGAATGGACCTACGACACGCTCGCCAAGGGCAAGCTGACCTCCGCCACCCGCTACACCGGCGGCAACGCCTACACGGACACGGTCACCGGCTACGACAACATGGGCCGCCCCACCGGCTCCACCCTGACCGTCCCCTCCTCGGAAGGATTGCTGGCCGGGACGTATGCCTTCGCGACCAGCTACACCCTCACCGGGCAGATCGCCACGTACACCATGCCCGCCGCCGGCGGCCTCCCGGCCGAGACGGTCACCTCCACCTACACCGACCTCGACCTCCCCCATGGGATGACCTCCGACGTCGGCGGTGGGTTCACCTACGTGAACGCCACCGCCTACTCACCCACCGGACGGCTGACCGAACGCGCCTACGGCGCGGGCGGGAAGATCAAACGCGCGTTGGAGTGGGACGAGTCGACCGGATGGCTCAGGGGGGTCACCACCTCGACCAAGGCCGACACCCTCAACCCGGTGATCACCCAGGACGACCGCTACACCTACGACATCTCCGGCGAGATCACCCGCATCCTGGACGCCGCCACCGCCAGCGGAGCCAGCCCCGGGCAGTCGGAGTGCTTCACCTACGACGGGCTGCACCGCCTGTCCCAGGCCTGGACCACCACCGCCACCACCTGCGGGACGGGCACCGGCTCGACCGACAACCAGGGCATCGACCCCTACGCCCAGTCCTTCGCCTACGACGGCGTCGGCAACATCACCGGCCTGACCGATGGCGGGCAGACCGCCGCCTATACCTACCCCCAGGCCGGGGCGTCGGCGGTACGCCCGAACGCGGTCACCTCCATCACCCACCCCACCGGCACCGACACCTACGCCTACGACGCGGCCGGCCAGCTGACCTCCCGCACCGTCGCAAGCAAGAACGGCACCCTCACCTGGAACGAGCTCGGCCAGCTGGACAAGGCCACCATCGACGGCCAGGACACCACGATGGTCTACGACGCCGACGGCGAGCGCCTGATCCGGCGCGATCCGGGCGGCAAGGCCACCCTGTATCTCGGTTCGATGGAGATCGAGGTCAACGGACACGCCATCACCGGAAAGCGCTACTACACCTCCCTTGACGGCGCCATGGTCGCCATGCGGATCGGCGGTGACGGTGTCACCTGGCTCATGGCCGGCCTGCACGGCTCGACCCAGCTCGCCGTCAACGACCACACCGGCACCGTCTCCCGCGAACGCTACCTGCCCTTCGGCCAGCGCCGCGGCACCGACGACCTGCCCTTCACCGACCTGGGCTTCCTCGGCAAGGTCGAAGACGATTCCACCGGCCTGACCTACCTGTCCGCCCGCTACTACGACCCCGCCGTCGCCAAATTCATCTCCACCGACCCCCTCCTCGACCTACGCAAACCCCAATGGGCCAACCCCTACGGCTACGCAGGTAACAACCCCATCGGCATGTCCGACCCCAGCGGCCTTGCTCCGCTCAACGGCGATTGCAGCGAAGAGGCTAATCGTGCCCAAAGTTCGCCTCAGTGTCAGCAAATATTAGCGCAGGAGAAGTGGAACGCGTGCGTAGCCCAGCACAGTAAGAAATGGTGCCAGAATCAAGCCAAGAAAGGGGCGCAGCAGCGTCTTCGTGAACTTGCAAAAGCTTACGCCATTGAAGGCGGGATCGAAGAGGGTCGATTCTGTGCTTCGGGGGAGTTTGCGGCGATGCTGTACTGCATTAATCAAGTTGGCAAGGGGGGTAGCGCGGAGTTTGACTGGGGTGAGGCGCTAGGCATCGTGGCCACCGGCCTGTTGATAGCAGGATTTGGGGTCGAAGATGTTGCCGCAATGGTTCTCGGGACTGTCGGTTCCAAGGTGGGTTCATTCTTCTTGGCTAAGATGGGCCCAAAGTTTTCCAAGATCGAAAAGCCTTTGGCTAAATCGCGAAAGCCTGACTGTAATAGCTTCGTGCCAGGAACTGAAGTATTGCTGAGTGATGGCAGCCATAAGGCCATTGAGAAAGTTGAAGTCGGCGACGAAGTTTTGGCTACCGACCCTGTCACGGGCAAGACAGAGCCTCGGCCGGTGGTCGCGCTCATCACGGGACAGGGTGAAAAGAACCTCGTCCAGATCACGGTCGACACCGACGGCCCGCGCGGGGACAAGACTGGCACCGTCATCGCCACAGACCAGCACCCCTTCTGGTCAGAGGACCAAGGTCATTGGTTCAACGCCAAGGACCTGCAACCGGGGATGCGGTTGAGTACTCTTGGCGGTGACACGCTAGAAATTTTAGATCTTAACTCCTACCATCAAGATGGCCAGCGAGTCTATAACCTGACTATCGGTGGTATCCATGCGTACCATGTCCTTGCGGGCAACCAGGCAGTTCTCGTTCACAATACAAGTCCATGTGCGCATGCAGGGAATTATCGTAATAGTTTCCTAAAAGCAAATCCTGGCATGCCGAAAAATTATCAGGTCCACCACTCGCTACCCCAGAAATATGAGGAGACTATGTGGGAAGCCGGTGTGAATATTCATGAAAATCAGTTCCTGCGTGGGGTCGATCCTGGAATTCACTCCAAAATCACGACCGAATGGCGTCGCTGGGAGAGAAAGCTAGGCCATAAGCCAACAGCAAGTGAGATCATCCGCTTCGCTAGATATATTGATCACAAATACGGTCAGTATTTCTACAAGTAGAGAGTGGGAGATTTGGTGGACGAGAATCTTCAGAGGGCAGTCCTAGAGGACCTGGCTGGAGCGGTTGACTGGTGGGCCTCCACCGCCAGCGAGGTACTCACTGACCCAGAGGCTGACATCGCTTGGGCCGATAACCAGAGGGCGGTAGGCGCAATTCGAGGACTGCTGGTCGATTCGGAGCATGCCGAGGAAGTAAATGCAGCAATATTTGAAGTAATGCGCGGGCTTATGCATAGCGCGCTGTCGGTATTCGATGGTGCGACCCAAAGTGCCGAGATTGGACGTGTCTTCATCGTGGATGAAGCTGGTGAGGCTGTTAGCGGGGCGCTGCATGAACTTTTCGTCGAGCATCTCTTTGAGACGGGACGAATCGTTTAATCTGACTCAGCCTGGATCCATGGGCCGGAATCTGACTAGTTCCTGAATGCGTGAGAGGTGCCCTCCGAGTTGGGACGGTGGGAGTTCTTCACGCTTCCAACAGCCCGCCCGATAGGAAACCTCTCACATGCGATTGTTTCACGCCCCCAGTAAGACGCATGCCACCTTCGACGGTGAGCACGTGATCGGCCTGGCCAGACTGGTTCCCGCGTCGCCGGTTGGTCGACGTACTTGCGCTGCAGGTACAGTTCGGTGTCGATCAGGGCGTGCCCGAGCGGGCTGGCGTAGAGAGGTCGGGGCTCAGGTGTAGTCGAATACGCCGCAGCCGAGGCGGCGGCCGGCGTCGCCGGTCTTGAGGGTGGTGGCGTCCGGCCCGGCGGTGCCGGTGGAGTCCTTCGGGCGGGTGTACCGGTCGGGGATGTGGGCGTGGTTGTCGGGCAGGGCGTGGATGATCACAGAGCTGCCGTTCTTGTCCGCGAGTTGGTTCAGCCTGAACCGGTCGGTGGCGAAGGACGCCATGGCGGTGCCGTCCGCGGCGGCCAGCAGCGAGGGCAGATCGCCCGCCATGGAGTTGTGCGTCTTGTGACCGACGTCGAGGTGGCCGCCCGCACTGGCGAACGGGGTCCCGGTGGCCTTGTCGACGGACTTCGGGTCGCACACGCCGGCGGTGTGGATGTGCATGCCGTGGAATCCCGGGGTGAGCCCCCGGACGTTCACCGTGACCCACAGCTTCTTGCGGTCGAAATGCCCGATCTGGAAGGTGCCGAGCACCTTTCCGTGCACATCCTTGATCAGGGCGACCGCCGAGTCGGGCTGACGGTTGGCCGCGTCGGCCGCCGGCACGGCGTTCGCGTTCGCGGCACCCGCTCCGGCGCCGGAGACACCGACGACGCCGGTGATGAGGAGAGCGTTGACGGCCGAAACGATACGGGTCTTACCGAGCATGAAGGGCTCCTCCGGATGCGTTCTCTCTGCGCACAGGAGAGCATGCCCCCGCTCCGCCCGGGGATTGGGAAACGCCGCTCGTGGGAGGTAGTTTGCCCCGGTGTTGCCGTACCGGAATGAGCCCCGGGGCTCGTACCGGGGCTCGGGTCGGCTCAGCCGCCGGCGCGCTTGGCGCGGGCCGCGGCCCGGCCCCGGTTGGCGGCGTCGAGCACGGTCTTGCGGATGCGCACGGTCTCCGGGGTGATCTCCACGCACTCGTCGTCGCGGATGAACTCCAGCGCCTGCTCGAGCGACAGCACGCGCGGCGGGATCACCTTCTCCGTCTCCTCGCTCGTCGACGAGCGCATGTTCGTGAGCTTCTTCTCCTTGGTGATGTTCACGTCCATGTCGTCGGAGCGGGAGTTCTCACCGATGATCATGCCCTCGTAGACCTCGGTGCCCGCGGAGACGAACAGCGTGCCGCGCTCCTGCAGGTTCAGCATGGCGAACGCGGTCACCTGCCCGGACCGGTCGGCCACCAGCGAACCGTTGTTGCGCGTGCGCAGCTCGCCGAACCACGGCTCGTAGCCCTCGAACACGTGATGCACCAGGCCGGTGCCCCGGGTCTCGGTGAGGAACTCCGTACGGAACCCGATCAGGCCGCGGGCCGGGACCAGGAACTCCATCCGGATCCAGCCGGTGCCGTGATTGGTCATGTGCTCCATGCGGCCCTTGCGCACCGCGAGGAGCTGGGTCACCGCGCCCAGGTACTCCTCCGGGCAGTCGACCGTGAGCCGCTCGACCGGCTCGTGCACCTTTCCGTCGACCGTCCTGGTGACGACCTGCGGCTTGCCGACGGTCAGCTCGTAGCCTTCGCGGCGCATCTGCTCGACGAGGATGGCCAGGGCCAGCTCGCCGCGGCCCTGGACCTCCCAGGAGTCGGGGCTGTCGGTCGGCAGCACGCGCAGCGACACGTTGCCGACGAGCTCCTTGTCCAGGCGGTCCTTCACGAGGCGGGCGGTGACCTTCGCGCCCTTCACTTTGCCGACCAGCGGGCTGGTGTTGGTCCCGATGGTCATGGAGATCGCCGGTTCGTCCACGGTGATCAGCGGCAGCGGGCGGGGGTCGTCGGCGTCGGCCAGCGTCTCCCCGATCATGATCTCCGGGATGCCGGCGATGGCGATGATGTCGCCGGGCCCGGCCTCCGCCGCGGGCTTGCGCTCCAGCGCCTCGGTCATGAGCAGCTCGGAGATCTTCACGCGCTGGACGGTGCCGTCGGTACGGCACCAGGCCACCTGCTGGCCCTTCTTGATCGTCCCCTGGCGGACCCGGCAGAGTGCGAGCCTGCCGAGGTAGCTGGAGGCGTCGAGGTTGGTGACGTGCGCCTGCAGCGGCGCGGTCGGGTCGTAGACGGGCGCCGGGATCGTCGTCGTGATCGTCTCGAACAGCGGCTCGAGGTCCGGCGAGTCCGGCATCTCACCGTCCTGCGGCCGGGTCAGCGAGGCCCGGCCCGCCTTGCCCGAGGCGTAGACGATCGGGAAGTCGATCTGGTCCTCGGTCGCGTCGAGGTCGAGGAAGAGCTCGTAGACCTCGTCGACCACCTCGGCGATCCGGGCGTCCGGCCGGTCCACCTTGTTGATGCACAGGATCACCGGCAGCTTGGCGGTCAGGGCCTTGCGCAGCACGAAACGGGTCTGCGGCAGCGGGCCCTCGGAGGCGTCGACCAGCAGGACGACGCCGTCGACCATGGAAAGGCCGCGTTCGACCTCGCCGCCGAAGTCGGCGTGGCCGGGTGTGTCGATGATGTTCAGCGTCATCTCGCCGTGCCTGACGGCGGTGTTCTTGGCGAGAATGGTGATGCCCTTCTCGCGTTCCAGGTCGCCGGAGTCCATCACCCGCTCGTCGACGTCCTGGTTGGCGCGGAACGCCCCGGACTGCCACAGCATGGCGTCCACCAGCGTGGTCTTGCCGTGGTCGACGTGCGCGATGATCGCGATGTTCCGCAGGTCGTCGCGGCTTTGCAAAGGCATGTCGAGTCTCACTCTGGGTTCGTCGGGGTGTCCGTCCCGCGTCTCAACCGGACTACGGACGAGACGCGCTGTCGCCGCGATAACAGGTACGGCCTACCGATTTTAGTCGATCCCACGGGATGCACCGCACCCCGCAACACAGGCCGACGAATACGCTCATCGATGAGACTCTCACCGGTGATGGTCTCACGCGTGAGTGTTTCATCGGTGAGCCAGTCAAGGAGAGGTCGCTGTACGAGGTTCGCCGCCGCCTGGCGTAGCCAGCGCCACCCGCCGTGAAGCCGCGGTTTCCTCTGAGTGCGGCTCCTCGGTACGAATATCGTCGTGACCATGGATCTGGCTCCTGCCTTCGGTGCGATGCTGCGCACGGCGGACGGTGTGCGCCTCGACGCGGCGCACACGCCGAATGGTTCGCTTGATCTCGGCATCGTGGTCGCCCACGGCTTCACCGGCTCCTGGCGGGAGCCGCCGACGAGACGCATCGTGCACGTCCTGTCCCGCTTCGGCGGCGTGGTCTCGTTCGACTTCCGCGGGCACGGGCGCTCGGCCGGCCGGTCCACGGTCGGCGATCTGGAGGTCCTCGACCTCGACGCCGCGGTCAAGCACGCCCGCTCCATCGGATACCGGCGCGTGGCCACCGTCGGCTTCTCGATGGGCGCGGCGGTGGCCGTACGGCAGGCCGCCCTGCATCCGGGAGTGGACGCCGTCGCGGCGGTGAGCGGCCCGGGGTGGTGGTGGTACCGGGGCACCCGGCCCATGCGACAGGTCCATTGGGCGATCGAGCGCTGGCACGGACGGCTCGCGGCCCGCGTGGTCAAGCGGACGAGGGTCGCCACCGGTGGGTGGGACCCCATCCCGCTCCCGCCGTACGAGGCCGTGTCGATGATCTCGCCGACGCCGCTGCTGGTCGTGCACGGCGACGCCGACCCGTTCTTCCCTCTCGAGCACGCCTATCGGCTCTACGACAACGCGAGGGAGCCCAGGGAGCTGTGGGTCGAGCCGGGGTACGGCCATGCCGAGGCGGCGGCCACCCCAGAGCTGATCCGGAAGATTGCCGGGTGGATCGCGCGAACTATTTCGGGTTAAGGGTCGTCTTTAGGAATGTGGGCAACCCCCATGAGGGGTTTCGCACCGCCGATAAGGGGATCGGCGCACGCCGTTCAGGGGTGGGGCGAACGGTGTGGGCCCAGCGTCGCGGGGGCGCGCTGGGCGGGGACTCCCGGTCCTGTACGGCACCCGCCGCGCGAGCCGCGCGAAGCCGTACAGGACTGGGTCGTTCACAGGGAAGGGTCAGCCCAGGCGGGCGATCGACTTGTACTCCAGGTAGGCCGACAGGCCCTCGGGGCCGAGTTCGCGGCCGATCCCGCTGGCCTTGAAGCCGCCGAAGGGCGTGTTCGGGTCCATGGTGTTCATCATGTTGACCCCGTAGGTCCCGGTGCGGACCTGTCGGGCGACCGCCACGCCGTGATCGGGGTCGGCCGTCCACACCGAGCCGGACAGCCCGTAGTCGCTGTCGTTGGCGATCCGGATCGCGTCGGCCTCGTCCTGGTAGGCGATCACGGTCAGGACCGGGCCGAAGATCTCCTCCCTGGCGATGCGCATGTCGTTGTCGACGCCGGCGAACACGGTCGGCGCGACGTACCAGCCCCGGTCGAACGGCCGGTCGAGGCCGCCGACGACCGGCTTGGCGCCCTCCTCGATCCCGGACCGGATGTAGCCCTCGACGCGCTCCCGCTGCCGCTCGGCCACCAGCGGGCCGATGCCGGTGGCGGGGTCGCTCGGGTCGCCGACCTGCTGGCCGGACACCATGTCGGCGATCGCCTGGACCACCTCGTCGTACCGGCCGCGTGAGGCGAGGATGCGGGTCTGGGCGACGCACGCCTGGCCGTTGTTGAGCAGCGAGGCCATGGACAGGAAGCCCATGGCGGACGGCAGGTCGCAGTCGTCCAGGATGATGGCGGCCGATTTGCCGCCCAGCTCCAGCGTGCAGCGCTTGAGCTGCTCCCCGCAGATCCCGCCGATGCGGCGGCCCGCCGCGGTCGAGCCGGTGAACGCGACCTTGTCGACGTCCGGGTGGGAGACCAGGTGCTCGCCGGCCTCGCGGCCCGCCGCGACGATGTTGACGACACCGGCCGGGATCCCGGCCTCCTTGATCATTTCGGCGAGCAGGTAGGAGTCGAGCGGCGTCTCGGGAGCCGGCTTGATCACGACGGTGCAGCCGGCGACGAGCGCCGGGGCGAGCTTGCTCATGATGACGAACTGCGGCACGTTCCACGGCACGATCGCCGCGACCACCCCGACCGGCTCACGGCGGACGAGCACCGGCCCGAACAGACCGGGTCGTTCCTCCTCGACCGGGAAGGTCCGGCCGAGCTCCGCGAAGTAGCGCAGCATGCCGAGCGGCTGCGGGGCCTGCGCGAGCTGCGAGAACGTGATCGGAGAACCCATCTCCAGCGTGATGGTCTCGGCCATCTCGCCCTGGCGGGAGTCGTAGATGTCGGCCAGCCTGCCGACGACGGCGGCACGCTCGGCCATGGTCATCCGGGGCCAGGGCCCGTTGTCGAACGCGTCCCGGGCCGCGGCCACCGCCCGGTCCATGTCCGCAGGGGTGCCCTCGGGTACGCGGGCCACCACCTCTTCGGAATGCGGTGAGATGACCTCGATCGTTCCGGTACCCGCCGGGGCCACCCAGTCGCCCCCGATGAACAGCCTGTCGTGCTGCAGCATGTCCCGTGCCTCCTGATTGGGGCCTCCTGATGTGCGTGCCGTCCCACGCACATGCCGACCGAATCATGTTCTGTACGGCCTTGGCAAGAGCGCCTGAGCGAGCGGGGCGAGGCGGTCGACTGATCACTCCCCTCTCTGGCCGCCAGGGATCGGATAGAGAGCATCAGGACTCGAATTCGTATCGTCTTGGTCTCGAATTGGTCGATGGTGTGCTCGTCAAGTCGAGGAAAAGTGTGAGATAGGTTGCTTTTGGTGGTGGAGTTTCTCCTGTTCCGGTCACGGAGGCGAGGATCGTCTCCTATGGTTCGGACCGGATCTTGAGTGGAGGGTCGCGTGCGGTCGAGACGCCGGGTCGGGTTCTCGGTGATGTCAGTCGCGATCCTGGGCGTGCTCAGCGGATTTCCCGGCGCGGCGGCCGAGCCGGACCAGCAGGCCAAGATCCGCAAGCTGACCAAGGAGGCCGCCGCCCTCGCGAAGGCGTACCGCGGAGAGATCATCAGCCTGGACGACGCGCAGATCGCGGTCAGGAAGTCGTCCAGGAAGGTCAAGACGCTCAAGGTGCGGCTGCGCACCGCCCAGCGGGAGGTCGCCGAGATGGCCCAGACCAGCTACATGGGCGGCGGGTTCGACGGGACGCAGCTTTTCGGCGCGGGGACCGACCTGTCCTCCATCTCGACCATGACCTATCTGTCCCGGGCCAAGACCGAGCGGCTGAACAGCATCAAGTCGCTGATCGACCAGCAGCGTAAAGCGTCGCGCGAGGCCGACGCCGAGATCGACAAGCTGCAGGCGCACATCAAGGAGCTCAAGGCCAGACAGCGTGAGGTCGAGCGGAGCCTGGCCAAGTACGGCTTCCAGACGCCCGGAGCCAGCACCGGCCTCACCCAGAGGCTGGTGACGGTGCGCAATGCGGTCATGCGCGAGTTCCCGATGCCGTTCGGCGTCGGCTGCCTGCGCGGCGGAGACCCGGGCGAGCATGGCAAGGGACGGGCCTGCGACTTCATGATGAGCGGCGGCGGACGCATGCCGGACGCCGTCGCCAAGGCGCGTGGCGACGCCCTGGCGCAGTGGTGCATCGATCACGCCAGAGAGTACGGGATCATGTACATCATCTGGCAGCAGAAGTTCTACGACATGCGCACCGGCGCCGGCTGGCGGATGATGTCAGACCGCGGCGGGGTCACCGCCAACCACTATGATCACGTTCACGTTTCGGTGCTCTGAACCTCCGGGCTCTGAACCTCGGTGCTCTGAATCTCCGGGCCCTGCTTCGCGATCAGGTTTCTGAGCCAGTGATAGGACGCCTTGGGCGTGCGCTTCTGGGTTTCGAAGTCGACGTGCACCAGACCGAAACGCTGGTGGTACCCCTCCGCCCATTCGAAGTTGTCCAGCAGCGACCAGACGAAATAGCCCCGGACGTCCACGCCCTCGGCCGCGCGCACCGCCGCGATATGGCCGTCCAGGTAGGCGATCCGCTCCTGGTCGTCGATCCCGTCGTAGGAGCAGCCGTTCTCCGTGATGTAGATCGGCGGCAGCGCCGTGCCGTACCTCGCACTGAGGGACTCCAACAGCTCGCGCAGACCGTCCGGGACGACCGGCCAGCCGAAGGCGGTGGTCGGATAGCCGGTGACGGCGGCGAACTGGAACGGCAGGCCGCCGGGTTCGGCCCCCGGCCGGGCGATCCGGGTGGGGTTGTAGTAGTTGATCCCCAGGCCGTCGAGGGGCTGGGAGATGGTCTCCAGATCACCCGTACGGACGAAGTCGGGTTCCGGCCTGCCGTACACGGTGAGATCGGGATACGCGCCGATGAGGATGGGGTCGTTGAACAGCCGGTTGTGCAGCGTGTCGTAGGCCTCGGCGGCGGCGAGGTCCTCCGGTGAGTCCGAGGCCGGCCACACCGGGGTGCAGTTGTTGCTGATCATCACGCGTTCGGCGCCGCTCGCCCGCAGGGCCTGTACGGCCAGGCCGTGCCCGAGCAGTTGGTGATGGGCCACCGGCAGCGCGTCGAGGAAGAGCGTTCTGCCGGGCGCGTGCATGCCGAGGCCGTACCCGTACACCATGTGGACGAACGGTTCGTTGAGCGTGATCCACGTCTTGACCCGGTCGGAGAGCCGCTCGGCCACGACGGCGACGTAATCCGCGAAACGACGGGAAGTGTCGCGGTTGAGCCAGCCGCCCTCGTCCTCCAGTGCCTGCGGCAGATCCCAGTGGAAGAGCGTCGGAACCGGGACGATGCCCCTCTCGCAGAGGGCGTCCACAAGTCGGTCGTAGAAACCGAGCCCCGCGGGGTTGACCGTGCCGGACGGCAGGACGCGCGGCCAGGCGACGGAGAAGCGGTAGGCGTTCAGGCCGGCCTCGGCCTATGAGCGCCACGTCCTCCGGCCAGCGATGGTAGTGGTCGCAGGCCACGTCCCCGGTGTGACCGTCGCGGATCCGGCCCGGCTCGTGTGAGAACGTGTCCCAGATGGACGGCTCGCGGCCGTCCTCGTCGACCGCTCCCTCGATCTGGTAGGAGGCGGTTGCCGTACCCCAGAGGAACATTCGGCGGCCCTTCCATGGGCGACGTGGCCGATAACATGAGTGGAAGTCATGTTAACCGTTGTGCAAGGAAGTGGGGAGACAATGTCGGAATGACGAAGGTCTCGGGCGAAGTCTCCGGCGGAACGGCCACGGCGGGAGGAGACCCGGGGGGAACCCTGCGCCGCCGTCCCGCCCAGCGTCGCAGCCAGGAGCGGGTCGAGCGGATGCTGGACGAGTGCGCTCGGCTGCTCGACGAACTCGGCTACGACGGTCTGACGACCAAGGAGGTGGCCCGCAGGGCCGAGGTGCCGATCGGCACCTTCTACCAGTTCTTCAGAGACAAGCAGGCGCTCGTCCGCGCTCTCGCGCTGCGCAACCTCGACGCGTTCCTCGACCGGCTGGCCACGCGGTTCGCCGCCGAGCGGGTCTCCGACTGGACCGATGTCGTGGACGTCGCCATCGACGAGTTCGTCCAGATGAAGCGGTCCACCCCCGGATTCGCCGTGGTGGACTTCGGCGAGGTGCTGGCCGCACCCGGCGGTCCCGCGCTGCCCGGAACCAGGCGGACGCTCGACGCCGCGCTGGACAACAGTGCGGTGGTGGCGGACCGGCTGCGCACGCTCACGGTCGAGCTGCTCGGAATGTCGCGGAACGAAACGCTGGGCCGGGCGTTCCTGGTCGCCGTGGAGGCCGCCGACGCCGTGCTCAAGCTCGCCTTCCGTGCCGATCCCGAGGGCGACCCCGAGCTGATCGCCGAGTGCAAGCGCCTGGTCCGCCGCTACCTGTCCGCCCACCTCGCCTAGCCGGCGGCATCCGTACGTCTGAGAGATGGAGGGGCAAGATGGGGGAGTACGTGCAGGTTCAGGTGGCCGTCGACGACCGGGACAGGGCCGCCTCGCTCGCCCGATCCGCCGTCGGGGCCCGGCTCGCGGCGTGCGCCCAGCTCGTCGGTCCCATCACCAGCACGTACTGGTGGGAGGGCCGGATCGAGACCGCGGAGGAGTTCCTGCTGCTGCTGAAGACCACCGGCGAGTCGGTCGATCGGCTGACCGAGCACATCCGCGCCGAGCATCCGTACGACACTCCCGAGATCGTCGCACTGCCGATCGAGGGCGGACTCGCCGCCTACCTCGGCTGGATCGCCGCGGAGACCCGAACCCCCCATCAACCGTGATCTCGCGGTTTCTCGCATGCGGCCACGTCGTTCATGGTCGGCCGGCCGGATCGCTTCTCTCCTACGCTCGGATCATCGCGCATCCGGGGCCCGTCTGACAACGTTGTCAAGCGGTTGCGTGGAGGTCGGCTTCGATCCTGGCCGCGGTGGCGAGCAGCGGGGGGAGCAGGTCGCGCCGCGCGGACTCGAGCGTGGTCCGGCCGACATGCGACGACACGTTGACGGCCGCCGCCACTCTCCCGGTGCGGTCTCTGATCGGAGCCGCGATCGAGCGCAGCCCCTCCTCCAGTTCCTGGTCGACCAGCGCCCAGCCCTGCGCCCGTACCCGCTCCAGTTCCGCCCGGAGCGTCACGGGTGAGGTGGTCGTGTGCGAGGTCAGACGGCCCAGCGGCGCGCGGGTGAGGTGCGCTTCGAGTTCACCCGGGGGGAGCCACGCCAGCAGCACCCGGCCCATCGAGGTGCAGTACGCGGGGAAGCGCGTGCCGATCGCGATCGTCACCCGCATGATCCGCGCGGTCGGGACGCGGGCCACGTAAACGATGTCGGTGTCGTCGAGTACGCAGACCGACGCCGACTCGTGCACCTCGGTGACCAGCCGTTCCAGATGCGGCAGGGCGACCTCGGGCAGTGACAGGCTCGACAGGTAGGCGTATCCGAGCTCCAGAACGCGTGGCGAGAGGGAGAACAGCCGTCCGTCGGTACGCACGTAGCCCAGATCGGTCAACGTCAGCAGGAACCGGCGGGCCGTGGCGCGGGTCAGCCCGGTCTTGCGGGCGACCTCGCTCAGCGTCAGTTCGGGCTCCGTGGCGTCGAATGCCCGGATCACCGCCAGGCCACGTGCCAGTGACTGCACATACTCATCCGCCATCGGCCACCCACCTCCTGCCGGATTGATACCCCGGTCGTTCGACATCCGTACGGAGATTCTCATATCGGTCGGACAGCGGTGGAAGAGGGGGTGTTCACTATTGACGGGCCTTGTAAGGGTGGCGTAGTTTCCACACAATACGTGCCATTCGAGAACGATTGTTCGTATAGCGAACGCCCATCGGAGTGCCCAATGCATCGTTCCTCAAGCACCTCCTTAAGCACCTCCTTGCGCACGTCCCTGCTGGCAGCCGTCCTCCTTCTGGTCGCGGCCGCGTGCGGGTCCACCGGGACGGACGCCTCGGGCAAGGATGGCTCGGGTAAGGACAAGGTCGACGCCGGCGTGATCTCCATCGTGGACACCGCGCCCATCCACCTCGGCAAGGCCAAAGGCTTCTTCGACAAGCAGAACATCGACCTGACCATCACCCCCGTCCAGGGCGGGGCGGCCAGCGTGTCCGGCGTCGTCAGCGGGCAGTTCCAGTTCGCCTTCGCCAACATCACGTCCCTGCTGGCCGCCCGCGACCAGGGGCTCGACCTGAAGGTCGTGGCCAACGGCAACTCCTCCACCGGGGAGCAGGGCAAGGATTTCAGCGCCGTGCTCGTCAAGCCCGACAGCCCGATCAAGACGGCCGCCGACCTGGCGGGCAAGACGGTGTCGGTCAACCAGTTGAAGAACATCGGCGACACCACGATCCGCGCCTCGGTGCGCAAGGCCGGCGGAGACCCGTCCCAGTTGAAGTTCGTGGAGCTGCCCTTCCCCGATGCCCCCGCGGCCCTTCAGAACGGCCGGGTCGACGCGATCTGGGTGGTGGAGCCGTTCGTCACCCAGGCGATCTCGCAGGGCGCCCGCCCCGTCGCCTGGAACTTCGCCGACGCCGCGCCCAACCTGACCGTGGCGATGTACTTCACCTCGGGCAAGACCGACCCCGACCTGGTCAAGCGCTTCACCGCCGCGATGAACGAGTCGCTGGAATACGCGCAGCAGCACCCCGACGAGTCGCGGGACATCCTCAAGACCTACACCAAGATCGACGCCGACCTGATCGCCAAGATCACGCTTCCGAAGTGGCCGACCACGGTCGACCGGGACTCGATCCAGACGATCGCGGACGACGCACTCGCCGACGGCGTGCTGAAGTCCAAGGTCGACGTGGCGGCGCTGCTCTCGTGATCTGGTCAGGCGGCGGCAGGAGGCGGTCGTGAACCGGTTCTGGTACGGCATCGCCGGACTGGCCGGGCTCGTGGCCCTGATGGAGGCCGTGCCCAGGCTGGGCCTGGTGGACCCCCGCTTCCTGCCGCCCGCCTCCCAGATCTTCGGTGAGCTGGGCGCGCAACTCACCACGGCCCAGCTGTGGACCGCGATGGGCGAGACGTTGCGCGGCTGGGGAATCGGCCTCGCCATCGCGTTCTGCGCAGCGGTCGTGACCGGCCTGGTCATCGGGTTGATCCCGGGGTTGCGGGCCGCCACACACTCCACCGTCGAGTTCCTGCGGCCGATCCCCTCGGTGGCCCTGATCCCGTTGGCGACCCTGCTGTTCGGCGCGTCCCTCGGCTCCACCCTGCTGCTTGTGATCTACGCCGCGTTCTGGCAGGTGCTCATCCAGGTCCTGTACGGCGTCGCCGACGTGGACGACGTCGCCGCCGACACCGCCCGAGCCTACGGCCTGGGCTGGCCGGCCCGCCTGCGGCACCTCATCTGGCCGACGGCCCTGCCGTACGTGATGACGGGACTGCGGCTCGCCGCGGCGGTGGCGTTCATCCTGGCGGTCACCGCCGAACTCGTCATCGGCAGCCCGGGGCTCGGGCTGGAGATCCAGGTCGCGCAGAGCAGCGGGGCGGTCACCGCGGTGTACGCGCTGGTCGTGCTGGCCGGGCTGGTCGGCATCGCGGTCAACGCCGGGGTCCGCCTGCTGGAACGCCGTGTCCTGGCCTGGCACCCCTCCGTGCGAGGAGAGGTGCCCGCGTGACCGCCGACGACAGGGCAGACGTGCGAGACAGGGAGGGGCGGACGGCGCGCGGCGCCGGCCCGCGCGGCCTGCCTGAGCGGCCCCGACGGCCCGGGTGGCCCGGGTGGCCCGGGTTCGCGCTCAGACTGCTCAGACTGTTCGGGCTGCCCATGCTGCTCGTGCTCGCCTGGTGGGGGATCAGCGCCGCCTCGGAGAGTTTCTATCTGCCTCGGCCCAGCGAGGTGGGGCGGGCTTTCGCGGAGACCTGGCTCGGCCCCCGGCTGCTCGACGACGCGCTGCCCAGCGTCGGGCGGCTGCTCGCCGGTTACGCCGTGGCCACCCTGCTCGGAGTCGGCCTCGGCGTGCCGATCGGGTTGGTCCCGCGCCTGCGGGCCGTGGCCGAGCCGGTGCTGGAGTTCTTCCGGGCGATCCCGCCGCCCGTCCTGGTCCCGCTGATCATGCTGCTGGCCGGCATCGACACCACGATGAAGGTCCTGGTGATCGTGTCCGGCTGCGTCTGGCCCATCCTGCTCAACACGGTGGAGGGGGTGCGTGCCCTGGACCAGGTGCTCGCCGACACCTGCCACATGTACGGCGTCGGCCGGGTGAGCCGGCTGCGCCACCTGGTCCTGCGCGGGGCGAGCCCGCAGATCATGGCCGGGCTCAGGCAGGCGCTCTCCGTCGGGATCATCCTCATGGTGATCAGTGAGATGTTCGCCAGCAGCAGCGGGCTCGGCTTCACGATCGTGTTGTTCCAGCGCGGGTTCGAGATCCCTGAGATGTGGAGCGGCATCCTCCTGCTCGGCCTCCTGGGCTTAGCCCTGTCCGTCGTATTCCGGAGGATCGAGCGCCGGGTCCTGTTCTGGCATTGGAGCCATCGTGGTTGACGTGTTCGAGATTCCCCGTGTTTGAGATTCCCCGTGTTTGAGATTCCCCGTGTTTGAGGTTCCCCGTGTTCGAGGTGCACAGTGCTTGAGGTTCGTGGCCTGCGCAAGGTCTATGAGGGGCGCGGCGTGGAGGCCGTTCGCGATCTCACGTTCGACGTGGGCGAGGGCGAACTGGTCTGCGTCGTCGGGCCGTCCGGATGCGGGAAGACCACGCTGCTGCGGTGCGTCGCCGGGCTGCTGGCCCGTACCGGCGGCAGCGTGAAGCTCGGGGGAGTGCAGGTCACCGGGCCGCCGCGCGGTATGGCGCTGGTCTTCCAGGAGTACGGCAGGAGCCTGTTCCCCTGGATGACGGTCCGGCAGAACGTGGAGCTGCCGCTCAAGGAGAAGAAGGTGCCTCGGGACCGGCGCGCGGACCTCGTCGCCGAGTCGCTGGAGGCGGTCGGGCTCGCCGACGTGCCGGACGCCCACCCCTGGCAGCTTTCCGGCGGCATGCAGCAGCGGGTGGCGATCGCGCGGGCCATCGCCTACGAGCCGCAGGTGCTGCTCATGGACGAGCCGTTCGCGGCCGTGGACGCCCAGACCCGAGCCGAGCTGGAGGATCTCATCCTCCGGATCTGGCAGCGTCTCGGGATGACGATCCTGTTCGTCACCCACGACATCGACGAGGCCGTCTACCTGGGCGGGCGCGTGATCGTGCTGTCCGCCTCGCCCACCGTGGTGCTCGAGGACCTCAAGATCGACCTGCCGGCCGGACGGGATCAGCTTGTCACCCGGGCGCTCCCCCGATTCGCCGAATTGCGCGGGGAGGTCTACGCCCAGATCCAGCGAGCGAAGGAGAGCAGATGAGCACGGGCCCGATGAGCACCGTCAGGGACGCCACTTTCGAGGTGCTCCGCCGTACCGGCATGACGACGATCTTCAGCAACCCCGGGTCGACGGAGGTTCCGCTGCTGGCGGGGATGCCGGATGATCTGGAGTTCATACTCGCGCTGCACGAGGGTTCGGTCGTCGGGATGGCGACGGGATGGGCCATCGCCCACGGCGAGCCTGCCGTCGCGCTGCTCCACACCACGGCCGGGCTCGGCAACGCGGTATCGGCCATCGCCACGGCCCGGGCCAACCGAGCCCCCGTCGTGGTCGTCGTCGGCCAGCAGGACCGGCGGCACCTGGCGCTGGAGCCGTTCCTCGCCGGTCGGCTGCATGGTCTGGCCGGAGATTATCCCGTCTGGACCGAACAGCCCGTCCGCGCCCAGGACGTTCCGGGAGCCATCGCCCGTGCCCGGCACGAGGCCGTCACCGGTCGCGGTCCCGCGCTCGTGATCGTGCCGATGGACGACTGGTCGGCGGAGTGGGACGGCACCGTCGAGGCCGCGCCGACCGCGGTGGTGCGGCCCGCCGCGGTCGGCGACCGCGATCTCGCCCCGCTCGCCTCGCTGATCACGGAAGCGGACGCGCCCGCGCTGGTGGTCGGCGCCGGCGCGGACTCGGCCGAAGCCTGGGCCGGTCTGGTCGCGCTCGCCGATCGGCTCGGCTGCCCGGTCTGGCAGGAGTCGTTCGGCGCCCGGGCCGGCTTCCCGCAGGACCATCCGCGGTTCGCCGGGTTCCTCCCCGCCGATCGTTCGGGACTGCGGGGCGCGCTGACGGGGCACGATCTCGTCCTGGTGGTCGGAGCGGCGGCGTTCCGGCAGTACCCCTACGAATCCGGGCCGCTCGTCGAGACCGGCACCCGGATCGCCGTCGTGAGCGACGACCCCGCCGAGGTGCACCGCAGCCCGGCCGTGCTGGCTGTGCTGGCCGATCCCGCGGCGGCCTGCGCGCGACTGGCGGACATGCTTCCCGAGCGGCCCGCCGCCCCGCAGGCCCTGCGTACGGCGAGCCCTCCGCCGCCGGCTCGCTCCGATGGGCCGTTGCGCGCCGCTC
Source organism: Sphaerimonospora cavernae (assembly GCF_042435035.1). Taxonomy (NCBI): domain Bacteria; kingdom Bacillati; phylum Actinomycetota; class Actinomycetes; order Streptosporangiales; family Streptosporangiaceae; genus Sphaerimonospora; species Sphaerimonospora cavernae. The sequence goes on from NZ_JBHMQT010000038.1 coordinate 18,525, forward strand.
ATGTCCTGCACGAGCTCGCCGTACGGCTTCCGCCGGAGGCGATCGTGGTGGAGGAGACCCCGTCGTCCCGGCCGGATCTGCACCGGCTGCTGCCGGCCAGGCGGCCGCTGGGCTTCGTCTCCGCCGCCATGGGCGGGCTCGGCTTCGCGCTTCCGGCGGCCGTCGGCCTCCGCATGGCCCTGCCGTACCGGCCGGTGGTCGGGGTCGTCGGGGACGGGTCGGCGATCTACGGCATCCAGGCGCTGTGGAGTGCGGCGCACTATGGGGTGGGCGCGCTGTTCGTCGTGCTGGCCAACGGCCGCTATGCGGTCATGGACCGGCTGGCGGAGAAGAACGGCGCGGGTAAGGCCCCCTGGCCCGCGTTCACCGAGGTCAGTCTCTCCGCGATGGCGCGCTCCTTCGGCTGTCCGGCGATCCGGCTGGACTCCCACGGCGATCTCCTCGCGACACTCGACGAGGTCGTCCCCACGCTCGCATCGCGCACCGAGCCGCTGCTCCTGGACATCGCCGTCATGCCGGACGCCGAGTTCCGACCCTGATCACCCTTGTAAGTTTGGGGGATGATGAACCGTTCTGCGGTGACTCATAGCCGTTTGTTGCTTTTGGCCGGTTTTGTGCTGGCTGCATGGAACCTCCGGCCCGCGCTGGCCGGAGTGTCGCCGCTGCTGCCCGACATCATGGGAGATCTGGGACTCACCGCGGCGCAGGGTGGGGCGATCACCACGGTCATGGTGGTCTGCCTCGGGCTGCTCGGCCCGCTGGCCCCCGTCCTCGCCGGCCGGGTCGGGCTCGACCGCACATTGCTCGTCGGCCTGCTCCTCCTGGCCGCCGGCGTTCTCGTGCGCAGCACGGACGGCGTCATCGCCCTGTACGGCGGGGCCGCCCTGGCGGGCGCGGCCATCGCAATCATGAACGTCACCATGCCCGCCCTGGCCAAGCAGCACTTTCCCACTCGGATCGGGCCGGTCACCGGCGTCTACGTCTCGTCTCTGGTCGCCGGAGCGGCTGTCGCCTCGGCTGCGATGGTCCCGCTCGCCGGGGTGGTCGGCTGGCGGTCGGCCGCCGGATCGGCGGCGCTGCTCGCGCTGCTGGCCGCTCTGATCTGGGCGCCGCAGGCGCTTCGTACGTCGCCGCGACACGGTGGCCGCTCCTCGGGGCACCGGCCGTACCGGGCCCTGCTGCGCAACAGGACGACCTGGCTGGTCACGGCGTTCATGGGGTTGCAGTCGCTGACCTTCTACGTCACGCTGGCCTGGCTGCCGTCGATCTTCCAGTCGGCGGGTGTCGCCGCCGACAAGGCCGGATATCTGCTGGGGCTGGCGAACGCGGCCCAGATCGCGGCCACTCTCACTGTGCCGGTCCACGCCGGATCGGCCCGGTCCCAAGTCCCGCATGTGACGATTGCCGCGATCCTCACGATCATCGGCTATGGCGGGGTCATGCTCGCGCCGACGACGACGCCGTGGCTCTGGATGATCGTCCTGGGACTGGGGCAGGGCGCCTCGATCGCGCTCGCGCTGCTGCTCATCGCGTTGCGCGCGCCGGACCCGGCCTCCGTGACCGCGCTGTCGGCGGTCGCGCAGTCGAGCGGCTACGTGCTGGCGGCCATGGGGCCCGTGGCCTTCGGACTGCTCCACCAGCTCTCCGGCGGCTGGCGGGTGCCCCTGCTCGCCGGGATCGGCGTGTGCGTGTTTCAACTGGCATTCGGCGCGCTCGCCGCCAGACCGGTGCCTGCCCGGGTCTGAGACCCGGGCCATACGGCGAGCGGACCGAACTCAGTCGTCTCCGAGGATCATGTTGAGGAGCCAGCTGATCAGGCCGACGACGATCGCCCCCCAGAACGCCGCCCAGAATCCGCTGACCTGGAACGGGAGATCGAGCTTCTCGGCCAGCCAGCTTGTCAGCAGCAGCAGGCCGGCGTTGACCACGAGGGCGAACAGGCCCAGGGTGAGCACGTAGAACGCGCACCCCACGGTCTTGATGATCGGCTTGAGCACGGCGTTCACGACGCCGAAGATCAGCGCGACCGCGAGCAGGGTGACGATTTTCTCGGTCGTGGTGCCGGCGGAGAGCGTGATGCCGGGCACCAGTTCCGTGGCCCCCCAGAGGGCTGCGGCGACCACCAGGATCTTGAGTATGACCTTCACAGGAAGAATACTTCCATGTGCTGGCAAAGAACGCGCGGGTGCGCGCGGTGAAGCCTCCTCCTGCCTCCTGAGTAGGGCATAAATGGCAGGCCCGGGGGAAGTCCCCCCGTTTGGGGGTGAGGCCGGATGGACGAGCAAGAGATCGAGTCGCTGTCGGCCCGGGAACTGCACGACCGCGCCGTTCGCTATGCCGTACGGCATGGCGACTTCGGGTTTCTGTGGGACCTGCTGAAGGTGATCCCGGCGGCCGAGGCCGCCAGCGGGAAGGCCGATGAGACGGCCAACGACCTGACTCGGGTCTCAGCGCTGCTCAGCGACGCGATGGCGGCCGGGGAGGGACATCTCGGCGACGCGCTGCGCCCGGTCTACGTCGAGTATTTGTCGAGGCATCCGGACGCCTGACAAGGTCCGGATGCAGGCCGAAAATCCACCTGCGTATGACGACTTCATGACAACCCCGCTTGTAGGCTTGAAGCAGATCCTCTGAGGAGGGATCAGAACAGACTTTCATGAAGAGAGGACGCGGATGGGGGAACGCGTCCGAGAAAGCGGGGGCCCGCCGGTGCCTTTGGGGAGGGTATGTCTGGCGGAACCGCTTTGATCCGGAGCCGGGTAGTTGGGGGACTGCCCGGCTCCGGCGTTTCTTGCCCCGGTGCGCTCCGGTCCCGGCGTCCCCTCTCGACATCCCCGCAAGGTCACCCGCGAGAGATCACGCCGGTCCGAGGTCTTCGGTGAGAGTCTGCTGTCGCGATTCCTCGGTGTCCTTTTCCCGGGCAAGCCGGGCCTGTGCCTGTTCGGCCTCGCTGAGCAGGTTGTGGGCGCCGGCCAGTACGGCGATGCCGATGAGCACGGAGACGGCGCCCACGTAGAACGGCACATGCACGTTCGTGTGCTCGGCGAGCTTTCCGGCGGCGAAGGGGGCCAATCCCCCTCCGATAAAACGGATGAAACCGTACGAGGCGGAGGCGACCGGACGCTCCACCGGTGCGATAGTCATGACCGCCTGGGTAGTGATCGTGTTGTTGACACCGATGAAGATTCCGGTGGTGATCACCGCACCGATGAGGATGGGCCTGGACTCGGTGAAGGCCGCGATGACCAGGATGTCGACGCTGAACAGCGCGAGGTTCACGTACAGCGTGCGGGCGATGCCGAAGCGGGCCTGCAGCCGGGGTGCGGCGAAGATCGAGAAGATGGCGACCAGGACGCCCCAGCAGGTGAAGACGTAACCGAGGTGGTGTTCGTCGAGTCCCATCGGGAACGGGGCGTAGCCCAGCACGGTGAAGAATCCCCAGTTGTAGCAGAGCGCGGTCAGGCCCATGGCGAGCAGACCGCGGTGCCGCAGCGCCTTGATCGGGTCGAGCAGCGTGACCGTCCGCCGGGGCCGAGGGGTCGGCTGGACCAGGACGACGGTGGCGACGAGAGCGATCGCCATCAGTACGGACACGCCGAAGAACGGGCCGCGCCAGCTGATGCTGCCCAGTTCGCCGCCGAGCAGGGGGCCGACGGCGATGCCGATGCCGAGAGCGGTCTCGTACAGAATGATCGCCCCGGCGAAGCCGCCGCTGCTGGAGGCGACGATGACGGCGAGCGATGTGGCGATGAACAGTGCGTTGCCGAGACCCCAGCCGGCGCGGAAGCCGACGATCCCGCCGATGCCGTCCGAGAGACCGGCCAGCGCGGCGAACACCACGATGAGAATCAGGCCGGCGATGAGCGTGCGCTTGGCGCCGATCCGGCTGGAGACGAACCCGGTGATCAGCATGGCCACCGCGGTGACGACCAGGTAGCTGGTGAACAGCAGTGAGACCTGGCTCGGGGTGGCGTGCAACTGCGTGCTGAGGGCGGGGAGGATCGGGTCGACCAGGCCGATCCCCATGAACGAGATGACGCAGGCGAAGGCGACCGCCCAGACCGCCTTGGGCTGCTTGAAGGGGTTCGAAGCGGGGGCATGAGCAGAGCTCACGGAGTCTCCTCTACTGATAGCGAGGTTTCCGGGGTTACCGGGGGCACCGTGTTTCGGGTGGGCACCGGGGCGGGCGCGGTGTGTCCGGGCAGGGGCCGAAACCACGGCTATGGGGCCGGGGAGCCGGCCAGGAGGCGGTGCAGCAGGGGAAGGAACGTTTCGGCCGCATGGACGAGAGCGCGACGCTCCTCCGGCGACATCTCGTCGAGCAGCATTGCCAGCCGTTCTCTGCGTCGGCTTCGCCGATCGCCGAGCAGCTTCCGTCCGGCCTCGCTGAGGGCGATCCGGGTGGCCCGGGCGTCCCGTCGATCGGTCTGCCGGCACACCAGCCCCTCCCGTTCGAGACGTTGCACGAGCTGGGTCATGGACGGCTGGCTCACCGCCTGCTCGACCGCCAGGGCGGTGAGCCGGGTGGGGCCGTTCCGGTCCAGGTGAGCCAGTGTCGACACGGCGGTGAGGCTGATGTCGCGAGGCGTCGAGACCTGGCGTACGGCGAGGGTGGCGAGCTCCTCCAGCACCACGGCGACATGCTCGCCGACCGCGACCGACTCGAGGTCGGATGGTCCGCCGTCGGTGTGGGCGATTTCCATGGTCATCCCGATCACTGGGCGATTTTACATAGGAAGCTTATGTAATGCCTCGGCAATCCGGTACGCGTGGGGTGGCGGGAAAGCCATGGTTGGGGCAACTGGGGTGGTTCGTGACGGTCCAGGGGGGTTCCTGACCTGGTCTTGGGGTAACCGGGTAGATCTTCTTGGAATTATGGGTGTTTCGTTTTGCTCTGTCCTGACCTGTCCGGTAACGTCCTAATTGTCATCAACCGATGGCCGGGTTGTTCCTCGGAGAGGAGATCTACGTGGGGGACACCATCCGCTGATCCGAGCCATAACGGATCACACGTCTGATCGACTGCGACACTCCAGTCGCACGGTCCTAACCCCAGCGCCAGCAGCGCGTGGCACGGGCGCCTGACTCTTATCGCCCTGTTGAACGCCCCTTGTTAGCGGCCCCCGAGCTTAGCGGGTCGGCCCAATGACTCCTGGCCTGCTCCTGCCGTCTCACGAAAGTTCCCGATTCTCGTGTTCAAGACTCTGTTTGACCTGCGTAATAACCGAAGCGTCTCGAAGCTGAGCGCCCTCGCGTGCACCGTCGCCGTCGGCGCTTCCCTCGTGGCCGCCGCCCCCGCCCCGGTCGCACCGGTTGTCAAGCCGGTCAACCAGACGGTTACGGCATCCGACAACACCGCCCCTGTGCAGGAGGAAGTCCTGCTCCGCGGCACCACCCTCGGCTCGTACTTCTGGGACGACGCCTCCGGCCGGCAAGGCGACACGGGCCTGCCCGCCATCGGCCTGCCGATGCAGAAGGGGATGTTCGCCAGCCCGAGCTGGCCGCTCGGCACCGAGGGCTACATCGTCTACAAGGGCAAGAAGGCCCCGTTCTTCATCGGCGACCGCGGTCCGGGCGTCCCCTCGGAGAGCGGCGTCATGCTCGACATCGACGGCAAGACCTTCGCCGAGCTCATCGGTGAGAGCTGGAACGAAGACTCGCTGACCGTCACCGGCGACGAGGGCCACATCCAGGTGGACTACGTCGTGACCAAGTGGGGCGACGGCCCCGGCACCCCGGGTGAGCCCCTCCCCTTCTCGTCGGGTGCCTGGCAAGGCTGATCCCTGTTCGGGGTCCCCGGTCAGGGACTTCCGAGACCATGTTCTGGTGTGCGTGCGGACCTCAGGACTGCTAAGGTTACGCACGTCGCCTGCGCCGCTAGCTCAGTTGGTTAGAGCAGCTGACTCTTAATCAGCGGGTCCGGGGTTCGAGTCCCTGGCGGCGCACAAACAGAAGCCCAGGTCGGTTATCTCCGACCTGGGCTTTTGACGTCATCCGAAGTCCCCGGTTCATCCGAACTCGCTGAATCGGGCGACGAAACGGCGTTGCCAGGGCGTCTCGACGGCACGTGACGCGTAGTGTCGCCGGACGTATGCGACCGCCTCCTCGCCCGGCACTCCGTCGAGCACGGCCAGACAGGCCAGCGCGGTGCCGGTGCGGCCGTATCCGCCGCCGCAGGCCACCTCGACGCGCTCGGTCTCAGCCCGTTCCCATGCCTCGCGCAACGCTGTGGCCGCGGCGGCGCGGTCGGACGGCAGCCGGAAATCCGGCCAGCGAACCCAGCGCTGCTCCCATTCGACGGGGGGCGGCCTGCGGTCCAGCAGGTAGAGCGCGAACGCGGGCCGAGGCCCCCGGGGGAGCGGGCGTCTCAGTCCCCGTCCGCGGACGAGTCGCCCCGAGGGCAGTCGCAGCACGCCCGCCGCCGTGGGCTCCCACGTATCGATCACATCGTCAGGGTAACCGCCCCGGTGGCGGTTCTGTCCCCGCCTCATCCCCGACGGCCGAGTCGTGGCGGTCCGGTCGGCTTCTCACTGCCGGGAGACGCCTGGGACGGGACAGCCCCCATTCCTCCCTGAGGGGCCCGCCACGTGGTGGCCGCGGCGGCCGTGCTGGCCGGCATCAGCCTCATGGTCTCCAACACCATGTGGGAGACCACGCTTCAGGAACATGTACCGGGAGACAGGCTGTCGCGGGTGAGCGCCTACGAGTGGCTGGGGTCACTGGGCGGATACCCGCTCGGGCTGGCAGCGCAAGGATCTCTCCTGCCCGGACTGTTCCCAGGCAATCGTTATGGCTCTGGAGTGGTATCAGGGCTGCTCAAGCGTACGCTGAGGGAAGAGACGACACGCGGCGGACCAGGCGGACCATCGGACACCGGGAGCTGGACTCCTGACATGAGCACGCTGAAGCACCCGGCTACCACCGAGGCGGCCGACGTGTTCCGGCACATCGCTCTGCTCTACCGCGACGACGACGAGTATGCGACGGTGTGTGCCGCCCTGGTCGAGGAGGCGCTGGCACGCGGAGACCCGGCCCTGGTCGTCCTGCCCGGCCGGGGCGGTGATCTGATCCGGGAGTGTCTCGGGCCGAAGGCGGCGGGGGTCTCGTTCAAGGACATGGCCGTTGCCGGGCGCAACCCGGGCCGGATCATCCCCGGCGTCCTGCTGGCCTTCGCCGCCGCGCATCGGGGCCGCCACGTATGGATAACCGGGGAGCCGATCTGGTCCGGCCGCAGCAGCGTCGAGTATCCGGCCTGCGTCACCCACGAAGCATTGATCAACGCCGTCTTCGCCGGACGCCGGGCGACGATCCTGTGTCCGTACGACGTCTCCCGGCTGGAACCGGCGGTCGTCGCCGACGCGCATCGGACACACCCCCTGATACAGGACGGCAAGGGCATCCGGGCCAGCCCCGCCTACGCCGACCCGTTGGAGACCGCGGCGGCGTTCGACCTGCCACTTCCGGCACCGCCGCGGGGCGCCCCCACCTGTGTCTTCCGCGATGTCGGCGAGCTGCCGCGGGTGCGGGCCTTCCTCGCGAAGCAGGTCGAGACGTCCGGGCTCCGGGGCCACCGGGCGACCGAACTGCTCATCGCGGTCAACGAGCTCGCGACGAACACCACCGAGTACACCCGGGGGCCCGGCACGCTGACGGTCTGGGCGGAGAACGGCAGCCTGGTGTGCCATCTGGACGATCCGGGCCAGATCACCGATCCGCTTGCGGGGCGGGTGCCGCCGCCCGACGGCGCCACCCACGGCAGAGGCCTGCTCGTCGTCAACGAGCTCGCCGATCTGGTGCGCGTACACCGGCACGCCTCCGGCACCCGCTTCCGCCTGCACTTCGATCTGCTCACCAGGTGAGAGGAACGGAGTACCTCAGGGTCATGGGCTTGGTCCAACGGACGGGCAGAGTGCCGGTTGATCGCCGATAATTGACCGGTGCCGAAGACCAGCCCCCCTACTCCCGCCATCCTGGCCAAGACGCGGCGTTCAGCGATCCCGGAGGACCCCAATGAGTTCTTCGTCCTGCTGAAGGAGGCGTGTCAGGGCGCACCGCACTCCGACGGGCTGATCGCCGAGGTCTCCCGGAGGGCGACCCAGGGCACACTGGGGCCCCGCGAGCTCCACCAGGTGCTGCTGGCAGGCGACCACGGGAAGTGGGCCGCCGCGCGCGAAGCCGTGTGGGCGGCGGTCTCGGCGGCGCCGGAACACGCGGTGACCATCCTCAACCTGGAGGCGCAGCGTCTGGGCGGCTCACTCGGCATGGTCGAGGGAATGGCGGAAGAAGGGGGGTTCACCGCGCAGGCGAGCATCGGGGACGCTCCCGCCGCAGGGCAGGTGGCACGCGGTGCCAGCAAGAAGACCGCCCGGCGGGCTGCGGCGCTGTCCCTGCTGGCCATCCTGAGCGGGTTCCCGGACCCTACCGTGGGGGCCCCTGGGCCGAGGGAGGCGGTGGCCGCCTCCAAGCCGCCCCAATACGGGGATCGCGAGATGGAGGAGTGGCTCGACTCCGAGGTGGCACGCGACCACCCGGATCCGATGCTGATCGGGGCGCTGAAGGCCAGGCGGCTGACCGTGCGCATGCTGTACCTGCTGCTGTTCGAGGCGGACCCGCGAGGCTGGGCCGAGGCCCGCGCCATCGCCTGGGAGCAACTGCGCGGCAACCCGCTGCAAGCGGGCGGGGTGTTGACGCTGCGGACGCAGGCCGAGCGCCGGCCGTCGGTGCGATACCTGGAGTTCGCGAACACCACCGCGATGGCCGTCACCGAGGACGATCGGGGGCCGGTGCTGGGGGAGCCCGCGACGGCGGTCACCTGGAAGGGCGCCAGAGCCGGGGCCGCCCTTGCCCTGATCGCGGAGCTGATCCCGCCGCCGGCCGCCCAGCCGGAGCAGCGGGCCGGGACGGGTAACCCGGTCGGCGAACTGAACGAGCGTGCGCAGGTCGGCACGATCGGTGATCTGACGTACGAGGTGTCCGTCACCGGCCCGCCTCATCAGCCGTTCTTCACCTGCAGGGCGTCCTGCGTCCACAACGCGATGCGCGTGTCGGCCGCCGCGGGCGGGCGCGGCAAGGCGGAGGCGAAGGCCGCCGCGGCGGCGGCGCTGCTCGAACAGCTCGAAGACGGCGACAAGGCAGAGCGAGACGGCACGACGCGGCCGGTGGCTGAGGCCCGCGGGCCCGTCGGCATCACCGGCAAGCTGCTACGGGCCGGATGCGATTTCGGCTATCGGCAGGGGTGGTTGGAGCTCGGTCCGCTGCCCGAGCCGCTCGATGGATGGACGGCATCCCTGGAACAGGCGCTCCCCGGACTCGTCACCGCGCCCGGGCCCTGGGGACAGGCCGCGCGATCGATCTTGGCGGCCGTGGCGGAACGGCGGGTCTACCCGTCGGTGGATGCCGACGGGCGCGACCGTTGGCTGCCGCTGCCCGATGCGCCCCTCCCCGAAGAGGTGCCGGCCGGGTTCGCCGGAGACGTCGCCGACCTGCTGCTCCGGCCCCCCGGTGCCCGGCTGATCCTGGGGGCCGTGCCGTACGCCTCGGCACCGAGAACGCTTGGCGACCACGCGGCCGACTGGGCGGACCGCTGCGCCGAGATCGCCAATCCTGAGCCGCCGAAGCCGATCATCATCCGGGTCCACCCCGGGACCACCCCGCACGCCGAGATCCACCCTGAGGAACTGGGCGAACCGGAGCTGCGCCGGCTGCGGCGCGCGGCCAGGCAGTGGCCGCCGCTCGAGCGGATCAGGCGTGGTGAGACGGCGATCAACGGCGCCGAGCTGATCGCCCTCCTCGCCGCCGAACTGCCGGGCATCACCGTGGAGTGGCCGATCGAGGTGGCGCGGCGGCTCACCGTCGGGACCGTCCTGCGGACCAGCGGCGCCTATTCCTCGGCGTCCGCCGCTCACGTCGACTGGCGGCTGTTCCTCGACGGTGAGCCGCTCACCGAGGAGGAGCAGGCGGCGGTCGCGGCCGCCGAAGGGATGGTACGGCTGCGCGGTGCCTGGGTGGTGGCGGACCCGGATCTGCTCCGTCGCCCCAGACCGCGTGAGGTCACCGGTGGGCAGGCGCTGGCGGCGGCCCTGACGGGGCAGCTCACGCTGGAGGGCCGGCCGGTGCCCTGCGTCGCAGGCGGCGAGCTGCGCGACCTGGTCATGCGGCTGCGGCAGGATACGGACGGCACGACCGGCGTCCCGGCGGGCCTGACCGCGGTGCTCCGTGACTATCAGCGGCGGGCGCTCGACTGGCTGGCCAGGGTCACCGGGGCGGGCTTCGGAGCGCTGCTGGCCGACGAGATGGGGCTGGGGAAGACCCTGACCGTGATCGCCTATCACCTGCATCGCGGTGGTGAGCAGCCCACACTGGTGGTCTGTCCGGCCTCGCTGCTGGCCAACTGGGAGCGGGAGTTCGCCAAGTTCGCCCCCGGGGTCACGGTGCGGCGCTACCACGGCCTCGCCCGCGACCTGGAGGGCCTGTCACCCGGCGAGGTGGTGGTGACCAGCTACGGAACGATGACCCGGGACTCCGATCGGCTGGCCGCCATGCAATGGGAGCTGGTGGTCGCCGACGAGGCCCAGCAGATCAAGAATCATCGATCGCAGGCGGCGCGGGCGCTGCGCACGCTGCCCGCGTCGACCAGGATCGCGGTCACCGGCACCCCGGTGGAGAACACGCTCAGTGAGCTGTGGGCGATCCTCGACTGGACCAATCCCGGCCTGTTCGGCACCCTCACCGCGTTCCGCGAGCGGTACGGCAGAGCCGAGCACAACCCCGGCGGGGAGGCGGCCGCGTCCCTGGCCCGGCTGATCGGGCCGTTCATGCTGCGGCGTGCCAAGTCCGATCCAGGGGTGGCGCCGGAGCTGCCGGAGAAGGTGGTCAGCGACCGGTTCGTGACGCTCACCGACGAGCAGGCCGCACTGTATCGGGCGGTCACCCGTCAGACGCTCGACCAGGTGAAGGCGAGCACCGGGATGGCGCGCCGCGGCCATGTGCTCCGGCTGCTGCAGGCGCTCCGGCAGATCTGCAACTCACCCGCTCAGTACCTGCGGCAGCCGCCCACCGGCTGGGACCCCGATGCCGAGTCCGCGCGTTCGGGGAAACTGCAGGCGCTGGAGGAACTGCTGGAGACGGCGCTCGCCGCCGGAGACGCGGCCCTGGTGTTCACCGGGTACGTCTCCATGGGCCATCTGATCATGGGCCATCTGGCGGCCCGTGGCGTCGCCGCCGACTTCCTTCACGGCGGCGTGCCGGTGACGCGGCGGCAGGAGCTGGTGGACCGATTCCAGGCCGGGGAGAACCCGGTGCTGGTGCTGTCGGTGCGGGCCGCCGGGTTCGGGCTCAACCTCACCCGCGCCCGGCACGTGATCCACTTCGACCGGCCGTGGAACCCGGCCGTGGAGGACCAGGCCACCGACCGGGCGCACCGGATCGGGCAGCATGCCACGGTGCAGGTCCACCACCTGATCGCGGAGGGCACGGTGGAGGACCGGATAGCCGAACTCCTCGCCCGCAAACGCGAATTGACCGAGGCGGTGCTCTCCGGCGGCGAGACCGCGTTCACGGAGCTGGACGACGCCGAGCTGACCGCCCTCGTCGAACTGAGCGGAGGCATGACATGACCACGCAGTGGTGGTTGGAGGAGACGCCACCTCCGGAAGTTCCCGGCGTGCCGCGACTGACCCTGTTGCTGGACGACGCGGCGGCCCGGGCAGCCGCGCTGCTGCGCGGGGAACCGGAGCCGGTGAGCGACGACCCGCTCGCCGACGCGGTCCGCATCCTGGCCGGCCCCGGCGGGCACGAGTTCGTCGCGGAAGCCGCACGGCAGACCGGACTGCCGGAAGATGAACTGCGGCGGCTGGTGCTCGCCCACCGGCACGGCGGTTCCACCGGGGTGCTCACCGCGCTCGCGCCTGCTCCGGTCGATCCGGAAGAGGCGGTCCGGGAGATCCGAGCGCGGCGGGGCTTGGCGGGTCTTGCCGCCGAGCCAGGCGTGGTCACCGACCTCGCCGCGAAGGTACAGGTCAGGCATGGTGCCGACGGCCGGTGGTACCCGTTCACGCTGTGGCGGGACCGTTGGTGGCCCGCCACGGGCGCGACCATTTCTCCGGGCGCGGCCTTCCGGGCGGCGCTGCGCGCCCGCCGGGCGCGATGATCGCGATGCCTACACGTTTCGATTGGGGAGGTGATGGATGATCCAGCGGCTGACTGTGGCGAGGACTTCGGGGTCGGTGGGCATGCGCACCAGCTTCTTGTAGGCCTTCAGGCTGGGGGCGGCCGGGTCGCGGCGGAGCAGGTGAGTCAGGTCGGGCACGAGGGCCGTTCGTACCGGGCCTCCGGCAACGGCGGCGATCTCGTCCAGGTCGGCGGGGTCGGTCTGCAGGTCCTTCGCGCCGGTGAGCGCCAGCAGCGGCACGTGTGACGCGCGCAGGAACGGCTTGGGGTCGAAGGCGATGAACTCCCGGTGCCACTTGGCGTTGACCTTCCGGCCCTGCATCCGCGCGACATCCGTCGTCGTGGCCTTGAGCCGGGTGACGGCCTGCGCCTGCTTCTTGATCACGTCGACGCGGAGGAGGCGCAGGAGAGCGCGGACCGGCCCGGGCAGGCTCGCGGCGATCTGCCAGGTCTGCCACGTCAACGTCTCCTCGCCGGTCTTCGCCATGCCGGACAACAGCACGACCCCGGCGGGCTCGGGCGCCGCCTCGTCGCCCAAGAGCGCCGTCGCGACGCAGGCGCCCTCGCTGTGGCCGATGACGAACACCGCCTTCGGATCGACGTCCGTACGAGACCGCAACCAGGCGAGCGCGGCCCGCGCGTCGTCGACGTTGTCGTACAGCCCGGTGGCGAGGAAGGTGCCCTGCGACTCCCCGACGCCGCGCTTGTCGTAGCGGAAGGACGCCACTCCGGCACGGGCCAGGGCGTGCGCGAGGTCACGGCTGACCCCGATGGGCAGTTTGGGGTGGTTCGCGTCCCGGTCGAGTTCGCCGGAGCCGGTGATGATCATCGCGGTGGGGTGCGGCCCCGGCCCGTCGGGGAACGCCAGTGTGCCGCCGAGGGTCAGGTCACCGGAGCGGAACGTGACGCGCTCCTCGGCCACCTGTGCCGGCAGGCCGGCCGCCTCCCGGATGCGGGCGGCGACCTTCGGCGCCTCCGGGTCGCTGACGAGCAACTCGTCGAAGTCGGCGCCGTCGGTCAGCCTCACCCTCACGGCAGGCGTCCCGCGGCGTACGACCACGAACGCCGGTCCACCGGGCCTCCGCCAGGTTCCGATCTTGGTTCGGGTCGGTACGGCCAGGCCGGGGGCGCGTAACCCGCGGGTGTTCGCCACGCCGTCCGCCACGACGGAGACGTCCTGGACCGCCGAGAGCGGCACCCGGATGTCGCCGTGCAGCCCCGCGAACTTCTCGCCCCGGCTGAGCTCCAGGGTCAGCTCGCTCCCGGTCACCTTGATCGTCGCCATGATGCGTCGTCCTTTCCACTTCGTGCAGAAATGAGTATTCTCATCTTTGAGATTGATGTCAACTGTGAGAAGGTTGGATCATGGGGATCTCGAAGACGACCACGAAAACCACGTCAGTCGACCTGCTCCTGCACCCGGTGCGCCTGCGCGTCGTCCAGTCCCTGCTGGGCGACCGCCGGATGACCACCGCAGCCATGGCGGAGGAACTTTCCGACGTCTCCCCGGCCACGCTCTATCGCCACGTGGCCGTGCTCGCGAACGCCGGTGTGCTGGAGGTGGTCGACGAGCAGCGGGTGCGGGGCGCGATGGAGCGCACATACGCGCTGCGTCTGCCGGCCGCGCAGGTCAAGGAGGAGGACCTCGCCGCGATGTCGCCGGACGACCACCGAAAGGCCTTCATGGCCTTTGTGGCGGGGCTGCTGGCCGACTTCGACTGTTACGCCGACCGGGGTGATATCGACCTGCGCCGCGACGGCGTCGGATATCGCCAGGCCGCGTTCTGGCTCTCGGATGACGAACTGACCGAGTTCATGAACGATCTTCGGGGCGTGTTCGAGACATGGATGAGCCGGGGCCCGGCGGAAGGACGGGTGAGAAGGACGCTCACCACCGTCCTGATGCCGTCAACCTCATGATCTCCTCGGCCGGTCGTGGACTGTGACGCTTCGCCGCGCGAAGCGCGGACCAAGAGGAGATCACGGTGTTCAAAGGGGGCGACATGGGCCGGAGCGGGGGGTGCCCGCGGGATCAAAGCCCGACGAAGTGATCACATCGAGCGGGAGATCTTCACCTGGCGGACGGTGGGCCGGGCGCCGGGCGGGGGACACCGTCTCTCACTACCGTTCGTGTCCGGGCGATTGCTCTCGTTCCCGGCCGTCGAAGCCTGGAGGTGGTGACGAAGTGCGAGTCTCAGCCGAGGACGCAGCCTGGAGACAACTGCGCGGGGAATACGCGGGCCGCTGGTCGATCTGGCGGAGCGATGCCGGGCGCTGGTATGCGACCAGGCTGACAAGGTCCCTGTCCCGTGCGGAGATGGATCGAGGGATGATCATGACGGCGTCCGGCGAGGACGCGGACGAGCTCCGCGAGTTGCTCGCCGCCCAGGAACGACTGGCCGCCCACCCCCTCACCTCCTGGCCGTGATCTTGCGAATACTCGCATGCAGGGGCCAGGAGCAGGGCATTTCGCATGCGTGATCTTGTAGTTTCTCGCAGACCTACCCTCTGAGCGGGCTAAACGGTGTCCGTGATCTTGCACTCCACGTCCAGTGCAAGATCAGGCAACACATAAGTGCACGTCAGAAGGAATGCCTGCGAGTAATTGCAAGATCACGGAATGGGTTTGTGCAGCCCAGGGGGTTTCCCTGCGAGAATTTGCAAGATCACGGGGGGAGGAGGGGGTGAAGCCCTGCCTGCGGTCGGTACCAGCGTGGCCGCCGCGCGTTCGCTCATCCGTCGTGAGCTCGTCAGGTGGGGGTGGACGTTTGAGACGCGCGGGGAGGAAAGAGCAGAAAGGAGGAGCCCTGAAGGGGGGAACCGGCCATGCCGGCACGTGAGGAACTCCCGTCGACCCTGGCGCGCTCGCCGAAGAAGGCCCAGGAGACGTGGATCAAGGCGCATGACTCGGCCGTCGAGACGTACGGCGAGGGCCAGCGGGCCCACCGTACGGCGTTCGCCGCGCTGAAGCACTCGTTCGAGAAGGTCGGCGACCACTGGGAGGAGAAGGGCGGTCGCGGCCCCTCCGATGAGCAGGCGAAGAAGGGCACGCCCAGGCCCGGAGAGACCGCCGAGGGCGTGGACGCGAACGCGTCCAAGCAGCACCTCTACGATGTCGCCGCCCGCCTCGACATCGAGGGCAGGTCGAAGATGAGCAAGGACGAGCTCGTCGACGCCATCAAGAAGGCCAACCGCCAGGCCACCGCCAAGGCCCGCGAGTAGGGGGACGCCCCTCAGCCGGTGGCGCGCTTCACCAGGTCCTGTACGGCCAGGCGGATCGCGTGCCGGTCGATGCCCGCGTCCTCGAGCTGCTCCTGAGGGGTGGCCGATCCCGGCAGCGCCGAGACGGCCAGCTTCACCACCGGCACCGGTGAGGTCGCCAGCGCCGCGAGCACGGCGTCGCCGAGACCGCCCTCCGGCCAGTGGTCCTCCACGGTGACGATCCCGCCGGTGTCGGCGGCCGCGATCCGCAGCCGCTCGACGTCGATCGGCTTGACCGAGTAGGCGTCGATCACGGTCACGGCGATGCCGTCCTCATCGAGCAGGTCGTCGGCGGCGGCGAGGGCCTCGTGGACGGTGATCCCGGCGGCCACGATCGTCGCCTGCCCGCCGGTCCGCAGGACCTTGCTGCCGCCGATCGGAAATCGCTCGTCGGCGCCGTAGACGACCGGCGTGCCGCCCCTCGTGGTGCGCAGGTACCGGATCCCGCCCAGCCCGGCCATGTCCGCGACGAGCCGCGCCGTCTGGTTGGCGTCGCACGGGTAGAGGACCGTGCTGCCGTGGACGGCCCGGAACGCGGCCAGGTCCTCCAGCCCCATCTGCGACGGTCCGTCCTCACCGATCGACACGCCCGCGTGCGAGCCGACCAGGCACAGGTCGGCCCGGCTGATCGCCGCCATGCGGACGAAGTCGTACGCCCGGGTGAGGAAGGCGGCGAAGGTCGCGGCGTACGGCCGCCAGCCGCGCGCCTGCATGCCGATCGCGGCGGCCACCATCTGCTGCTCGGCGATGTAGCACTCGAAGAACCGCTCGGGGTGGGCCTTCGCGAAGGCATCGAGCTTGGTGGAGTCGGCGACCTCGCCGTCGAGCGCGACGACGTCGCCGCAGGCCGCGCCCAGGGCGGCGAGCGCCTCGCCGAACGCCTGGCGGGTGGCGACCTTCTCGCCCATCTCGTAGGCCGGCAGGTCGAGCGTTCCGGTGGCGACGAAGTCGTACGGATCACGCGGGCCGGTCGGCGGGCGCACGTCGACGGTCAGGTCGCGTGGCCCGCCCAGCTCGATGATCGCCTGCTCGGGGTCCTTGATCGGTTTGCCGTGCTTGCCCTCCCTGTCCTCGACCTCCGACACGCCGTAGCCCTTACTGGTGCGGGCGAGGACGGCGGTGGGACGGCGGCGGGCGCCGCGCGCGTCGGCCAGGGCGTAGTCGATCTCACCGGGATCGTGGCCGTCGATCTCGATCGTGTGCCAGCCGAACGCGGATATCCGCCGCGCGTAGGCCGACAGGTCCCAGCCATGCCGGGTCGGCCCGCGCTGCCCGAGCCGGTTCACGTCGACGATCACGGTGAGGTTGGTGAGTCCCTCGTGCCCCGCGTGCTCGAACGCCTCCCAGATCGATCCCTCGGCCAGTTCGCTGTCGCCGCACAGCACCCAGACGTGGTAGGGCAGGCGGTCGAGCTTGCGGCCCGTCAAGGCCAGCCCGACACCGACCGGCAGCCCGAAGCCGAGCGAGCCGGTGGCCACGTCGACGAACGGCAGGCGGGGCGTGGGATGACCCTCCAGCCTGCTGCCGTGCCGGCGGAATGTCAGGAGCTCGTCATCGGTGACGACGCCCGCCGCCTTCACCATCGAGTAGAGCAGCGGTGAGGCATGTCCCTTGGAGAAGATCAGATGGTCGTTCGCCGGATTCGCCGGATCTCGCGGGTCCAGGCGGAGATGGCGGGCGAGCAGCACGGCCATGAGCTCGGCCGCCGACATCGAGGACGTCGGATGTCCGGAGTCGGCGGCAGCCGACGCGCGCACCGAGTCCACCCGAAGCTGGGCTGCGAGGTCACACAGAAAGCGGTAGTCACGCTCGTCCATCGCCGTCAACTACCCCGCATCGGCGAGCTGTACCATCCCTGTCAGGTCATTTCACGGCAGCCGCTTCGCGGCGGACCAGAGGGCGAGGGCCGCGGCGGTGGCGAGGCCCGCCGCTCCCGTGGTGACCAGGCGGCGGTGCCGCGACAGCCACGTCTGGACGCTGCGCGGGTGGGAGCGTTCGTCGAAGCCGCCGTGGGCGCCGTAGTCGCGGTCGGTGTCCGCCGGCTCCCAGAGGTTCGACACCCCCGAGGGCGGCTTGCTGTCGACGAGCTGGGATCGTACACCGGTCCTGGCCAGATAGCGGTCGAGCAGGGCGGGGGCGATCCGCTGCCCCAGGATCGTGGCCGCCGTGCTGCCGCCGACCCAGTACTCCTTGCGCTCGGGATGCTCGGCCGCGAAGACCAGCGCCTCGGCGGCCACCTCCGGCTGGTAGATCGGTGGTACGGGCTGCGCGTGACGCCGCATCCGGGTCAGCCCCCAGTCGAACTGCGGAGTGTTCAGCGCGGGCAGCTGCACCATGGTTATCCTCACGCCGGAGTCGTCGGCCAGCAGTTCGGTCCGCAGCGCCTCGGTGAACCCCTTGATCGCGTGCTTGGCCCCGCAGTACGCCGACTGCAGCGGGATCGACCGGTGGGCCAGCGCCGATCCCGCCTGCACGATCACGCCGCGGTCGCGCGGCCGCATCAACTCCAGCGCCGCCCGGGTGCCCCACACGTAACCCAGATAGGTCACCCGGGTGACGCGTTCGAACTCCTCCGGGGAGATCTTCATGAACGGCGCGAACACTGTCGTGAACGCGACATTGATCCACACGTCGATCGGGCCCAGCTCGGCCTCGATCTGCTGGGCGGCCTGCCGTACACGGTCGTAGTCCGCGACGTCGACCTCGTACACCTTGGCGACGCCGCCCTCCACGCCGACGTCCACCGACGCGCCGGCGAGCCCGGCCTCGCCGCGGGCGATGAGCGCGACCTTCGCCCCCTCGGCGCCCAGCCGGCGGGCCACCGCCCGGCCGACACCGCCGCTCGCTCCGGTCACCACCACGACCTTGCCGTGCAGGCTCACCCCGGCATTCTCCCTTCCGGTTTCATCGGCTTGTCAGCCTCTCGACTCGGGACCGCCGCCCAGTTTCCGCTGCTTGCGTACGGCGAACGCGATGCTGATGACGACGCCCAGGGCGATCACCGCCACGACCCCGGTCAGCCAGAACTCACGGCTGGCGGCCGACAAGATCCCCACCGCGACGCAGAAGAGTAGGACGAACGACGCGATCCGGATGCGGATCACGTCCATCGGCGTCGCCTGCACCATGGCCTTCCCGGTGGGCGACACCTGTTCTTCACCCCAGCTCGGTTCCTCACCCCTACGCGTTGGTTCCTCACCCATATGCGCCCCCTACCCCCGAATCCGGTTCACTATCGCGGTCGTCGAGCGTTCCGGCACGTAGCTCAGCACGCGGACCTCGCCGCCCAGCCGCCTGACCAGCTCCGCCTCCGGCAGCAGGTCGGGGTGGTAGTCGCCGCCCTTGACGTAGAGATCCGG
Organism: Sphaerimonospora cavernae; assembly: GCF_042435035.1. Lineage (NCBI taxonomy): Bacteria > Bacillati > Actinomycetota > Actinomycetes > Streptosporangiales > Streptosporangiaceae > Sphaerimonospora > Sphaerimonospora cavernae. The sequence continues at coordinate 37,313 of NZ_JBHMQT010000038.1, forward strand.
ACGGACGAGCGTGAGCAGCTCGGCGGGGCTGTCCTCCTCGAAGACGGTGATGTAGTCGACGCAGCCCAGCGCCGCCAGCACGGCCACCCGGTCCTCGCAATGGTTGATCGGCCGGCTCCGTCCCTTCAGCCGGGCCACCCCGGCATCGCCGTTCACCGCGACGACGAGCACGTCGCCGAGGCGGGCCGCCTCCTCCAGGTACGCCACATGGCCCCGGTGCAGCACGTCGAAGCAGCCGTTGGTGAAGACGATCCGCCGGCCCTGCTCTCGCTCGCGCGCCAGGCAGGCGACGAGGCGATCGGGCGGCAGCGCGGCGTCGGGGCGGAGGGCACGCCTCAGATCGTCGTGCCCGCAGACCGCCGTACCCGCCCGCCGGACCACGACGCTCGCCGCCGCCTGCGCGATGTCGGCCGCCGCCTCCGGGGCCGCGCCCGCCGCCAGACCCAGGGCGAAGGCCGCGGTGAACGTGTCACCGGCGCCGATGCTCATCGTGTCCGGCGCCGGCGTCGCAAAGGTCCGGTACGGCTCACGCCCCCGCCGGTGCAGCAGCGTCCCCTCGCCGTCGAGCGTGGTGACCACGAGCTCGGCGCCGGTGGCCGCCAGCAGCCGATCCGAACGGGACGACAGGAAGGCCGGCCGGTCGCCGTCCCCGTTTTCGCCGAGGAGGCGCTGCACCTCCCGGTAGTTGGGCAGCACCACGCTGGGACGGCTGTCTCGCCAACTGGCCACGTCGTGCGCGTCCACGACGAGCACCCGCCCACCTGCCGCCGATTCACGCGATGCCGATTCACGCAGGGCCTGCCGTACCGCCGGGGTGCACACGCCGCCGCCGTAGTCGCAGGCCACGACGACATCGGCGTTCGCGGCCAGCCGGGTGATCCGTTCGATGAGCTCACGCTCGGCCGACTCGGGGATCGGCGAGCAGTCCTCCTCGTCGTACCTCGCCACGATCTGGCCGTCGGTTAACACGCGGCGCTTGACCGAGGTGCGCCGGCTCCCGACGACCACCAGACCGTCCACGCCGAGGCCGCCGAGGATCGCGCCGAGCGTCGCCCCGGCCGGGTCGGCCCCCGTCACCCCCACCATGTGGACCCGGGCGCCGAGGGCGGCCAGGTTGGCGGCGGCGTTGGCCGCGCCGCCCGGCTGCTCCTCGATCTCCTCCACCGAGACCACCGGCACCGGGGCCTCCTGGGCCATCCGGCTGCTGTGGCCGCGCAGCCATGAGTCGAGCATGACGTCCCCGACGACGACAGCGGTGACGTCGCCGAACCTGTCCAGCGTCTCTTCCGCCCTGAAGTCCGTCATGTCGGGCCGTTACCCCGAGAAGCAGTCAAGAAACAGCCCGTGACATCCCCTCTGTCCGGTCTGACCCGATCAACAGCGCTGCCCTGGGCTTCCCGGCTTCGCCGTGGTTCCGGCGCCGTGACCTTGTCGATTTTCGGACATGTCATATATCGGAAAATATAGAGGAAATGTCACGTCACTCCAGCGGAGTCGCACCCATTGCGGATAGCGTATGTGTTCAAAATGATCTGAGTGGAAGGATGACTGATGGCGTCTGTTGACGACTTCTCTGCACTGATCGGGCCACCCACTAAGCAGCCGCCAATAGTCGATTGGAAATCGCTGGAGTCGGAGGTGGGCTTAGTGTTCCCTGCCGACTATAAGGAGTTGATGTCTCGGTACTCGGAGATGGTTATAGATGACTTTCTCGGCCTTCGGATCCCTCATCCTGGGCTGTATTCGGAGCGCTCTCAGCGCGAAAACGCGCTAAGCGTTCTGGAGGACCTTATATTCGATGATGAGGATGAGCTTACCTATATTGACGAAAGAGGAAATTGCTATACCGGGCCGATTCTTTCTATATATCCAGAGGTTGGCGGGCTCTATCTGTGGGGGTCAACAAATAACGGGGATTATTGTCTTTGGCTTACTGATCAAGACCCTGGTAATTGGATTGTATATATAACCAGGGGTGATATATGGTGGAATTTTCCTGGTCCTCTCCTGGATTTTCTTGTCGGCCTGCTGTCTGGAACTGTTCGCTGTCCTCTTTTTCCTAATGGAGGGCTTAGTAGAACATTTAAGGAATATGGTAGAGGGGATCGCTGAATAGAGTCATGGTGACGCTGTCGTCGTATAGTGCGTGTCGGTGAGGTCGGTATGCGGATCGGAAGGTCTCCCGGGTCATCCTTCCCGTTGCCTGCCTCGGATGGAATAATCATCCGGGTGAGGGCCATCGGGTTTGTTCTTTCAATCCTCTTGGTGCTCGGCCTTCTCTTCTACGGCGTGCTGTGGTTCGCCGGGTGGTGGTGGGAGGGCAGGTCGGTGGAGGTGGAGACCGCTGCTCTTCGCCAGGTGCGCGAAACGGGGGAGGTGGTCGCCAATGTCAGGACGGTATACAAGATTTCGGACGTCGCCATCGCGACGGAGTATGTGATCTTCGACCCGGGTGCGGCCAAGCGGCAAGACGCTCTCGACAAGGCGGCCGATGCGCTTCAGGGGAAGGGTTGGAAGGTGGAAGGCGGCACTTCCCCCAGCCAAGTCGATCTGGAGTCATCAGAGTGGGACGTGTCTGTCTCGCTGGTTCCGCTGGACTTCTTCGTCGCCCGGGGCGCGTTCGGCGAGCAGGAGGTCTTGAAGGTCGCCGAGAATGCGCGGGCGAAGGCCGTACAGCCTGAAGTTCTTGTCGTCGCGATAGCGCGGGCCAGTGCGAATTGACGGGTCGATGCCGTGCGATGTGCCGGCGGTGAGTTCAGAGGGTGTCGATTTCGGTGAGATCGATGTCGATGTCGAAGGGGAGGGCGAGCTTGAGTCGGTCGTGGTGGATGCCGGTGAGGGCGTACGCCTTGGTGGCGGGGTCGAGTTCGTACACGTAGACCGTGGGTCGCCCGGCGTTGTTCTCCACCCGCCAGAAGTGCGGAATGCCCGCCTCGGCGTAGAGTTGCGGCTTGCGCTTGCGGTCGCGCTCCTCGGAGTCCGGTGAGACCACCTCCACGACCAGCAGCACGTCCTGCGCCTCATAGGAGGTCTGGTCCGGATTGCGCTCGGCCTCGGCGCGGATGACGCTCAGGTCGGGCTCCGGGCGCTGACGGAGGCCGAGAATGAGGCTCATTTCCCGCCGGACGCGCAAATCGCGTGCGATGTGACGCCGCAGGCCGTCGGTGAGGAGATCGACCGCTCTCATGTGGAAGGAAGCTTGGGGACTCACGAACACCAAGCTTCCATCAATCAACTCTGTGTGCGCAGGCAGATCCGGAATGTGATCGAGGTCCGCCGCGGTGAACCCTTCCGGGGGCGGGAACACCCAGTCGGGCAGTCGCGGAGAGTCACTCATCGCTTCACACCGTACCTCTGCGGTCATGCGCCCACGGTAGCAACGCGGGGTCGTCTGACGCGGAGATTCCCCACAGGGCGTGTGTCCAGACACGCCCAACCGCCTCTCCTGGCAAGGCTCCCTTGTCAGGGGATGTCCCGGATCAGTCGGCCCGGATCAGTCGGCTCGGATCAAGTCGGCTCGGATCAGTCGGTGGGGATCACCGCGTACCTGGCGGGATCGTCGTCCGGCACCGACGACCAGGAGCTCGCCGGGTCGACCCGGCCCCGGTCGAGCCAGTACGGCGCCAGCAGCTCACGCAGCCGGTCGGCGCCGACCCGTGCCAGCAGGTCGAACGCGCCCAGGTCGTCGTTGATCTGCTCGCTCGTGCGCGCCCCGACGACCAGTGAGCACAGGTCGTCGTTGGTGAGCACGTAAGACAGGCACAGCTGCGCGAGCGTGCAGCCCAGCTCGTCGGCGAGCGCTCGCAGCCTCGGCCGTGCCTCGTCGACGAGGCCGTGGATGTCGCCCGGGTCGTTGCCGGTCATTCGCTGCCCGCGCTTGCCGAGCAGGAAGCCGCCGTCGAGGGCGTCGGATGCCTGCACCTTCAGCCCGAGGTCGGCGATGACGCCGCGGTACGGCTCGCCCTCGGCGATCGAGCGGCGCACCAGGCCGTACTTCAGCTGTGCGAGCGCCGGCGGGGCGACGCCCGCCCTGTCGGCCGCCGCCGCGACCCGCCGGATCTCGGCGGCCGACCAGTTGTTCACGCCCCAGTGGCGCACCCGTCCGCTGCTCACGAGTGCCGCCGCGCCTTCGGCGATCACCTCGTACGGCACGTGCTCGCCGACCAGGTCGCCGAAGACGACGATCTCCGCGCGGTCCGTGCCGATCCGGAACGCGGCCTGGTCGAACCGCGCCACGATGTCGCCGACGGTGCCGCTGGGCCCCACCCAGCTCTTCACCTGCAGCACGTAGTCGTCACGCGCGACCCCGGCGGCCTGGATCGCCCGGCCGAAGATGACGTCGGTGGGGGAGTCGAACTGGCCGGGGTGCATGGCGCGGTAGACGCCGACGTCGAAGTACGCCGCCCCGGCGTCCACCGCGGCACGGATGACGTTGACGGTCTCCTCGAACGTCGTGCGATCCCACGTGTGCCAGGACCCGAGGGCGAGTGCGGGAATCTCGAAGCCGTCGCGCCCCAGCGGACGGGTGAACACCTTGGCCATGTCGGCCCGCTGGTCAAGCTGGAAACAGGAGGGATCATATATAGTTTCAGATATAATCTCATGTCCTCGAAGCCCTGGTTTGCGAAGGAATGTGCCGGGTAATCCGCATAGACGTGTTCGCGCAGGTACGGGGATCCCGGAGATGAGCCGTCGGGCGGCGGCGGCCGCGCTGAAGGCCGAGCCGGTGAGCCTGCGGCAGAGCGATCCGAACGAGCCGGGGATCGGGCGGCGCCGTCGAGGGCGGGGGTTCGGCTACACCTGGCCGACCGGCCGGGCCGTACGGGACCATGTCGCGCTGCGCCGGATCAGGGCCCTGGCCATCCCGCCCGCCTGGACCGACGTGTGGATCTGCGCGACCCCCGACGGGCATCTGCAGGCGGTCGGCACGGACTCGGCGGGGCGCCGCCAGTATCGGTACCACGACCTGTGGCGGGCGCGGCAGGACCGGGCCAAGTTCGATCACGTCCTGGACGTGGCCGAGCGGCTGCCCCGGTTCCGCGAACGGGTGGCCGAGGATCTGCGGGGTGAGGGGCTGACCCGCGAGCGGGTGCTCGCGACCGCGGCCCGCATGCTCGACATCGGGTTCTTCCGGGTCGGCGGCGAGGAGTACACCGACTCGTACGGCCTGGCCACGCTGAGGGCCTCCCACATCAGACGCGGTGACGGTGAGGTCGTCTGCCGCTATCCGGCCAAGGGACGCAGGGAGCGCGAACACGTGCTGACCGACGCCGACGTGTGCGCGGTCCTGGGCGAGCTGACCAGACGGAACCGGGGGGAGTTGCTGCGCTACCGCTCCGACGACGGTGGATGGGCGGACGTGCGCAGCGCCGACATCAACGCCTATCTGAGGGAGGCGTTCGGCACCGAGGTCTCCGCCAAGGACTTCCGCACCTGGCACGCCACCGCGCTGGCGGCGGTCGGGCTGGCCGTCTCCCGCCCGGCCCGCCGCACGGTCGGACGCAGGCGGGCGGTGGCCAGGGTCATGAAGGAGGTCTCCGAATACCTCGGCAACACTCCGGCCGTCGCCCGCGCGTCGTACGTGGATCCCCGGCTGATCGAGCTCTACGAGAGGGGCAGGACGATCACGCTGCTGGGCCTCGGTGCGGACACCGACCGGGGGAGCCCGGCCACTCACGGTCCGGTGGAGCAGGCCGTCATCGCACTCCTGCGGAGCGGCTGACTCTTTCCGTACGGCTCAAGTCACGGCTGGGGCGTTCGGGCGGTGTTTCGCCGGGGAGGCGGCGGGCAGCGGTAGCCGTACGGGACCCTGCCGTACGAACTGGAGCAGACCGGTGCCAAATGGAAACCGGGAGGAGACCAGGGGGACGCCATGGAGACTCCGCATTATGTCGCGGCCCGCGTGCAGCGGGTGCTCGCGGAGGACGACAGGACCACAGAACTGGGTATCCGGGTGGATGTACGGGGGGAGCACGTGTTTCTCCGTGGGCAGGTGCCCTCTGAGAAGCGGCGGCGTGTGATCGAGGAGGTCGCTCGTGAGGCGACCCCCGGCCTGCGGGTGCACAACGAGATCACACTCGTCGAGGTGAGAGAACCGGGGGAGGAGGAGCACTTGTGACGGATCTGCGGATCGCCGCCGTCGCCGACATCCATCTCGGATCGGACCTGAGCGGCCAGTACCGCAAGCGGCTCGAGGACATCGAGCACCGGGCCGACGTGCTGCTGGTGGGGGGTGACCTGACCAGGCACGGCACGGCCACCGAGGGCAGGATCGTCGCCGACGAGTTGCACGGTCTCCCCATCCCCGTCATCGCCGTGCTCGGCAACCACGACTACCACTCGGACGCCGACCGAAAGATCATTCAGACCCTGCGGGACGCTGGGATCACCGTGCTCGACGACGACGCCATGACGATCACGGTCAACGGAGTGCGGCTCGGCATAGCCGGCGGCAAGGGCTTCGGCGGAGGCTTCGCCGGCAAGTGCGCCAGCGAGTTCGGCGAGCCGGAGACCAAGGCGTTCGTCCGCCACACCCGGGAGATCGCCGACCGCTGGCGCCGGGCGATGAAAGACCTCGACGCCGACCGCAAGATCGTGTTGAGCCACTATTCGCCCGTCAAGGAGACCCTCATGGGCGAGCCGCCGGAGATCTACCCGTTCCTCGGCAGCTACCTTCTGGCCGAAGCGGCGGATGCGGAAGGCGCTGACCTGTTCATTCACGGCCATGCCCACGCCGGTATGGAACAAGGCGTGACCCCCGGCGGGGTCCGCGTGCGGAACGTGGCACTCCCGGTCATCAAGCACGCCTACGCCGTGTACTGCCTGGACGGTGAAGGCCTGTAGGCCCGGCGGGTCTCCCTCACGACGCCATGACGACAGTGCGGCCCCGAACCGAACAGCCGGGCCGCACCTTCGTCATAAGCATGATCATCTGTCGGGAAGCTAGGGATTGAAGATGCTGACGCCGCCGGGGCCGATGAGGAAACCGAGGACGATGAGGACGATCCCCCACAGGATGTCCCGGCGGGCCAGGATGACGTAGATTCCGGAGATGACGAGTACGACGGCGATGATCCACAGTAGCGTAGCCATATCCGTCAGCTGCCCTGACAGTCCGCCCCGTAACATCGTCAAGTCGCGGCTCTGACCGTGAGGGTGGCGTCACTCGTTCGCGGCCTTCATGAAGCGGCTGTAGGCGAGCTGCAGCCAGTCGGAGGCCGCCACGGCCGCCATCGTCGCGCCCGCCATACGGGTCACCCGGGGGGCGAACACCAGCCCGGCCGCGTATCCGGTGGCCACCCACTGGGACAGACAGAACGGGCAGGTGAGCAGCTCGCCGAGGGCGTGACGCAGCCCCGACCCGCGGACCCCCTCCTTCAGCTCGGAAGGGCCGGAGACGCCTTCATATTTGGTGAACGGCGCCCGGATCGGGCTGGTGACGGTGTCCTTGGCCAGGGTCCGGGAGAGCCGGTGCGTGAACAGGCCCATCAGCGCGATGTCCATCACGCTGATCTTCTCCGGAGCGTGACGCCGACAGAGCCGGGCCGCCGCCAGTAACACGGAGACGGCACCGCCGTACGCCGCGAGGACCCGGGTGTACGACTCGAGCGGGCGCTCTGCTTCACCTTCGTAGGCATGCTGGATGTCCTTGAGGGTCTCGGTCATGCCCGCGCTCTACCCGGGATTGTTTGCGGCGAACATGTGCGGGCAAGCGAGATGAGTGGGCAGTCACGGTCATGCGGTCACCGACGCCATCCTGGAGACGCTGAAGCGTGCCGGCGCCGGTCTCAAGGAGGCCGGGGTCCGGTTCGCCCTGGCCGGAGGCTGTGCCGGGTACGCCAGAGGCGCCGCGCCCTCGCTTCACGACGTCGACTTCGCACTCATGGAGGAGGACGTCCCACTCGCGCTCAAGACGCTGGACAGTCTGGGCTTCCGGACCGCGAAACCGCCGGAGGACTGGCTGGTCAAGGCGTACGACGAGGGCGTGCTCGTCGACATGATCTTCTCGATCGCCGAGCGGCCGGTCACCGAGGAGCTGATCGCACGGGCACAGTCGATCACCACCGCGGCGATCAGCCTTCCCGTGCTCGAGGCCACCGACCTGGTGGTCTCCTGGATCCTGCCGCTGTCGGAGCACAGCTGCGACTACGGATCGCTGCTGCCGATGGTCCGGGCCATGCGGGAGCAGGTGGACTGGGACCGGGTCGCCGCCATCGTGGCGCCGTCGCCGTACGCGTCGACGTTCGTCACGCTGCTCGAGCGGCTGCGCGTCATCGCGCCGACCTCGCCGACATCGCCGGTCCACTGGCCGTGAGCGAGCCGGGAGGCCGGTAAAGCGGTAAAAGGGCCGCGCCGTACGGCACGGCCCTTGGTGGACGTCTGTCTGCTGCTTTGGATTTTGGATGGGGATCGGCCGGTGGCGGCGGGTCCGGACCGTGCGGCCCGGTAAGTCGCTACATGCCCATGCCGCCCTGCATGCCGCCGGGGCCCTGGAAGCGCCCGTAGTAGTCCGCCACGCGCTCGCGGTAGCCCGCCTCCCGGTACGCCGCCGAGTCGAACTCCGGCGCACTCTTGATCTCCTGCTTGGTGCGGCCGACGAAGACCTTGCGCTCGCGCATGTCGATCTGGGTCACCACGCTGGCCGGCAGCATGACCTTCTTTCCGAAGATCCAGGGGCCGGTGTCCACGACGATGAAGCTCTGGCCGGCCTCGTTGCTCGCCTCGTCGACGGACCCGATCTTGCCGTCCGTGGCCTCTACGGCGTATCCGGCGATGTCGAGGCCCTGTCCGGTCTCCTGGATGCTGGCGGGATAAGACCAAAGGTCCGGTGTCATGATCTATCTCCCTTCGTCATCGGGATCCGTACCCGGGGCGACAGGGGGCAACATCCAGGACACGTAAGGGTCAGGACAGGCTCTGATTGCCTTCCACGGGTCTTCTCCCGTCCGCCCGTGCCGTACGGCCGAGGCCCTCTGGCGCAGAGCACCTCGAGGTGCCGCTAGTCTTGAGGGGACGCGCCGCTAGCTCAGTTGGTCAGAGCAGCTGACTCTTAATCAGCGGGTCCGGGGTTCGAGTCCCTGGCGGCGCACCGAAGGAGAGACCCCGGGCCGTAGAGCACCCGGGGTTTTTCGCGTCCTTCCGGAGACGTTTGTCGCTCGTCCGCTCAACGGCGTGTTTCTCCGCCGGGAAGAATAGTTTCGGTCGCATCGGCCGCCTGTCGAAGTTTTCTACTCTCTTCACCGTGTCTCCTCGGTGACCGGCGCCGGGGGCGGGCCGTTCCAGGTCGTGTCTGTTGGCCTATCCCGTGGCTTGCGGCAGGACGTTCCCTAGAGGAGGATCGTCCCCTATGACCCGGTCGATGGAGTGCATTCCCGTGCCATCGGCTTGCGGGCAGGACGAACTTTGCAACTTGCGAAACAACGGAATATAGGAGGCTGCGGTGCAGCCACAGGAGACTATCGAGCGGTTCGGATACCGCCAGGAATTACGGCGCGGTATCGGCCTGGCCGACATGGTGTTCTACGGCCTGATCTTCATGGTGCCGATCGCGCCATTCGCGATCTTCGGCGAGGTCTACCGTGTCTCGAAGGGCATGCCAGCGCTGGCGTACCTGATCGGGATGGTCGCGCTGCTGTTCACCGCGGCGTCCTATGCCCAGATGGTCAGGGCCTTCCCGCTGTCCGGTTCCGTCTACAGCTACGCGGGGCGCGGCATCGCGCCCCCGGTCGGGTTCATGACCGGATGGGCCATCCTGCTGGACTACATCCTCGCTCCCACACTGCTGTACCTGATGGCGTCGATCGCGATGAACGCCACCGTGCCGGCGGTCCCGGTATGGATATGGCTGATCATATTCGTGATCGTGAACACGGTGATCAACCTGCGCGGCATCCGGATGACCGTCTCGCTCACCAAGATGATGATCATCGTTGAGCTGGTCGTCCTGGCCTTGTTCATCGCGGTCGGCGTGTGGGCGATCACACAGGGAAAGGGACACGGGTTCAGCCTCGATCCGCTGTTCAACTCCGACGCGTTCTCCTTGTCGCTGGTTTTCGGCGCGGTCTCCTTCGCGGTGCTCTCCTTCCTCGGCTTCGACGGCATCAGCATGCTCGCCGAGGAGTCCAAGGGCGGCTCGGCCCAGGTGGCCAAGGCGATGCGCCTGGCCCTCATGCTGGCCGGTGTGCTGTTCATCACCCAGGTGTGGGTCGCCGCCCTGCTGGTGCCGGATCCGGCCGCCCTGCTGAGCGGCGAAGACAACGGCACGGCGTTCTACGACATCGCCGCCATCGCGGGCGGCGACTGGCTTTCGAACCTCACATCGGTCGCGACCGCGGTCTCCTGGGGGCTGGCCAACACGTTGGTCGCGCAGGTCGGCGTGTCCCGTCTGCTCTATGCGATGGCACGCGACCGGCAGCTGCCGGCCTTCCTCGCGAAGATCTCGGTCAAGCACTCAGTGCCGGCCAACGCCACCCTGTTCGTCGCGGCGTTGTCCGTCGTGCTGGGCGTGTGGATGGCCAACATCGAGGACGGCGCGAACCTGCTCGTCAGCCTCATCAGCATGGGCGCGCTGATCGCCTTCATAGTCCTGCATGTGTCCGTTATCGTCCATTACGTGGGCCGGCAGCGCTCGACCGATCTGTGGTCCCACCTGGTCATGCCCCTGATCGGGATGGCGATCCTCATCTACGTCGTGATCAATGCCAGCATCCTGGCCCAGTGGCTGGGACTGATCTGGCTGGGCATCGGCGCAGTGATCTTGGTCGTTCTGTACGCCATGGGCCGGCGCCCCGACCTGTCCGGCTTCGCGCAGCAAGGGAGCACCCCGACGTCATGAACCGGCTGCCGCTCCATCAGGAGCTGTACCTCATCGCCCACGACGACGATGGCAAGGCGTTGATCCAACAGCCGTCTCTGCGCCTCGGACTCGCCGGGGCGGTGCTGCTCGATCTCACGCTGAGCGGCCGACTCAGCGTCACCCAGGGACAGCTCGCCGTCTACGATCGCACCCCTATCGGCGACACGGTCGCCGACAGCCTCATCCCCGCGATCCTGAACGATCGGGCCAACCGCGACCTCAAGATCTGGATCAAACAGATCGCCGAGGACATCTACGACCGCACCTGCGGAAGCCTGATCGCCGCCGGCGTGCTCACCAAGGTGAACAAACGCCGCCTGGGCATGCTCGCGCAGACCCGTTACCAGCCGGTCAACACCACTGCGGCCGTACGCGCGCGCGCCGGGGTGCGTGCGGCCGCCGACCGCAGGGAGGAACCCGACGCCCACTGCGCCGCGCTGTGCGGGCTGGTCGGTGTGCTGCACCTGGAGTCGGTGCTCTACATCGATCAGCCGTCGAGCCAGCTCATCGGGCGCCTGCGCACCATCGCGGGCGAGTACTCCCGGTCGGTTCAGGAGATCGTCGCGACCGTCGACCTGCTCCTCGGCGAGGCCGCGGTGGCCGTCTACCGGTGAGAGCGACGGACCGTCGGATTCAGGCTCAGGCTCAGGGCAGCTCGGCGAAGCGTTCGACCTGCTCGGTCCGGCCGGAGACGATGATGACGTCGCCGTAGCCGAGTTCGGTGTCGGCCGTGGCGTACGTGAACTCCTCACCCGGGCTTTTGACCGCCACGACCGTCACCCCGTGCTTGCGGCGCAGGTTCGACTCTCCCAGCGGGACACCCACGTACTCCTTGGGTGGGCGGGTCTTGACGAGGGCGAAGTTCTCGTCGACCTCGACGTAGTCGAGCATCCTGCCGCTGACCATGTGCGCGACGCGCTCGCCCATGTCGTGTTCGGGAAAGACCACGTGCTGAACGCCGATCCTGCTGAGGATCCGGCCGTGCTGGCGGCTGATCGCCTTCGCCCAGATGTCGTCGATCTCCAGCTCCACCATCAGCGAGGCGGTCAGGATGCTCGCCTCCAGGTCGCCGCCGATGGCCACCACGGCCCGGTAGAAGTCGGGCACGCCGAGTTGACGCAGCGCCTCGATGTCGGTGGAGTCGGCCGTGACGACGTGGGTGATGTGCCCGGCCAGGCTCTGCACGACCTTGGGCCGGCGGTCGATGGCGAGCACCTCGGTGCCGCGCCGGGTGAGCTCCAGCGCGAGGGACGTGCCGAAGCGGCCGAGCCCGACCACGACGACCGGCTCGCTTGTCCTGTCAGCCAACGATGATCCGCTCCTCGGGTAGCTCGTAACGCCTGGTGCGCTCCTTCAGGGCGAGCGCGGAACCGAAGGTCAGCGGCCCGATCCTGCCCACGAACATGAGCAGGACGAGCAGCGCGTGCCCGGCCGGGCTGATGTCGGAGGTGATGCCGGTGGACAGGCCGCACGTGGTGAACGCCGAGACGACCTCGAACATTACCCGGTCCAGGCTGTGCGGCGTCAGCACGAGCAGGATGTAGGTGGCAATCATGATCACGGTCACGCTGATCACGGCGATCGTGACGGCCTGGCGCTGCGCCGACTCGGGCAGCCGCCGGTGGCCGATGTTGACATGGGTCTCCCCGCGCAGTTCGGACCAGATGACGAACGCCAGCAGGCCGAACGTGGTGACCTTGATGCCACCCGCAGTGCCCGCGCTGCCGCCGCCGATGAACATCAGCAGGTCGGTGGTGAGCCAGCTCGACGGATACATCTGCGAGATGTCCAGGCTGTTGAAGCCGGCGGAACGCGGCATCGCGGCGGCGAAGAACCCGGCCAGCATCCGGTCGGACTCGTCCAGCGCTCCCAACGTGTGGGGATTGCTCCACTCGGTGCCGAGGAAGAGCAGCGTGCCCAGCGGTAGCAGGACGGCGGTGACCGTCAGCGTGATCCTGGTCAGCAGCGACCACCTGCTCGGACGGCGCCAGCAGCGGAACAGTTCGAACACCACCGGGAATCCGAGCCCGCCCACGATCACCGCGGCCGCGATCGTCAGGCAGATCCACGGGTCGGTCACGAACCGCGTGAGGCTGTCCGGCCACAGGGTGACCCCGGCGTTGTTGAACGAGGAGACCGCGTGGAAGATCCCGAGGTAGGCCGCCCGGCCGAGCGGTTCGCCGTACCCGCCGGCGAACCGCAGCGTGAGGATGACCGCCACGACCGTCTCGGAGGCCAGGCTGAACAGCACGACGCGCGACAGCAGGTGCCGTACGTCCGCCATGCCGAAGGCCTTCCGCTCCTCCTGGGCGAGCAGCCGGGCGCGCAGGCCCAGCCGGCCGGATACGAGCACGGTGAACAGGGAAGCCAGGGTCATGATGCCCAACCCCCCGATCTGGATCAGTACGGCGATCACCACCTCGCCGAACATCGACCAGTGCGTCGAGAGGTCCACGACCGCCAGGCCGGTCACGCACACCGACGACGTGGCGGTGAACAGGGCGGTGAGCCAGCCTGCCGACTCGCCCGACTCGGTCGCGAACGGCAGGGCCAGCGCGGCGGTGCCGAGCAGTACGGCGAGGCCGAAGGCCGTCACGATCATCTTGGCCGGATGTTGGAATCCGCTGAGAACGGCCGACGCCCGCCTGGTCCGCCTCATCTCGGCGACTCCCTCGGGTGTTGGGTCATCTGAGGATTATGACCCTACGCGCAGGTTGACTTTGTGCGGGGCGGGCCCGGGTTCGCACGATCATAGGTCGATGGACCGGCGGTCCCGGCGGAGTGGGTGGCTTTCGGGGATCTGGACGAGCACTATGGGCGTGCCGTCCGGGTCCTCGATCCACATCTCGATCAGCCCCCAGGGCTCCGTGAGAGGCGGGCGCAGTACGGGCACCCCCGCGGCCGCCAGCCGGTCGTGCTCCGCCCGGACGTCCCGGACCTGGAGCCAGATCCGGAGGTGGGCCCCGCGCGAGCCTTCCGAGACCGTGTTGGTCTCAGGGGCCGGGGAGACCTCGAGAAAGCCCTGCCCGAGGAAGAACACCACCCCGGGGTCGTCGGCCGGTCCGAACTCGCGGTACACCGCCAGCCCGAGCAAATCCCGGTAGAACCTTCGGCTGGCGTCCGGATCGGCCGGGCGCAGGAGTATCCGGCTGCTGAGCACTTCCATTCCGTTCGGCCTCCTCACGAACAATGTGTGATGATCGTGCCCGGATCGGGCATGCGGATGAAGGAAGAAGCCGGAAAGTCCCGAAACGGCGGCGATCACCGGGAGGTACCCATGGCAGAGGGCGCCGACTCCGGCCGGACCCGGCTGGAATGGCTCGACAAGGACGAATGCCTGGAACTCGTCGCCTCGGGCGGCGTGGGCCGGGTGGCGTTCAACAGCCAGACCGGACCGGTGATCCTGCCGGTCAACTACATGATGGACGCGGGCACGATCCTGTTCCGTACCGCGCTCGGCGGACCCCTCGACACCGATCTCCGCACCGGGGTCGAGGGCGCCGAGTTCAAGGTCGCCTTCGAGGTCGACCGGATAGACGAGGCGCGCCGGGAGGGGTGGAGCGTGCTCGTACGGGGCGGCGCCCACCACGTCACCGGCGAGGAGGAGTGCGCGCAGGCCGCCGCCACCGGCCTGGAGACGTGGGCGGGCGGCGAGCGGGAGCTGTTCATCAGGATCGCGCCCGTCGAGATCACCGGGCGCAGGATCACCCGCGGCTAGAACACGACCTGGGCACGCCGGCCGATCTGGCCGCCGACCGGGTGGACGGCGCCGTCGTACTGATCACGAATGTGGCGGCAGCACCGGCTGCAGGCGGAACAGCCCGCCCTTGACGTCGGCGTCCTCGCGGTGCGGAACGCGTCCGGCGACCGCCAGCAGCACGTCCCTCGCGGTGATCAATCCCTCCAGGGTGCCCCGGGAGCTGACCACCGGAACGGCGCCCGCCGCCGAATCGATCATCTGGGCGACCACCTCATCGAGCGGCGAGGTCGGCGCCGCCTGTGGTCCAGGCCTGTCGGGCAGGAGCTCCCTCACCCGCACCCGGGACTGTTCCGCCGGACCTCCCGACCAATGAGAGGACAGGTCCTCCCGCCCCAGCACGCCGACGATCCTGGACTCGTCGTCCACGACCGGCAGGTGGTGCACACCCGCCCGCCGCATGAGCTCCCATGCCATCAGTGGTGATTCGTCCGGCTCGACCGTGACGAGTGTCCGGCTCATCACGTCTGCCGCGATCATGGTCTCGACACCCATCGCTTTCCTCTGATCATCCGTTCGTTCCGTGCCGGTCCCAGGGCGTGTTCCAGCCGGGCCGATCACGGTCTCCGCAGCGATGCGGGCGGTTGTCCTTCCGGTGCTTCTGAGTACCTATGACCCGCCCCAAGCAGGTCATTCACACTTCGCCGACCCATCTGGCTCCGCATCTCTAGCCGACGAATATTTATGTCTTGACAAAAAAAATCGTCGGATGCCATGATGGAGACCGTTCCGCCGAGGAGGCGCTCCGAACGCGCATTCCTCCAAGTCGGAGGCCGTGGAAAGGAAGCAGCTCATGCGCAAGTTCAAGCTCCAGACCCAGGTCAGCGTCGACGGCTACATGGCCGGCCCGAACGGCGAGATGGACTGGATTACGGGCGCGTGGACCGACGACATCGGCACCTACATCAAGGGCCTGATGGCGCCGGTCGACCACATCGTGCTGGGCCGAAAGCTCGCCGAGGGGTTCATCCCCGCATGGGAGTCCAGGCCGGAGGGCGAGCCCGAGGAGACCATCGACTGGATGAACAACACGCCCAAGGTCGTGGTCTCCAACACGCTCACCGAGTCACCCTGGAAGAACGCCGTCGTCGCCGGCGGTGACCTCGTCGAGATCGTGAACAAGCTCAAGGCCCAGCCGGGCGGGGACCTGATCGCGTACGGCGGCGGCACGCTCGTGTCGAGCCTGATCGCCAATGAGCTGCTCGACGAGCTTCACCTGTTCGTCAGCCCGATCGCGATCGGCGCCGGAATGCCGGTGTTCGCGAACGGCGCCTACCGGCGGCTCCGCCTTGTCGCCGCTCACCCGTTCGAGTGTGGGGTCGTCGCGCTGCACTACGAGCCGAAGCGCGCCTGAAGACGAGACGGCTGCCACGGAGTCCGTACCATCCGGGCGGCACCGGTCGATGTCCGCCTTTCGCGCCTGATGTCCTATTTAAGCTAGATCATGGAGATGTGGGCGAAAGGTAAAATTTCGTCGCCAAACGTAGTTGAAGTGCATGATCCTGACTTAGTGTCCGATTACCCATTCGTGACCACGTCAGGAGACCCCCATTTCCAGCAACGACGTCACCTGCCCCGTCGAGAGCGGTGCGCAGGTGCTGTACAAGGGCAGCACGACGGCCTCGTACTTCTGGGACGACGGCTCCGGCATCAACGGTGACACGGGCGCCCCCGCGTCTGGCCTGCCGATGCAGAAAGGGCTCGCGGCCAGCCCGAGTTGGCCGATGGGCACCAAGGGTTACGTCACCTACCAGGGGAAGAAGGCCGAGTTCTTCGTCGGAGACCGAGGGCCGGGAGTGCCGTCGAGCAACGGCATCATGCTCGATCTGGACGGCAAGACGTTCGCCGAACTGACGGGCGGCGAGTGGAACACCTCTTCGTACTCCGTCGACGGTGTCGGCGGCATCGGTCACATCCCCGTCGAGTACGTCATCACCGAGTGGGGGGCGGGCCCGGGCAAGAAGGGTGCCCCGCAACCGTTCTCAAGCGGGGCCTACCGCGTGGTGGACGACACGCCGCCGCCGTGCCCCACTCCCACGGCCACCCCGGAGATCTCCGCCGCGGTGTTCGTGGGCGCGCTCGCCGCAGTCGGGGTGAAGGCGCTGTTCCGCCGCCGTCCCCGGCCGCTCGCCATGGTGAGCGACCTCCTGAGAAACAGCAGAGCCTAGGTCCGCGACCCAGAACCTGCCCCGTGATCTTGCGAATACTCGCACGTCGAGCCGTGAGCAGGGATTTTACGGAGTTGATTTGGGCAGGTCAGGAGGGCGGCTTGCGAGAAACTGCAAGATCACGGGAAAGGTGTTGGGTGTGTTGAGCGAGGAGGGGCTCAGCGTTTGCGGCGCTTCAGGGTGCCGGCGACCCGGCTGAGGATCCGGTCCCACTCAGAGCCGAACGGGTTGTCCTGGACGAGGTAGGTCCAGGTCGCGCTGGGCCGCCGCAGGCCCTGTTCGTCGAGATCACGCGTGAGGTCGGCCTTCTCGAAGGTCTCGATCGACCGTCGTTCGATCTCGTCGAGCATGGCGCGGTAGGCGGGGACCGACTCCTTGTTGAACTCGTCGAGCGGGTTCAGCCGGCCGAGTGCCCGCAGGTGGATGCCCTCGCGGAGGTCGGACAGGAAGCCGAGATGCTCGGTCCAGCACCGGTCCAGATGGAACAGCACGATCTGCCGGGCGGCCCGTTGGACCGCGTCTTCCCCCACCGCCTCGGTGAGCTCCCGGTAGCGCTCCGGGCAGGCGGCCAGCATCGCCCGGGCCGCCGTGTCTCCGTGCAGGACCTTGTCCCGGCGTTCCATGAGTTCCCCGCGCTGCCGCTCGAGCAGGCGGGTGTACCGCCAGGTGTTGCGATGGATCTCGAGGTTGACTCCCTCGGCCACACGCTGGGCGTGTGAGATGAGATAGGCGGCGTGCCTGTCGCGCACCACGCCGTCCGCGTCGGCCGCAGGCAGAGACTCGTCCGCGATGTAGGCGGCGAGCAGCGCGTCCTGCCCGCTCATGAAGAACACCGAACCTCCGGGGTCACCCTGCCGTCCGGCCCGCCCGCGGAGCTGGTCGTCGAGCCGGCTGCTCTCGTGCCGGCCGGTCCCGATGACGTAGAGTCCACCGAGCGCGGCCACCTCCCGCTCGCGTTCCTCCGCCCGGCCGCCGCCAAGACGGATGTCCGTACCGCGGCCGGCCATCTGGGTGGAGACGGTGATCGCGCCGCGGGCCCCGGCGCGGGCGACGACCTCGGCTTCCTCCGCGTCGTTCTTGGCATTGAGCACCACGGGATCCAGCCCCTTGGCGCGCAGGGCCTCGGCGAGGCGCTCGGACTCGGCGATGTCGAGAGTGCCGACGAGGACGGGCCTGCCGGTGGCGTGCCGCTCGGCGATCTCCTCCAGCAGCGCCTGCTCCTTGTCCTCCGCCGTGGCGAAGATCCGGTCGGGCTCGTCGACTCGCACGCATGGCTTGTTCGGTGGGATGACGGCGACCCGCAGGTCGTAGAACTCGCGGAGCTGGTCGGCGACCGCGAGCGCCGTACCAGTCATGCCGCATATTTCGGGATAACGCCGGATCAGGGATTGGACCGTGAGCGAGTCGAGGATCTCCCCGGTCTCCGAAGGGGCGAGCATCTCCTTGGCCTCCACCGCGGCCTGCAGGCCGTCCGGCCATCGCTGCAGCATCGCGACCCGGCCGCGTGAGGCGTTGATGAGGTGCACCCGTCCGTCCCTGACGATGTAGTCCACGTCCCGGGCCAGCAGGGCATGGGCGTGCAGGGCGAGGTTGACCTGGGTGACGACGCCGGGGTCGGCGTAGAGGTCGACGCCGAGCGCCTTCTCCACGGTGTCGGTGCCCTTGGGCGTCAGGAAGACACTGCGGCCCTCTTCGTCGATCGTGTAGTGGTATCCCCTCGACATCCGCCGGACCAGCGCTGCCATCTCCGGCAGGGCCACCCCCTGATCGGCCGAACCCGCCAGCACCAGCGGCACCCGCGCCTCGTCCACCAGCACGGAGTCGGCCTCGTCCACGATCGCGACCTGCGGGGCCGGTACGACCAGGTCGGCAGGTTCGGTGCATACCCGATCGCGTAACACGTCGAAGCCGAGTTCGCTCACCGCCGCGTAGGTGACGTCACTGACGTAGGCGGCCCGGCGCTCCTCGGGTGTCGAGTTCTCGGCGATCCAGCCGACGGTCAGGCCCAGTGCGCCGTACAGCGGCGCCATCCACTCGGCGTCCCGCCGGGCGAGGTAGTCGTTCACCGAGACCACGTGCACCCGCCTGCCGCGCAGTGCGAACCCGGCTGCGGTCAACGCCCCCACCAGCGTCTTGCCCTCGCCGGTGGCCATCTGAACGACGTGGCCGTCAAGCATGGCGAGCATGCCGGTGAGCTGCACGTCGAAGGGGCGCTCGCCGAGCGCGCGGCGGGCCGCCTCGCGTACGACCGCGCAGAACTCGGCGCTGCCGATCCGATCCGCGCCGATCCGATCCGCGCCGTTCCGGTCCGCGCCGTTCCGATCCGCATCGCTCGGCATGATCTCGGCCCGGTCGCGCAGACCGGCCTCAAGTTCTCCGGCCTCCGCCACGATCCGCTGGAACGGCGCCAGATCGACGCTCCCCGGCTTGTCGAGGAGGCGCTTGATCCAACCGGTCACCCGCGCCATGCCCACGCCCTCTCGCCAATCTTCGCCCGTCGCTTCCGCCCGTCGCTTCCGCCAGTCGCTTCCGCCGGTCACCCTGAGCCGGTCGACATGAGCCGGTCGACATGGACTGGGCAGGGCACTCGCTTCAACGTCCGGGCCGCCGGACTGGTTCCGTCTGCCCGAGTTCCGTTGGCCAGAGTGCAATCTGCCCGGTTCATGGTGCCATCAGCCCGTGACTGCTCACGCCGCGCCCGCCGTACCTGACACGCTCTGACAGGTACGGCGGGCAGCATGGCGGGCATGACAACGATCGCGAAGTTCCTCGCCGTGACCATCGACTGCGCCGAGCCGAAGAAGCTCGCCGAGTTCTACTCGAAGATCACCGGGTTCGAGGTGCAGTATGCCGAGGATGAGTACGCCGGCATCGGCGACGGCACCGTCAGCATCTACTTCGGACGGGTGCCGGACCGGAAGCCGGCCGCCTGGCCCGGCCCGGACAAGCAGTTCCACCTGGACTTCCGGGTGCCCGACGTGGAGAAGGCGGTGGAGGAGTACCTCGAACTCGGGGCGACCAAGCCGGAGTTCCAGCCAGGCCAGGGCTGGATCGTCCTCGCGGATCCCGAGGGACACCTCTTCTGCGTCTGCCCCGAGGGTTCCTGATCGCCGCCGGTCCCCGGCCTACGGCTGTGAGGATCGGCTGGGGACCTAGTCTTGGTCGGTGACTTCTTCCGCAGAAACCGGTCGGCGCCCATGATGTGGGCGGGAGTGCTGATCGCCCTCGTCGGGGCGCTGGGGTACGCGCTGGGCGCCGCCGTCCAGCAGTTCGAGGCCGTAAGAGACGGCGCCACGCTCACGCTGATGAAGCGGCCGCGCTGGTGGATAGGCGGCTGCATCGGCTTCGCCGGGGCGTGCCTGCACGCTGTGGCGCTGAGCCTGGCGCCGCTCGTCGTCGTGCAACCGGTGAGCGTCACGACGCTCGTCTTCGCGGTGCCGTTCGCCGCGCTGCTGCATGGCAGACGGCCCCGGCGGCCCGAGATCATCGGGTCGGTGGCGGTGGCCGCCGGGCTGCTCGGCCTGATGCTGCTGGTCCCCGCGCACGACACGACCCCCGTGCTGTCGGACGGGTCCGCCCTGGGACTGATCGGGTTCGTGGGCCTGGTGGTCGCCGTCACGTTCCTGGTGGCACGATGGCTCCACGGTCCGCTCAAGGCGCTGTTCATGGCGATCGGCGCGGGTTCGGTCACCGCGACCGTGTCCACGTTCGTCCGGGTCGTCGGCGGCGGTCTCAACGGGGACCTGAGCCGTCTGCTGCACTGGTTCACGCTGGTGATCCCGGCGCTGCTGGTCTTCGCCGTCGTGCTGCTGCAGAAGTCGTACGCCGTGGGCTACTTCGGCATCGCCTACGCGGGGGTCCAGGTGATCGATCCCATCACGTCGGTCGCCGCGGGAGCCGTACTGCTGGGAGAGTCGCTGCCGACCGGCGCGGGCAATGTGATCCCGGCGCTGCTGGCCGCCGGCGTGCTGATCGGCGGCACGATCACGCTGGGCCGCCTGACCCCCGATCACACCCGTGCCGCCCCGAGCCCGACCGATGAGCCGCCGGTGCCTGTCGGCAGCCAGGTGGACGGCCAGGTGGACGGCCAGGTGGACGGCTCTGTCGGCGGCGCGCTGGGCGCGGGCCGAGTCTGAGTCGGGCAGGCGGTCAGGATGGTGCCCAGCGGTGTGGCCGTCGAGGCGGTCAACCACGTGGGACCGCACCTGTCCGCCCGGACGACCGTGCTGCTGTGGAACGACCGTCCGCCGGTCGCCCAGTGGATCGTGGCGGACACGGCCAGGGGAGCCTACCCGTGGGGGTCGGTGGACCGGCAGCGGGAGCGGGTGGAGGAACTGAAGACGATGGGCTACGAGGCCCTGTTCGAGCGCGAGGGATACGTGGTGCTGTACCGGAGTGCTCCGCCGCCTGGCGCGGCGGCCGAGTTGGCCAAGTGACCGAAGTGACCGAAGTGACCGAAGTGACCGGGGCCTGCCTTCCGCTCCGATCCCTCACGGTCAGTGGTCGGGGTCTGCCGGCCAGTTGAAGACGCCGTCGAACTGGCGGAAGGCCACATTCGTGCCGAGCGCGCCGATGCCCAGCAGCATCGCGTCGCGTACGGCCACGGCCGGCCCGCGGCGCCATCGGGTGAGGCGGCAGATCGTCCGCGCCCTGCGGACGATCCGGGTGGTCCGCGCCACCCTCGCCCGGCTGTAGGCGGCCAGATCGACGGCGGTGCCTGCCCTGACGGCCGCGCCCGCCTCCCGGGCCAGCACGACGGCGTCCTCGATGGCCTGGCAGGCGCCCTGGCCGAGATTCGGCGTCATCGGATGCGCGGCGTCGCCGACCAGCGCGGTCCTGCCCCGATGGAAGGCGGGCAGCGGCGTGTCGAGGCTGTAGACGTCATGGCGGAGCACCGCGCCGGGATCGGCCGCGGCCAGCAGTGCGGGGATGGGGGCGTGCCAGTCCCCGAACAGCCGGATCAGCTCGTCCTTCTCACTCGACGCGCGCAGGCCCGGCGACACCGTCGCGGTGGCGTAGCAGTACACCTGGCCTCCGGCCAGCGGCATCACGCCGAAGACGGTGCCGGCCCCCCACGTCTCGGAGGCTCTCGGCGAGTCCGATCCCGGGCCGACGACGCGCCAGCTCGTCACGCCCGCGTAGCGTGGCTCCGGATGCCCGGGGAACAGCGTTCTCCTGGTCGCCGACCGGATGCCGTCCGCGGCGACGATCAGGTCGGCCTCGATGGTCCCCTCGTTCGTGACGACCCGGCCCGCCTCCGGATCGACCGACTCGACCCGGCGGTTCAGGTGCAGCGCGCCGGCGGGCAGCCGTACGGCCAGCAGGTCGACGAGCGTCGCACGTAGGAGCAGCACGATCGGGTCGCCGTACCGGGCCATCATGGCGTCGGTGTCGGAGCGGGAGAGCCAGCGGCCGTCCGGGCGGCGGATGCCGCCCTCGCCCTGGATCGCGGACAGCTTCCGGACCTCGTCGCCGATCCCCGTCGTGTCGAGCGCCCGCAGCGCGTTCGGGGCGATGGCCAGCCCCGAGCCGATGGGATCGATGGCGGCGGCCTGCTCCAGGACGGTCACCCTCCAGCCCTCCTGCGAAAGGGCCACCGCCGACGTCAACCCGCCGATGCCCGCCCCGATCACCACAGCGTGCGACATGCCGTGCTCCCTGCCTCTCGGACGGAACGCGCCTACTCTAGATCGGGAACCGGGCGGTTGAGGAGGCGGGCCCGGTGGGGCGGCCACTCGTCGTCCAGGATGGAGTAGCAGGGGCTGTCGCGCCAGGTGCCGTCGGGCCGCCGATACTGCCGCCTGAGCACGCCCTCCCGGACGCCCCCGATCCGCTCGATGGCGGCCTGCGATCTCAGGTTGAGGATGTCGGTCTTGAACAGAACACGGGTGAGGCCCAGCGTGCCGAAGGCGTGGTCGAGCAGCAGGATCTTGCACTCGGTGTTCACCGCGCTTCGCCAGTAGGCCCTGCCGTACCAGGTCGAGCCGATCTCCACGCTCTCGTCGAAGCCGGAAACGTCCCAGTAGCCGGTGGAGCCGACGGCCCGCCCCGTCTCCTTGAAGACCACGGCGAACTGCGTGGTCGCCGGCCGGGCCAGGAGCGCGGCGACGTGACGCCGCATGCCCTCCTCCGAGGCGGGAGCGGGGGCGGGCCGCCACCGCCACACCTCCTCGTCCCCTCCCAGCGCGGTGAACAGGTCGGGCGCGTGGTCGAGGGTCAGCGGCGTGAGCCGTACGACCCGGCCCTCGAGAACAACGGGTTCCGGCATCTTGGCAGTCATGCGCCCGACGTTATCTGACGCGTACGGCACCGCCGTATGGCCACTTCGAAGTGATCCACGGGGACCACCTGGCCGGTGGAGAGACGGGCCGGCCGCGTACCGACTGTTCGGTCAGGACAGTGTCGACTGGCGGAAATGCGCTACTTCCATCACCTTAGGAGAGCTGGGATTCCCGATCGGGTATCCCTGGAGAAACCGCCGCCGGGGCCGGGCGTCACCGCCGGCGGCGACGAGTGGGGGGAGTTCGCATGCCCAGTGGGTCGATCTATGTCCCGCAAGACGAGAAGTTCACCGGTGCCTCACCGCAGAACCTCTATGTGACCTTCTGGTATGCCGGACGCAAGAACAGGCTGCGCATCCGTGCCGCCATCGCCGTGGCCGGGTTCGTCGCGGGGAACCTGCTGGCCGCCCGGTTCGGGCTCGACGCGTTCGCCACCGGCCTGGTGCTCGCCGCCGCTGCGGCCCTCATCGACTTCCTCATCGCCTGGCGGTCGTACGAGCGCACGGCCGTGTGGCGCGGCAAGCGCCGGGGTGAGGTGCGCGCCGGCCGACTGCTGCGCAGAGGTCTGCGCAGGTACGGCTACCGCGTCATGGACGGCCGGGCCGTACCGGGCGCGGCGTCGATCGACCACCTCGTCATCGGTCCGGGCGGCCTGTGGATCGTGGACAACGAGGCCTGGTCGCCGGACACCATCATCGCGCGATACGGCGAGCGGCTGTTCTTCGACGAGAAGTTCGGCACCTCGGTCGCGAAAGGGCTCATCGACGCCGCGTCGTCGATGGCGGCGCTGCTGAACAGGGAGACCGGCATCGACGTGACGATCGCGCCCGTGCTCGCCGTGCACAGCGGCAAGATCGCGCGGGATGGTGCGATCTGGGGACGCGGCGGCACGATCACGGGTGAGGGCCTGACCGTCGCCCATCCGCGCCGGATCGCGCGCTGGATTCGGTCGCAGCACGACGCCGAGCTGACGGAGGAGCAGATCGAGCTGCTGGCGCGTACGGCGGCCCGCATCCTCCGCCGCATGTCGTGACCGGATCGAGTCCGGATGCTCGCTGATCCGATTTTGAGTGGTCTGGGCGATGCGATAATCTCTAATAGCTCTGCGCCGCTAGCTCAGTTGGTTAGAGCAGCTGACTCTTAATCAGCGGGTCCGGGGTTCGAGTCCCTGGCGGCGCACCACCCAAAAGCCCAGGCCACCATGGCCTGGGCTTTTTGTCGGCCGCGGTGTCTATCGTCGGTCCTCTCCCCAACCTGTGGAAAGGACCGCGGATGGCTGAGCTGCTGCGGAAGATCAAGGAATCGATCAGCGTGGAGTACGGGAGCTTCGAGCTGGCCGACTCCGGATTGGACCTACAGGGTGAAGAGCTGGACGATGAATGCCTGGAGACGATCGGTCCCGGCTGGATCCGCGTCCGCTGCCACGTGAATCACGGCTCGGCCAACGTGTGGATGGAGTCCTGGGACGCCGAGCCGCCCGTCGCCGACGCCCCGTGGGCCGAGGTCGGGAAGCGTGCCTACCTGAGCGGCTCGGGGATCGTCGAACTGTACGACACCGACGGGGGCCGGCCCACCGACCGCCTTGTGCTGGGGCCGTCGTTCTTCCTGTACGGCGTCCGCGCT
The DNA here is from genome assembly GCF_042435035.1 of Sphaerimonospora cavernae. NCBI lineage: Bacteria > Bacillati > Actinomycetota > Actinomycetes > Streptosporangiales > Streptosporangiaceae > Sphaerimonospora > Sphaerimonospora cavernae. The sequence goes on from NZ_JBHMQT010000038.1 coordinate 61,997, forward strand.
TACCGGGTCCCACCGGCATGGGGGGAAGGCCATGAGTTCTGGGAGGATCCACGGGTAGCGAATGTTCTGCTGCGCTTCTGGCCGATCAGGGATGCGTTCGACCCGATCCCGCATGCTCGGCCTGATTCGTGGAGCGGAGAAGTCCCATCCGAACCGGGGCCTTATCGCCCCTCGACCGATTGGCCGGTCCTGCATCGTTCACTGGCCGGATCACACTTTGGAAGCGAGAGGCATAGCCGGGAGGAGAACGAGGATGGGCGGTCTTCCGTGGCCGACGACCCGTACCGATGGCGGGAGAAGGCCGAGCGCAGGGTGCGGGCGCGCATCGCCGCGGAGCTCAACCCCGGCGGAGTTCCCACCTTCACGATCCGCAGGGAGGAGTTCGACGCGCCGTGGCGAGCCGCTCCCGGACTGAGCGGCCGGGTAAGGGAGCTCTCGGGACTGGTCACCGTCCTGGATGAGGAGGACGATCTCCTGACGGTCCGTGACGCCACCGACGCCGAGGCCGCCCGAGTGATAGCCGCCGACCTCACCTGGCGCTGACCCGCCCTTACAGAAACTGAGATGTGTCTTGGCCATCGCCGCGGGCACGGTCGTCCTCGGCCTGCGCGTTTCGGCGTGACGGCAGCGCTCACGTGGATGCACGATCACCATGGCCGCCGGAGTGAGATAGCGGTGGATATCGTGACGGGGTGTCGATAGCCGTAGCCAAGGGCGTCCGCGTTGTATTGGGCGCGACAACGGTGCTGGATCACGCTGACCTCGACGTGACCCAGGGCGAAGCCGTCGCGCTGATGGGCGAGAACGGGATCGGGAAATCCACCTTGATCCGCTGCCTCGCCGGACTCCAGCGGACGACGGAGGGCGAGATCCTGGTCTTCGGCGCTCCGCCGAGCGGTGATGCCACGTTCTGGCGTGATGTCGGCCTGGTCACCGACGATCAGGCGTGGTACCCGTGGCTCACGGTTCGGGAACATCTGGAGTTGATCAGAAAGATTCACGAGCCCGCCGACGACCCGCGCATGGAGCCCGACGCGTTGCTTGAGGCGTTCGGGCTGACGGAGCGGGCCGATGCCGCGCCGGCGACCCTCTCGACTGGCCAGCGGCAGCGCCTGTCCCTCGCGAGCGTGCTGGCCCGGCCCAGCCGTCTCCTCCTGCTGGACGAACCCGAGCAGGGGCTCGACGCGGACTTCCGCGAACGACTCGCCGTGATGCTGGGGAACTACGCGGGTGACGGCGGCACCCTCATCATGGCCACGCACGACAAGGAACTGGCCATGGCGACCGGGGCCCGCGTGATCGCTCTCGAGGCCGGTGCACCCGCATGACCACGACCGCGCAGATGACGCGGCGTCGTGGCCACACCCGGGAGTCGGGCTGGCAGCGCGCCTATTACCGGCTGGTGGCCGCGGGTCTCACCGTGGCGATCGGCGGTCCCCAGATCGCCCGACTCACCTCCTGGCTCTTCGAGGGATCCGGCATCGGAAGCCATGCCCTGGGGCTTGCCCTGCTGCTCGCCATCTTCGCTGGTGTCGTGATGCTCGTCTCCTGGGCCGGACCGATCATGGTTTCGCCCGCCGACGCATGGTGGCTGGTCCTTTCCCCGTTGAATCGCCGCCGTACTCTCACCCGTAGCGCCCTCATTCTGCTGATGCTGCTGACCGCGGCGGGAGCGATCCTGGGCGTCCTCGGCACGGCTGTGTTCGGACGGCCTGAGGAACTGCTCTTCGCCGTGCTGCTCGGCATCGCCGTCATGGTCGCCGCCGGCTCGGCCGCCGTTCTCCTGCAGGAGGCCGAGGCCGAGTTCGACTGGGTCCGCCTCGCCGCGATCTTCCTGGTCGCGGTGGCGGGTGCGCTGATCTGGCTGCGTCCTGAACTCCCCAGTCTGCCGATCGCGCAGATCGCGGGTGTGGCCCTGATCGCCGCCGGGCTCCTGATGCGCACCGCCTGGCGGGCTCTGGCGAGCTTCCCGGCGCGTGTGCTGGTGAACGCCTCCGCACGTATGGTCACGGCGGCCGCGGCATCCCTCGGCCTCGAACCTGCTCTGCTGACCTCCGTAGCCGAAGAGCGCTACTGGCGGCACAGGCGGCTGCGGTCCCGAAGGTGGCCGCGCGAGGGCCGATGGCTGATCGTGCGATCGGACCTGCGGATGCTGAGCCGCCGCCCCGGCAGGCTCACCGTTCTGGCCGCCCTGACCGCACTGCCCGCCTTCGTCTGCCTCGCCGGGGGAACCCTGGGCATCGCCGTGGCCGTACTCCTCGCCGGCGGGCTCTCGGCGGCGACCGCGACGGCCGCCGGGGCGCGGTGGGACGCGCAGAACCCCGAGCTTCCCCGCATGCTCGCCATGCGCGGGCTGTCCCCCAGAGCCGTTGCGCCCGCCGCTCTCGCGGCCCTCTGGGTGGGTACGGCCTTCGCGATCCTGTCTCTTGCCGGTTTTACCCCTATCTGGTGCATTCTGTATGGCCTCTCGGCGGCTCCCGGGTTGACGGCGGGAGCTCTGCGCATGGCCCGGCGTGGCCCCGTGAATCACGCGATGCCGGTCATCGATCTCGGTCTCGGAGGGATCCCCACCGGTCCCTTGTTCTGGGCGATCGCGGGGGTGGACATCGCCGCTCTCGGCAACGCGCCCCTGCTGTTCGGCATGACCCCGCTCTCGCTGGCGGTCCAAGCGATCCTGGGCGCCGTCCTGCTGGCCGCATACCTGAACCGCAACCGATGATGAGGGCATGGAGCCTGTTTTCGTGTTGCTGCACAGTCCTTCGGTCGGAGGCTGGCCGACGCACCGGATCCCCGGCGAGCATCTCCACCAGATCTTCGCCCCCGAAGCGGTGGCCGACTGGCTGCTGACCTCTTCGCCCGCTGATGCCGCTTCTGCCTCCGAGAAGGGGAGCCCCACCAGCGGAGCGGACGAGAAGTGAAAGCCTTCAGGGCTTCGTAGGCGGCCGGGGTGAGCCTCTTTCAACGGGGTGCGATCAGTTTCAGCGCGCTGGGTTGAGCAGGGCGGTGAAGGATCCCTCTGGACAAGGTGTCACATAAGTGAGGTACTACCCTGGCCAACGTGACCTACGGTGCCAAGTCCACCTCCCTGAACGCGCGACGCCGTGCGAGCGACCTCGATCACCTCAGCGGCGCGCCACGGGTCGACCCCCTGGTCATCGGTGGTGGTGTGACCGGGACGGGGGCCGCGTTGGACGCCCGTCCCGAGGCCTGCCCGTCGTCTTCGTCGAGAAGCACGACCTCGCCTTCGGCACGAGCCGGTGGAGTTCCACGCTGGTTCACGGCGGGCTGCGCTATCTCGCCGCCGGCTGAGTCGTACCGAGATCGATTGAATGGATTGCCGAGAAGGGAGCTGGGTCTGATGAGCGAGGTGGGAGGTCCGGTGGTGCTGGACGGTGGCGACCGCCGCTGTGTCCAACTGCTCATCGAGCTGCGCCGCCTGGTCGACGACCTGTCACCGGGCACCGTGGTGCACCTGGTCGCCACCGACCCGGCCGCGCCGATCGACCTGCCCGCCTGGTGTCACCTGACCGGCCATGCCTACCTCGGCCCCGTTCCCGGCTGCGATCGCCCCGCCTATGCGGTGCGGGTGGAGGCCGACGCCCGCGCCACGTGGGCCCAGGCCCCCTGGCATGTCGCCGACCGGTGAACGGTCATTGTGTCAGTACGGCTCGGGGCCTGTGGATAACGTCATCTCGGCGGTCGTCTCGCTGAAAGAATCGCTCCCATGACCAACGGCCCCCCGTCCGTGCTGCCATACACCCATGAGGCGCCGTGGAGCCTTCCCGGCGGTGGTCGCCCGTTACGAGTGATTTACGAGGAGCGAACCTGATGGGCAAGGCGAACCGGGAGCGGCGCAGGGCCAAGGAGAAGGAGCGCAAGCGCCGGCGGCAGGGTCCGAGCGATCAGACCGGGGATGCTTGGGGATTTCCCGGGTGGCGGCCCCAGCCTTCGGCCGAGGAGATCGTCGCCGGATTGCTGTCCGCCGCGCTGGACGCTCGGCTCGACGGGGACGACGGGCAGTTCTCGCGGTATGCGGCGGCACTGGCCGAAACCCCGGCCGAACTGCGACCGGCCGTCGACCGGATGCTGCTCGGCGTGCTGAACCAGAACGTGACATTCGCCTGGCGCAACGGCTGGCAACCCACCGATGTGATCAGACTTGTGGGGCGGGAGCTCGGAGCTCGGCACGTGCGTCTGGCGACCGACGCCATCGCCTCGGAGATGTGCGCCTATGCTCCGGCGACCGTGGACGAGCGCTGGCTGGACCAGTTGGCCGCGTTGGACGCGAAGGTCTGGTGGCAGCGAGACGACGAATACCTGCGAGAGGACGGAGACCGCCTGGGGATGGTCACCTGCGCCCTGCAGGTCATCTCCCTGCTGGCCGGCCTGCCCCGGCTGGAGCGGCTGTGCCCGCTGCCCGGCACGGCCCGCCGTACGGCCAGGCCCGCGGGCCGCGCGGTCGATGAGCGGATGCTGGCCCGGGTGCGGGCACTGCTGGCGAAGGCCGAGTCGACGGAGTTCGAGGCCGAGGCTGAGACGTTCACGGCCGCCGCCCAGTCGTTGATGAGCAGGTACAGCATCGACGCCGCGCTGCTCGCCGCCGAAACGGAGGACCGGTCGGCGGCCGACGGGCCGGAGGGACGCAGGTTGGGGATCGACGCGCCCTACGAGGCGCCCAAGGCGGTGCTGCTGGACGTGATCGCCAAGGCCAACCACTGCCGGTCGGTCTGGAGCAGGCGCCTCGGGTTCGCCACGGTGCTGGGCTTCCCGGCCGACCTCGCCGCGGTGGAGGTGCTGTTCACCTCCCTGCTGGTGCAGGCCACCACGGCGATGCGGCTGGCCGGCTCCCGCCGGGACGTCCTGGGCAGGTCCAGGACACGCTCGTTTCGGCAGTCGTTCCTGGCCGCCTACGCGCAGAGGATCGGGGAACGGCTCAGCGAGGTCGCCGGAGAGGCGGTGCGGCAGGCGGCGGCCGAGACCGGCAAGGATCTGCTGCCGGTGCTGGCGGCCAGGGACCGGGTGGTCGAGGAGAAGGTCGAGAAGATGTTCCCCGACCTGAACATGGTCGGCGCGGGTTCGATCAACAACCGCGAGGGCTGGCTCTCCGGCCGGGCCGCCGCCGATCAGGCCGTCCTGGACGTACGAACAAAGATCACCTAAGTGGCCTCCTGATCCCGGACGCCCCGCTCCGACTCAAAAGGTCAGGGCCCAGCACAGGCAGCCGAAGGCGGCGATGGAGGCGAGCGTGCGGGCGAGGTTCCAGCGCACCCAGGGCGCCTCGAAACTCCGGCGCACCAGGGCTGGATCGGCGAGCTGGGCGGGATCGCCGGCGGCGTCGAGCCGGTTGTTCAGCGGGATGTTCACCGCGAAGGTGATGACCAGCGTCAGCACGTGGAGCACGAGCCCGGCCACGATCAGCGGCATGACCGGGCCGCCGTCGAGGTTCAGCACCAGGGCGATCGCGGTCAGCAGCGGCCCGCCGACGAAGCCGAGGGCGAACCAGCCGTTCTGGATCGCCGCGTTGATCCGCCGCATCACCTCGATGAAGGTCCGGTCGTCGACCCGGCGCAGCGCGAGCATGACCGAGCAGGAGTACGCGTAGAACAGCCCCGCGATCAGACCCGTCGCTACCGTCGCGAGCACCAGCACAAGACCCGCCATCGATGACATCCGTCCTCCGGCTGTTCGAATCGCCCGTCAAGACATGATCACCGATAACGCGATATTACTCAAGCTCGATCAATCGCGGGCGTCGGTCTGCCGTACCGGACGGATGGCGGACAGGTAGCCCGGGATCAGCTCGGCCGGGTCAAGGGCGACGCCGTCGAGTTCGCCGGTGAGCAGGCCGGCGTCGGACTCGCCGAGTTCGAGGAGCGGGCGGCGCAGGCGGATCGACCAGGCGTTCTTGTCGGGAAAGGCGACCAGCCGCGGCACGAGCGGGGCCAGTTCGACCCCCGTGAGGTACGGCGTGAGCGTGTGCGGCCGGATGTCACAGCCGCGGGTGAAGTCACGGCCCGCGATGGTGACCGGCTCGTCGTACGGGACGACCGGCGAGGTGACGGTCGCCAGGCCGATCACGCGGGTGCGGTCCCGGGTGGGGTTGTGCCAGCAGCCCCGGGTGGTGAGGACGAACAGCTCGTCCCCGACCTTGAGCCGGTTCACCTCACTCCGGCTGGTGGGCGGGAACGCCATCCGCGACTCCCGCAGCACCCACGCGACGGCCTCACGCTCACCGAGGATCAGCAGGTACGCACTCACGATCGGCACGTTATCGGATGCCGCACCGCATATCGCACCCTCGGCTCTGCCCTGGGATCAAACGACGGCCCCGGTCACGCCGTCGGTCAGCTCGCGGAGGATGTCCGCATGCCCCGCGTGGCGGGCCGTCTCCTCGATCATGTGGACGTAGATCCAGCACAGCGAGACCTGACCCAGCTCCGCGTGCGGTACGACATGGTCGAGGGGGAACTCGGCGGCGATCCGGCGCGATTCCGCGCAGGCCTCGCCGTACGCCGCGACCAGCGTGTCGAGCGTGTCCTCGGCGTCGAGCATGAAACTGCCGTCGGCGTCCTCCTGGGTGGGCGGGCCCATGGTGGGATCTTGGGCGAGCACCCGGCGGAACCAGTTCCGTTCCACGATCGTCAGGTGTTTGAGCAGCCCGCCCAGTGTGGTCAGGGACGGCACGTGCCTGCGGCGTATGTCCTGGTCGGACAGGCCCAGCGCCTTGCGGGTGACCATGGCACGGTGGAAGTCGAGAAACGCCTCCAGCACCTCACGCTCGCCACCTGTGAGGGCCAGCATCGGCGGAAGCGACGGATCGATCGAAGGTGTGGTCATCTCCCCACCGTAAGAAGCTCGATGACGCCGCACAACGCGAATAGTCGGCGCCGATCGTTACGGTGGCACTGGTTGATGTCGGTCCGCAGGGGAGCGTGATGGACGAACGGCGGCTGGTGAAGATTTCGAAGTATCTCGCCAAGCATCTGCGGCACGAGCCCGGGCGCATCGGCATCGAATTGGACGCGCACGGCTGGGTGAAGGTCGACGTGCTGCTCGCGGCGGCGGCCTCCCACGGGTTTCCGATTTCCCGGCCGGAGCTGGAGCTGGTGGTCGCCGGCAACGACAAGCGGCGGTATGTGATCGAAGGAGACCGGATCAGGGCCAGCCAGGGGCACACGGTGCCGGTCGACCTCGACCTACCGGTCGTCGAGCCACCTTCGTGCCTCTACCACGGGACGGTCGCTCGCAGCGTGGCGGCGATCCGCCGTGAAGGGCTGCGGCCGATGTCGCGCCATCACGTCCACTTGTCCCCGGAGCGGGAGACCGCCACCAGAGTGGGAGCGCGCAGGGGAAAGCCGATCGTGCTTGTCGTGGACGCCGGTGCGATGCACGCGGCCGGGTACGAGTTCCGGGTCAGCGCCAACGGCGTCTGGCTGGTGGACCACGTCCCCGCGGGCTTCATCCGCTTCCCCGGTTAACTCCGGAGGAACACCTCATCGAGATGCCATGCGAGGGCCTCACGATCGGGCCGGTCGCGTGGTCGGTCCGGAACGTTGATCTCCTGTCCGGCCCGGCGGTAGAACTCCTCGCCGTTGCCGAACTCCTCGCGCAGCCGTGGGCTGACCACCAACCGATGCCTGGGGTCGACGGCCAGGTAGCCGCGGTCGAATAACGTGTGCACATCAGAGCGGAGCAGCAGACCGTTGTCCAGGCGGTGCTCGCCGCCATCCGCGACCGGGCGGATGTGGGCCGCCTGCAGGACGGGCCGGATCCGGTCGCCCGTGATCGCGCAACGCCGCTCGTAGGCATGCAGGACCACGGCCTGGAACGCCTGCTGGCCGAGCCTGCGCGGGGCCAGCCGGGGATCGCCGAAGACAGGTCCGTCCCGGTGCCACGGCTCGGACAGATCGAGTTCCACGCCGATTCCGATCCGGCCGAGCAGATCGTGGAAGTAGCCGGCGGCCGGGTGGCTGGCCAGGTCGTAGCTCTTGCCCTGCACGATGTTGGGCGCGAAGTCCGGCGGCGGCCCGGCGATTCGGTCGTCCGGAAAGAAGAAGACATCGCGGATGATGACGCAGCCGATGACCGGATCCTCTCTGAGAGCCATTGGCTGCGTGCGGTATTTTCCCACCTGTTGCCGCATTGCGACCAGGCTTGCGGCGCCGTTGCCCTGGCCGAAGAGCTCCCACGCCTCAGACAGGGGGAGGGGCGCGAAGCCGCTGAAGAAGCCGCCGCCGACCACGCGGTTGTGCGGATGATGGGTCTTGAAGAAGAACGGCTCGCCGTGGTCGATCGCCCGGAACTCCCGGCCGCTGGAGGGCCGCCAGAAGTTCACCTCGGTGAGATCCGGGCGCGCGGCCAGAAATCGGTACCAGCCTGCGTCAGTCACCCCGACGTATGCCTTCACACCGGCAATTGTGCCCGCACTTGATCAACCTCGCCAGAGCTTCGTACACAGCAGCGGAGGGTTCCTGGGGTGGCAGTCTGTGATGCCTCCTCTTCGGAAGGACAAATCGCCTGGTTGGGAACCTAATCGCGGATCGAAGGCGCGAGCCCGGAACAGGATCGGGGCGTTCACCTTCTCCTATCGCTTCAAAGGTGATACACGCCGGTTCACCTATCCGACGCGCACCCCTGAGAGCCGGGGACTTCTGAGCTACTGCGCTCACTGAGAGCGAGCGGCCGCAAGCTCGGCATCGTGCCGGGTGATGCCCGCCGCCAGCTCCGCTACGGCGGCGAGCAGCTCAGTCGGGGGCAGGGTCAGGTCGAGGGCATGCTGCCTGATCTCGATACCGGCCCGGCGCACCACGTGCCGGTACGGCTCGGCGTCGCCCTTGGCGTACACGAGGTGGCCGCACGAGAGGCCGAGCACGGTGCAGTAGGCGAGCATCTGGTAGAGATCGCCGTTGTGTCCGTCCGGGCCGGCAGAAATCTTGTACTTGGCGTCGACAACAGCGGCGGGCTGTTCGATCCCGCCGGGTCCGACCGCATAGCGGACCAGATCGGGCCGCAGCGCCACCCGCCGATCCTCGTCGAGGTGGTGGAGCCGGTCCTGCGGGCTGCTCCGCCCGCCGTACGGCTGGAAGGCCTCCGACAGCGCCACGGTGACGAAGTCCTCGAAGACCCGCCACATCTCGAAGAGCAGGCCGTCCACCCGCACCGCCGTGCCGTCGTCCAGTTCGTACGAGCGCCCGCGCAGCACGAGCTCGGCGAGCCGCAGCGCCGTGTGGTCGCGGGCGTTCAGCCGGTTCGCGTGCCAGGTCGGGAGCGGCGCTCCGCGCACCAGGGGCGAGACGCCCACCAGACGCGCCAGCACGTGCCGCAGCGTCTTCCGGGTGGGTTCGGCGAGCCCTGGCAGGCACAGCAGCCGGGTCGTGGCCGCCAGGAGCAGCCGGTTCTCCGCGATGTCCACGGTGAACTCGTCATAGCGGACCTCCATCGGCAACGGCAGGCCGTACCTGCGCCTGATCTGTTCGGCCTCCCGGATCCGCCCCCGGACCACCTGGGCCGACTCCTCGATCTCGCGGTACCCCTGCAGCACGCCCCGGTCCAGTGCGCGTCGGGCGCCCCGGGCGAAGGCATGCGCGAGCGCGGGCAGCAGGTCCCGATGTTCACCGGCGTGGACCTCCTCCTGCCGCCAGCCCCGCAGGGACCGGCTGTAGCCGAGGAGGAAGAGCAGCCGGTCGATCGGCGTCTTCGGCCTGATGCTGACCTGGACGCCGCCGATCGCCGCGGCCCCTACGTAGCCGTTGTCGCGGATCCGCCACAGCCCGGCGCGCGGCCCGGGCACCACCTGTACGGCCTTCGCCGCGGCAAGGGCGGCCGCCTGTTCGGCCGTGAGCGCGAACTCACGCGGCGGAGCGCCCTCGACAAGCGCGACGACGGGGACCGGGGATGTCATGAGAGCGCTCGCCGCAGCGTCTCCAGTCCGTACCGCTCGGCCACGTCGATGCCGTCGCCGTAGCCGATCCCGGAGCAGGTCAACGCACTCCTGCAGCCACTCCTGGTCGACCAGCAGCTCGTCGGCCAGCTCCGGCATGACGTCCGGAAGCGTGAACTCCCTGGTCGGCGCCGGCTGCGGCCCGACGAGCCGCTCCAGGTCGTCGATGAACTCGGTGAGGTCGAGCACGTCGTGCTGGGTGGCCAGCTTGGCCGACATCTCGTCCGGTAGGTCGTCGAAGTCGAGCGGCGAGTCGCCGTTCAGCCAGCTGACCGGCCGCTGCAGGTTCGCCCGGTTCTCCACGCTGGCCCGGAAGGCAGGCTCACCGCGGAGACGGCCGTTATAGATCTTCCCGCCGTCGTTGCAGAGCACCAGGTCGCCGTCGTGCATCCGGGTGAGGAACGCGTAGAACTCGTTGGTCTTCTTCAGCTTCTCGTTGAACGACCCGTGGGCGTAGTCCTCTTCCACGGCCGCCCGGATGGCGTCCAGCGGCGAGCCGGGCGGCAGCTCCCGCAACTTCGACAGCTGCGGCGTAGGCCGGTCGGAGGTCGCCGGGTCGGTCGGCAGCGTCGCTCTTGGGGAGATCGCCTCCCTGTCCCGGTCCATAGGCAGAAGCGGAACTGATTATGGACGCTAGCGAAGACTTTATCTTCGTTCTCGAAGTCGTACAGCGAGGCGAGCGTCTTCGTCGTCACCATGTCCTTGAAGAAGAACTGCGTCGTCGCATCGGTCGCGATCCCGGTGGGAAGCACCATGCCGACCCGGCCCTGTCCGGCCGTGATCGTTCGGCCGGTCTCGGCGAAGACGGCGTAGGTGTTGATGTCGCCACGGCCGGTCAACGGATAACGGCCGGAGTCACGCAGCAGCAGTGCCCAGCCGTCTGCCTGGCGCAGTTCGTTCGTGAACTCGGCGAAGAGCAGTCGGTCGACCTCGTCCCTGCTGGTGGCCAGCGCAGCGATGGCCTTCTTCCGCGCTGCCGCGTTCTTCGCGTTCGCGACAGCTTCGTTTCGGCCGGCGAAGAACTCCTTCTCCTGGATCTTCACCCGCTCCCATGGGGGGTTGCCCAGCACACACGTGAAGCCACCGGACCAACCCGCGGCGGGGTTGAGGTCGGGGCCGGGGTCGCCTGCGGGGAAGACTTCGGGGAACTCCAGGTGCCAGTGGAAGAAGCGGTACTGCTCGATCAGTCGCCTCAGTTCCTCGGCCCGCTCCGATGCCAGCGTGACACCGGTTTCCAGGCCGCGGATGGTGGCGGTGGTGATGGCCTCGGGGGCCTCGGCGTGCTTGCGCCAGACGAACGCGGCACACCACGCGTCGGCGACCAAGCGCTTCTGCTTGAGCTCGTCAGAGGTCTCCAGTTCGTGGAAGCGCCGTTCCTGCTCGCGAACGTCGGCCACGCCGGAGACCGGTATGGCGGCCAGGGTGCGAGCCTGCTCGGCGAGCTTCTGGTTGCCCGGCAGCTCGGCATCGTCGAACAGCGTCTCCTGTTCCCCGCGCCGGGTCTGGCCGGTCTCCCGCGAGACGCGCTGCACCTCGCGGGTGTTCTGCTTCTTCAGGGCGCTCGCGTAGCTCCTGTCGTCACCCTCGATCGGCTTGAACGCGCCATCGGGGATTCCGGCGGCGATCAGCCTCGGGGTGGTCCCGAGCAGGGCGTTGCCGACCTTGATGTGGGCGTCGAGGAAGGCCAGCGGCTTGCCGGGCTCCAGCGACTCGATCCACAGCGACACCTTGGCCAGCTCGGCGGCGAGCGGGTTGATGTCCACGCCATAAATACACCGCGCCACGACCTTGCGCATGGCCTCGCGTACGGCCGACGGCACCGGCTCGTCCTCGCCGGTCAGCATCGCCGCGTGCCGCTTGGCGATCCGCCGGGCTGCCGCGACCAGGAAGTGCCCGGACCCACAGGCCGGGTCGCAGACCGTGATCGTCAGCAGCTCCTCGGGAGACTTGGCGTGCGCCTCGATCACCGGGTCGAGGGCCGTGTCGAGCAGCGACTCGATCAGTGAGCTGGGTGTGTAGTACGACCCGGTCAGCTTGCGGTCGTTGCCGGAGACCTTCTCCTTCAGCTCGAACTTCGGCCCGACGCCGTTGGTCTCCGCGTACGGCACGAGCTCAAGCAGCGACTCGTAGATGCTGCCCAGCTCCTCGGCCCCCAGATGCTGGAAGTCCACATCACGCGGCCGCCCGTCCTTTGCTCGCACCGTGGACATCTTGCGGATCGCGGTGAGCAGCGCCTCGTTGGGCAGGTCGCACCAGAGCAGCTGGTCGGGACGTGGCTCGTCGGTGAGCCCCTGCGGGCTGCCGGCCGTACGGTAGAACAGGCCGCCGAGGCCGGGCAGGCCCAGCTCGGGCAGGCCGTCGTCCGCGCCGAGTGCCTTGATGACCATGACGATGGTCTTCCACAGGTCGCCGTGCCGGTCCCCGCTTCGCCGTACGGCAAGGCGGCGCAGCCGCCGGCTGGAGAACCACGTTGCGTACCGGTCGCGCACGTCCTGCGGGGCGGCCGGGTCGAGCAGTGCGCCGCGGTCCTCGGCCACGAAGATGAAGATGAGCTGGTAGACCAGCCGCAGCAGCTCGTGGTGGAAGTCGTCGCGGCCGAGTCTGCCCGCGGCCAACTGCTCCCGCAGCTTGGGGTTGGCCAAGAGAAACCCCGTGCCGAGCGCCTCCAGGGCCTCCTTCACTCCGTCGCGGAGCTGGTCGCGGGCGCGCAGCCCGGTCTCGGCGGCGAACGCCCGCCACTTCTCCAGCCAGCAGTCGGCGCAGGTCGCCGTACCGTCATCTGGCGCGATCAGCTCGAAGCGTGAGGCGTGCAGCAGCGTGTAGAGCAGCACGAACTCCGAGTACAGCTCGCCGTCGAAGATGGCTTCGAGGTCGAACTCGACGTACGCCGAGCCGACCAGGGCGGTCGAGTCGCGCAGGATGCGCAGCCGCCGCCCGTTGGACAGCACGCCCCACAGGTGATCGTCCGACAGGTTCAGGAACTCCTGCAGCATCGACTGCGGCGCCCGCTTGGTGACGCCGGGGACGCTCCGGTCCAGGTCGCTGTGCCAGCCGAGCAGGTGCATCGGCACGCTGTGCCACAGATGCGAGACCGGGAAGTCCTTCCCGGCCAGCTGCAGGCCGCCCCGCTGGTACGGCACCCGCCCGAAGCCGAACTCGTTCAGCAGCACCAGCAGCCAGCGGTCACGGGTGAGCGTGGTGGCCGCGTCCCCCTCCGGGAGCTTGGCCAGCCGGTCCCGGAACGCGCGATAGGCGCCGAGCAGGTAGTCCCAGCGGCGGCTGGCGGCGTCGCCGAGCCGTTCGGCCGCCGCCAGGTGATAATCCTCCGGCCGCATGCCGGGCAGCTCCCGGTCGGCGGCGGCGATCCGGGAGAGCACGTCCTGCGGCAGCAGGCTGCCCTGGACGTCGACGGCGAGGTAGGCGTTCCCCACGTTCCTCATCGGTTCCTCAGTCATTCCTCATCGCAGGTTCAGCGAAAGCGGGGGTTCAGCGAAAGCGGGGATCAGCGCCCGCCGCCGGCGGGCAGGTAGACGTAGACGCCGAGCACGTCGGCGGGGTGGTTGGCGGTCACCTTCAGCCCGCGGATCCCGGCGCCGATCGCGCCGCGGACCCGCTGGTGCGACTCGGCGAGCCGGGCGGTCAGCGCGTCGCCGCGCTCCTTCAGTGCCGCCGCGAACTCCGGGGCCAGCTCCCGCTTACCGAGATCGCCCGTGCCGTCGGTGACGAGCTCGGCGATGACCCGTTCGGCCGTACGGCGCACCAGCTCGGGCAGCGTGTTCTCCGGCCGGGAGGTCAGCAGCGCCGCGACCTCGTCGTCGGTGAGCCACTCCCGGCCGCCGGCCCCCGCCCGATATCCGATGACCTGCGCGTCCTCGGCGATGATCGTCCGGTTGCCGATGGAGTCCGTACGGCCCGGCAGCGTGACGTGGAAGCGGAAGCGGACCAGCAGCAGCACGGTCCGGGAGGCGACCGCCTCGGTGCGGATCACCCCGCAGCGCCGCGCCGGGCCGCTGCCCTCCAGGGCCGTGTCCAGCACGGTCCTGGCCAGGGTGCGGACCATCGGGTCGGTGCGGACCAGGGCGTGCGAGCGGGGCGGCGCCGGGATGTCGGGGTGGAAGTCCAATGTCCCGGCGGCCGCACCGGCTGCTCTGCCCTCGAAGCTCAGCCCGAGCGCGTGCCGTACGGACACCGGAAGCTGCCGGGTGTCGGCGCGGAAGCCGTCGGGGCGGGCGTCGATGATCGCGCCGAACCCGGACAGGGCCTCCCGGGTGAACCGCGACACGTCGGCCGAGCCGCCGAGCGCGGCGCGGATCTCATCCACCTCCTGCCGCACCTCCTCCACCTTGACGCCGGAGTGTGCGTATTTGGTGAGCGCCTTCGACTCGCGCTCGGCGGCGCTCTCCCAGGCGCGGTGCATCTGGTCGCGGGTCTTCGTCACGCCGAAGTCCAGGTCGAGCTGGTCGGAGTTGTCGTCGCCGCGCAGCAGCAGGCCCTCGATCAGTGCCTTGATCACGTCGTCGCCGCCGGTCGGCACCGGTACGGCCACGCCGGTCTGCTTGGCGATCGTGCGGTGCTTGCGGATGAGCACGTCGAGGACGACGCCGTCGATGCCGTTGTCCAGGCCGTAGATCGTGACCGCCCGGACGATCCGGTTGCGCTGGCCGAACCGGTCGACGCGACCTTCGCGCTGCTCGTGCCGGGTGGGGTTCCAGGCCAGGTCGTAGTGGATCACCGCCTGGAAGTTCTCCTGCAGGTTGACCCCCTCCGACAGGCAGTCGGTGGCCACCAGTACGTGCCGGCCAGGCTCGCCGGCGAGGTCCTCGATGGCCTGCTGGCGGGCCTCCGGCGGGAGCTGGCCGGTGACGTGGCGGACGTGCGCCTTCTTGCCGAGCGCCTTGGCCAGGTGCTCGGCGACGTACTCGGCCGTCGGGATGAACCGGCAGAAAACGATGGGGTCGTAGCCGTCGGCCAGCAGCGCCTTGACCTCCCCGATCAGCGCGGCGAGCTTCGCGTCGTCCTGCGGCCCCTCGATCTTGCGGAAAGCACGGGCCAGCCGCCTGAGCCGGTCGCCGTCGTCGTCTTCGCCGGTACGGCCACCGGCCGCCGCGTCGATGCCCTCCAGCGCCTCCTCATCGGTGAGGTCGAGGACGCTGGAGCGGCCCAGCTCGTCGGCCTCCGGCTCGGTCTCGGCAGCGGCGGCGGCCGAGCGGGTCTCCAGCGTGGTCGCCGCGGCGCGCGGGGAGGAGGCCACCGAGCGGAGCAGAGCCAGCGCCGACCACCACGAGACCCGCTGGCGCAGCCCGCTGCCCGGCTTGCGTACGGTCTCCCTGGCGTAAACGAGCACCTGGCGGGCCAGCTTGCCGTACTCGCCGGTCAGCGCGTAGGAGACGTCGCGGGTCTGGCGGTCCTTGGGGAAGGGGGTGTCCTGGTCGAGGTAACGGCGGATGTCGCGGCGGCGGCGCTGCACGAAGTGCCTGGCCAGCGCCTCCCGGCCCTTGGCCTCCTCCAGGTTCAGATCCGCCAGCGTGGGGTCGAGCAGGCCGATGAGGTCGCGGAACGCGTCCTCCTTGCCGCTGTGCGGGGTCGCGGTGACCAGCAGCAGGTGCCGCGTGGCGTCGGCGGCGAACTCCTGCAGCAGCCGGTAGCGCAGCTGGCTCTGCCTGCTCGATGACGACCCGGCCGCCACGCAGGTGTGCGCCTCGTCCACGATGACCAGATCCGGGCAGGTCCGGACGAACTGCTGGTAGCGGCGGTCGGACTTGATGAAGTCGAGCGAGACCACGGTCACCGGGTGCCGATCGAAGATCGACTCGTCCAGCCGCAGCTCGCGCTCCAGCCGGGTGGCGGTGGACGGCAGCACGAGCGTCGCCTCGATGGCGAACTTGTCGCGCAGCTCGGCCTGCCACTGCTCGGCCAGCGCGGGGGAGCACAGCACGGTCAGGCCGCCCGCCTCGCCGCGCTCCAGCAGTTCTTTGGCGATCAGGCCGGACTCGACGGTCTTGCCGATGCCGACGTCGTCGCCGATCAGCAGCCGCACGGTCGGCATGCGCAGCGCGAGCAGCAGCGGCACGAGCTGGTACTGCCGGGGCTCCACCGCGATCGACGCCAGCGAGCGGAACGGCCCGGCACCCGAGGTGAACCCGATCCGCAGTGCCGTACGGAGCAGTCCGGCGGCGGTGTTGTCGCCGACCTCGTCGGCGGTGGGCGGCGGGATCGACCGGCTGAGCGTGGTGCCGCTGCTGCTGGAGCTGGCCCGGTCCGCCACCGAGCCGACGGGCGGCCACCGGACCGCCGAAGAGCATGTCGACGCGCTGCGCGAGTCCGCCGACAGCGAGTTGGAGCGGCGGTTCGTCAGGGCGCGGCGCATCTCGTCCAGCACGATGCGCGCCAGCTCGGCGCGGTGCCCGTGCTCGTCGTCGCGCAGCACGGGATGGGCGGCGGACCAGTATTCGTCGTCGGCCGCGATCTCGTCGAGGGCGACGTAGTCGAAGCGCAGCAGGCCGGTCTGCTCCAGGTTCGGCATCGTGATCCGCCACCCGCGCGCCAGATCCGCATAGATCAGGTAGGAGAGCGCGCCGCGCAACGCCTTCAGCACGTGCTCCCGCTGGCCGAACTTGACGTCCGGGTTCTGCGCGAACGCGGCCAGGGGCAGATCGAGGGACTTGACGACCCGCTGGGCGATGTCGTCGTGCCGCAGGCCCTCCTCGTCGGCGGCCTCCGCGGCGCGGAACAGCGCGCCCCGCACCTGGGTGACCTGGACGAAGTCGTTGAGGTGGCCGGCCTGCAGGCTCGCGTCCTGCCGGTTGTCGACGAAGGTCAGCAGCTTGCGTGCCTTTTCGTCGAGCTCGGTCTGCTGCCGCAGGTTCCGCACGATGCTGGTGCTGATCAGCGACATCGCCGAGCTGCGACCCTCCGACGCGAAGGTCGCCAGCTTGGCGAAGTCCTTGGCGCGCGGCTGCTCGTACGACACTCGGCAACGCAGGCAGAACTTGAACGGCTCGCGGAAGTACCAGGCGCGCTGGCCCGCCCCGGCCGGGACCTCGGCGCCTCCCGGGCCGAGCCAGATCTCCCTGGGCAGGTAGACCCGCTGGGCCGCCCGGATCTGGGTGCCGCCGTCGGCCGCCGATTCAAAGAGGGAGTCGGAGAGCGACGGCTCCAGCCAGGAGTCGGGCAGCCTGCCCTCGGCGACAGGGTCATCGGGCCAGGGGTGATCGGAGCTGATGTAGAGGTAGCCGTTGGCGACCTCGCCGCCGGCGACGTTGGCCTCCTGCCGGGCCTCGAGACCTCCGTCCTTCCGCCGGGCGACGACCAGGTACTCCTGCCCGCATTCGCGGCAGAAGGCCAGCGGGAACAGCATCTTCTCGCGTTGTCCAGGGACGCTGACCTGGTACTGGCTGGTGATGTGCCGGGTGGTCTCCGGTTCGAGGCTGACGTAGACCGTGTCACCCTTGGACAGGAACTGGTGCAGCCGGAAGGCGAACAGCGGGCGGCCCGTCTCCGGGTGCTGCGCCTTCGCGCCCTCTTGAAGGATCTTCTCGATGATCTGCGCGCAGTCCTCTGGCGGACGTCCGGTCAACCCGGCGAGGCGGTCGGAGGCCTCGGCGACCCTGGTCGGCTTGCGCCGGATCAGGTGCCCGGTCCCCGATTCCCGGCTCAGGCCGAACTCCGATTCGATCCAGCTCGCGAGGGGGTCGGCCGACAGCTCGGCGTAGCCGCGGCCGCTGCCCGCCAGGTCCATCGCGGCCAGCAGTTCGGGCCCGGTCGGCCGGCGGTCGCCGGTGGCCCGGACCAGGGTCTCGCCGATGACGTGGTCGGGGCTGACATCGGCGCCGAACAGCCGGGACGCGACCTTCGCGATGACATCTCGGGCCTCGGCGAAGGTCTCCGTGGTGGCCATGGTGGCCGAGGTGCCCACACACTGCAGGTTCGGGGCGGCGCAGGCGTCGCGCAGGCGCCGTACGAGCAGGGCGACGTCGGCGCCCTGGCGTCCGCGATAGGTGTGCAGCTCGTCCAGGACCAGGAAGCGCAGGCCCTGCGCCGCGCCGATCAGGTCTCTGCGCTCGGTCGGGCGGGTCAGGAGGCGACAACGCCGTGAATTTCGGGAGGGTGGCATGGCGCGCCTCGGCGTCTACCGGGACTTCTTCCGCGACTTCCTCAAGCTCGAGAAGCCGGTCCAGGACCAGGTCATCGAGGTGTTCCCGAAGTTCGAGGAGGCGACCTACGCCGGGCTGCACCTGGAACCGGTGAAGAACGCCCAGGACAAGCGGATGCACAGCATCCGGATCACGGACTTCTGGCGGGGCGGCATCCCGGTCACGGCACTGGCGAAGAAGCACACCGACACGGCGGTGGGAGTAGGCACCATGCACCGGATGAAGGGCATGGAGTTCCGTTGCGTCGCGGTCATCGGGGTCGGCGAGCACGCGGTGCCTCCGGCCTCAGCGATCACACCGGCGCCCGTGGATCTGATCGCGCACCACCAGGACCTGCAGCGGGAGCGCTGCCTGCTGTTCGTCGCCGCCACCCGTGCCCGCGAAGAGCTCACGATCTCCCGGCATGGTGCTCCCAGCGTGTTTCTGCTCGCCTGACGCTGCCATCACAGCCCGGGCGTGCTTTTTGCCGACGTGCGGGTAGGGGGTGGTTCTGCGGGGTGGTCCGAGTAGTCGAGGAGCTGGCCGTGCTGACGGTGACGGAGAACGCCGTGGAGGCGATTCGCGATCTGATGGTGGGGGAGTCCCTGCCCGAGTGGGCCGGGCTGCGTATCGCGGCGAAGCGGGACGAAACGAACGCGCTCGAATTCTCCCTGGTGAGCACGGCCTCGTCAGGAGACGAGGTCGTCGAGAAGGCGGATGTCCGGGTTTTCGTGGAACCGGAGGCGGTGGCGATCGTCGGGGACAAGGTCCTCGACGCCAAGCCCGACGCCGAAGGGCGGCGGACCTTCCGGCTGGTCCGGCCGTAAGGGCCCCGGGAATAGACCGCGTCACCGCGGGGGCGGCCCCTCAGGAGACGTTCCTTCGGGGCCGCCTTTCGGGTCACCGCTGCCAGGCCGGCTCCGATTGCCGGTCGTAGTGCTCGAAGGCCGTGGCGAGCCCCTGGCACACCTCGGCCGCGGTTTCGAACAGCGCCTGCGCCTTCGGCTCGTCGATCTTCAGGACGTCATCCCGGGCGTGCTCGGCCACCTCGGTCAGCATGTCGTGCAGCCGGGCCGTGTGGCGGCGCGGGTCGTTCTCCGGGTACGGCGCATGCTCGGTCATGGCGATCTCTCCCTGGACCTCTCCTCGGACGGACGATGCCGAAGGCGTCAGGCGTTGCTCAACTATGTTCAGCCGCGGTTCGTCTGGCTGGTCCTGCTCATACGGCGGTTTCCGCCGCCGCCGTCTGGATGTTCTCGACAGCCTGCTCCGAGCTGATTTCCGCGGCCTCGGCCGCGAGTCGCAGATCCTGCCGGGTGATGTTGGCCGGGTTGCCGTGGTCGTTGTCGGGCTCACCGCAGCCGCAGCTCAGGCACATCCTCAATCGCTCCTTCCGGTCGACACGCATCCGATGTACCCGGCGTACGGCAGCGAAACGGCAACGCGAAAGGCAGGACCTCATTGGCCTCGCCGGGGTTCGCCGGGCCCACCCGGTTCGTGGCGTCCGACGAGTCCACTGGTTTCGTCGGATGGTGCGTCCTCGCTGCCAAGGGTCGTGTCGGCGAGCACCTCGTCGGGCACCTGGCCTGTCGGCGGCTCGCCGACCGTTCCGCCGGGACCACCGCCGCCGGTGGTGCCGATCCCGCCGACCCGGCCGGCGATGTCGGCGTCCGCCTTCTCCTTCGAGCCCTTGCGGGTCGCCCGGATGCCGGGCGTGCGGTTCTTGAACCGGGGATCGTCCTGCGCGTTCGTCGCCAGTTCCTCGGCGAGTTCCTTCGGGCTCTTCTTCTCCTCACCCATGTCGCCGCCCCTACCCGGTGCCCGCCCCACCATGCCCAGGCCCGCCGCAGGATGGAATCCCCTCAGCGTCGAGTCTCCTCAGAGTTCCGCGATCCGGGGAAACCGGAAGCCGACCACATGGTGACTCATTGATGTCATGATGTAGCTCTCTGTGTCCGCTCTCTGAAGAGGGGAGCGGTGTGGGAATGTCGGGCGACCATCGGGGGTACCGTGACGATAGAGGAGATCAGGGGAGGAACGGTGGTCGCCATGGTCGAATCACCCACCCTCCTGGTCAGTGCGGTCCTGGCCGTGCTCAAGACGGCGCAGGAGATGGGCTTCGAGATTACGAAGGTGAAGCTCACCGAACTTCTCTACCTCGCAGATCTGAAGGCGGTCGAGGAAGGCCTTTCCCAGCTCAGCGGAGCGACTTGGCGGTGGGATCACCATGGTCCCTATGATCACGCGATCAGGCGCGCCGAGGAGTTCGTGGTGGAGAGCGAACTCGTGGAGCGCGATGACAGCACGGCCGTCGAGTTCGGCTCCCGCGTGCTGCGAATGAACGTCGACATCGACGATCCGCTGGACGTGATCGGCATGATGCTCATCCGCGATGTCGTACGCATGCACGGTGCGAAGAGCGCGACGGCGCTCAAGGAATCGTCGTACGCGACGGCCCCCGTGATCGAAGCGCAGGTGGGGGGGGAACGCGGGGTTCTCCTCGACCTCAATCGGGCGCGACGCCGGAAACAAACCGCGGCGCTGATCGAGCGGGTCAGATCCAGACGGGCACGACGGCCAACGGAAGCCGGCGACCCGGGGGCGGGAGAAGTTCTGAAATCGGAGTTCTTGGAAGGTCGGGAGGCCCTGCAGCGGGCCAACTCGAGAGCACTCGGTGAGCAGTGAGGGGATCCATCCGCAAGGGCGGCGTGTACTACGTCTCTGACCGGTCGCTCACCATGCCTCCCAACGACAAACGCAACTACCATCCGAAGCGGCCTGTGATCGTATTAAGCAACGATGCCAATAACGAGCAGGCCGACTGGCCGTTTGTATACGTTGTGCCGACTTCCACGGCGACCACGCTGAGGACAGAGTACTGCGTCAAGATCGCTCAAGGTTTTGGCAACCTGCCCAGTAAGTGCTGGGCGCGTACGATCTGCGCCCAGCCTTTTCTCAAAGAGGAACTGGGTGACTACCTGGGGCAGCTCCCGCCCCAGGTTATGGGATTGATCGAGGAGAATCTGCTCGGCTACATCGGGCTCGTGGACTAGCGATCGGGATGCGACGGCTTGGCAGTCCATGAGCATGAGCGGTGATGGGGGGAGGCCGGTCCCCACTGCCGGCGTCTGCCTCGGCACCGTTGCGGCAGACGCGAGCGGCGATCTGGTCATCAAGGATGCGCTACAGCCCGTGAAGACCGGCCCCGTGATGTCAACTGCGCTGATCCGCTCCGCGCCACTCAGGCGTGCACGAGCGGGGTCTCGACGAGGTGCTCGGCGAGGAACCACGCCTGGAGCTCTCCGGTGCGGATGACGTCGGAGACGAGCAGGTCGTTGGTCCCGTCGTCGCCCTTCTCCGCGGTTCTGGCGGCGGCGTCGTGCGCGGCGACCAGGATCGTCTCGTGGGCCTCGAGAAGCCGGGAGATCATGGCGGGCACCTCCTCCACGCCGTCCGGCGGCCGGGGGATCACGGTCATCTCCGCCACCTGCCGCGGATCGCCGACGGCGACGCCGCCGAGGGTCTGGATCCGTTCCGCGATCTCGTCGATGATCTTGAGTTGTTCGCCCGCGTGCTTGTCGAGCAGCAGGTGGAGCTGGTAGAAGGTCGGGCCGCGCATGAGCCAGTGGTGCTTCTTGTAGAGGCTGTAGAGGATCTGACTGTCGGCGAGGATCTGGTTGAGCCGCTGGCAGGAGTAGTCTCTCGTCTCCCGGCTCAGGCCGACCGGAAAGTCGCGTACCGTCCCGAATCCCTGGATCTCGACCCCCTGCTGGTGCAGCCACGGCTGGCTGTCGCCGCGCTGCTGGGTATGGGCGGAAGGCTTGGCGGCCAAGGCGTCTCTCCTCACTTTGGGGGTGGGCGATGCACTAACGAGTGTTTCGCCCCACATGTATGCAGGACCCCTGCTAAGTGCCCTGTTATTGGCGTTTATCACGCAATCAAGGATTGATCTCCGGTCAAGTCGGGGAGGTCAGCGGCCACCCTGGCATAGGCCCTACGCGGAGGCGGCCCGTACTGCGGTTAGATTTGCTGCATGCGGCAGGACCCGAGCGAGCGACGATGGTGAGGCCGAGGATCGGCAGGCGGTCGCTGTCGGCGTCGGCGATCCTGACGATCTTGTCGATGCTGTGCGTGACGGGCTGCGGTGGAGGTCAGAAGGACGACACGCTGACGGTCTTCGCCGCCGCGTCCCTGTCGGAGTCGTTCTCCGCCATCGGCAAGCTCTTCGAGCAGGGCCACCCCGACATGAAGATCAGGTTCAGCTTCGGCGGCAGCGCGACCCTGGCCCGCCAGATCAAGCAGGGCGCGCCGGCCGACGTGTTCGCCGCGGCCAACATGGAGACGATGCGCCAGTCGGAGGCTCCCACCTTCCGGATCTTCGCCCGCAACCGGCTGGAGATCGCGGTGCCGAAGGGCAACCCCGCCCACGTGGCCGGGCTGAGTGACCTGGCCAGGCCCGGAGTGAAGGTCGCGCTGTGCGCTCCGCGGGTGCCCTGCGGCGCCGCGGCCGCGACCGCGCTGGCCGCCGCCGGTGTGACCGTCAAGCCCGTCACGCAGGAGCAGGACGTCAAGGCGGCGCTGACCAAGGTACGGCTCGGCGAGGTGGACGCCGGGCTGGTCTACCGTACGGACGTCAGATCGGCCGGCGGCGAGGTCGAGGGCATCGAGTTCGCCGAGGCGGACAAGGCGATCAACGATTATCCGATCGCGGTCGTGCCGGGGACCCGCCGGCAGGTGGCTGCGAAGGAATTCATCGACATCGTCCTGTCCGACCAGGGCCGCCGGGTGCTGTCGGACGCCGGCTTCACACTCGTCTGACGAAATGATCAAATCGGATCGGCGTCTCGGGCAGGGCCTGCCGTGGGGGCTGGCCGTGCCCGCGGCGGCCGGGATGCTGTTCCTCGTCCTCCCGCTCGCCGGGCTGCTCGCCCGGGCACCCTGGCCGACGCTGCCCGCCCGGCTGGCCGAGCCGCGGGTGCTGGAGGCGCTGCGGCTGTCGCTGGTGACGGCGACGGCGGCGACGGCCCTGTGCCTCGTGCTCGGCGTGCCGCTGGCCTGGCTGCTCGCGCGGGCGGAGTTCCCCGGCCGCGGGCTGGTCCGGGCCCTGGTGACGGTGCCGCTGGTCCTGCCTCCCGTGGTCGGCGGCGTCGCGCTGCTGCTGGTGTTCGGCCGGGGCGGCCTGATCGGACGATGGTTCGGCGACGTGCTGTCGCTGCCGTTCACCACGGCGGGAGTCGTCGTGGCCGAGGCGTTCGTGGCCATGCCGTTCCTCGTGATCAGCGTGGAGGGCACGCTCAGAGCCGCGGATCTGCGCTACGAGGAGGCGGCCGCCACGCTCGGGGCTTCCAGGTGGACGGTGTTCCGGCGGATCACGCTCCCGCTCGTCGGGCCGGGGATCGTCGCGGGAGCCGTACTGTGCTGGGCGCGGGCACTCGGCGAGTTCGGGGCGACGATCACGTTCGCCGGGAACTTCCCCGGCACCACCCAGACCATGCCGCTCGCCGTCTATCTGGCGCTGGAGACCGATCCCGAGGCGGCGATCGTGTTGAGCCTGGTCCTGCTGGCCGTCTGCGTGGCCGTACTCGCGACCCTGCGCGACCGCTGGATCAAGGCATGAGGGGAGCAAGGCAGGGGGAGATGCTGAGCGCCCGGCTGATGGTGGAGCGGGAGCGGTTTCGCCTCGACACCCACCTGACGGCCGCGGCGGGTGAGGTCATCGCGCTGCTCGGCCCCAACGGCGCCGGCAAGACCACCGCGCTGCGCGCGCTCGCCGGTCTCGTACGGCTCACGCGCGGCGAGATCGTTCTGGCCGGGCAGCCGGTGCACGAACTGCCGCCGGACCGGCGATCAATTGGGATGGTGTTCCAGGACTACCTGCTCTTTCCACACATGTCGGCCCTCGACAACGTGGCATTCGGCCCCCGCTGCCAGGGGATCGCCAAGGCCGCGGCCCGGGCCCTGGCCCGCGAGTGGCTCGGACGGGTCGGGCTCGGCGATCATGTCGACGCCCGCCCCCGGGCGCTGTCCGGCGGACAGGCGCAGCGGGTCGCGCTCGCGCGGGCCCTGGCCGTACGGCCCAGGCTGCTGCTCCTGGACGAGCCGCTGGCGGCGCTGGACGCGCACACCCGGCTGGAGATCCGCGCGGAGTTGCGCCGCCACCTGGCGGAGTTCGACGGTGCGGCCGTGCTCGTCACCCACGACCCGCTCGACGCCATGGTGCTGGCCGACCGGCTCGTGGTCGTGGAGAACGGCTCAGTCGTACAGCAGGGGTCGCCCGCCGAGGTCGCGCGACATCCCCGTACGGACTACGTCGCCCGGCTGGTGGGGCTCAACCTCTACCGCGGAAACGCGGACGGGCACCGGGTCACGATCGGCGCTCCCGGCCTCGCCCCGGAACCCGGTCCGGGGCCGCTGGTGCTGAGCGTGGCCGAGATGCTGTCCGGACCGGTGTTCGTGGCGTTCCCGCCCTCGGCGGTGGCGCTCTTCCGCAGCAGGCCGGACGGCACGCCCCGGAACCTGTGGTCGGCCACCATCTCGGGAGTCGAACGGCACGGCGACCAGTTCCGGGTCGGGCTCGACGGCCCGGTCAGCGTCTCGGCCGACGTGACCGCGGCCGCCGTCGCCGATCTCGACCTGCTGCCCGGTCAGCGGATCTGGGTCGCCGTCAAGGCGACGGAGACCCACGCCTACCCGGCTTGACGCCGATCCCGGAGTGAGCCAGGGTCAGACTTCCAGCTGCTCCTCGATCGCGCGGAGCTGGTGGCGGGCCATCGCCAGGTTGGAGCGGCCGCGGTCGAGGGCCAGGTAGAGGAAGAGCCCCTTGCCGCCCCGTCCGGTGATCGGGCGGATGAGGTGGTACTGACCGCTCAGCGTGATGAGGATGTCCTCGATCGCCTCGTTGAGTTTCAGCGCCTCCATCGCGCGCAGCTTTGCCTTCACCACCTCGGTGTTGGCCGCGGCCGCGATCTGGAGGTCGAGGTGTTTGCCGCCGCCGAGCGTGCCCAGTGCCATGCCACTGCCGTAGTCGACCACGGCGGCGCCGATCGCACCGTCGATGCCGAGCATGTCCTTGAGTGAGATGTCGATGTTCGCCATGTTCTTCTTCTCCTATTCGGGTTCGATGATGGCGGCGAGTTTGGCCGCCGTCTTCCGGCCCTCGATCCGGAGCAGGCCGAGGTTGGCCCCCGGACCCGCGAGGACGGTGAGGACGAGCTTGCGGCCCGCGGCGTAGCAGGCCGTGTGACCTCGGCTGCCGGAGATCAGGGTCTCCTCGAACTCGCCGACCCCGGCGAGTTCGGTCATCCGGCGGCTCAGTGAGAGCAGCGCGGAGGTGAGTGCCGCCGTCTGTTCGGTCTCGGCGGCCAGATCCGTCGTCACGAGCATGCCGTCCACCGTGCAGGCGAGCACGCCGGTGATCTCGGGCGTACGGTTCCTGAGCAGGACGAGCTCTTCGTGTACGTCGCGGCGCAGATCCATCGGGACAGCCTTTCCGGGTCGCTTCAACCAGGTGCGCACGATCACGGCAGCGCCTCCAGCGCGGCGCGCAGCCTGAGGAGCAGTTCCACGTCGGTGGGGTCTCCCGGGATCTCTCCCCGGACCCCGGCAGGGATCCCAGAAGGGATCTGAGCCGGGACCGCGCGTGGCGGCGGCCGCGGGATGCGCCGCGGGAGTGCCGGGGCGGTCTCCGCCTGGCGGCCGGTGTCCATCTCGTGGGCGAGCGTTCTCAGCTGCCGCCGGGCCAGGGCGAGGTTGGCCCGCTCCATGTCGAGGCGCAGACAGAGCAGCAGCGGCCCGTCCACCGCCATATCCAGGGGCCGGATGAGGTGGTAGCTCGTCTCGGTCGTGATGATGGCGTCCTCGATCCGGTCACGCCCGCCCGCGGACGCCAGCGCGATGCCGTCGAGCATCGCCTGGAACGCCTTCGTCATCCCGGCCGCCGCCCGTGCCGGGTCCGGAGTCCCTTCCGCAGCCCCCTCCGCCGCCCCCTCCATCGCCACGGCCGTGCCGCTGGCATGGTTCACGAGAACCGCGTGCAGGGCGCCCGGGATGGACATGGCCTCCGACAGGCAGTCCTCGATCCGGATCACCGGCAACTCCTCGCAAATGCGCCGATTCAGCCCAGCCCACATTAGAGGAGTATCCGGAGGTGACCCGATGATCGAGAATGCGATGAGATAGACCCTTTATTCACGAAGGATGAGGATTGTTATCCCGGGAATGGAAATTCATATTTCCTGAATTATCTTCATATTTTGCTGACACCGGGATCGCGCGGGCCGGCACCAGGGCCGGACGTGGGCGGCAGCCGTACAGAAGCGGCAGCCGTACAGAATGGGAGACATGGAGCGGATTCTGGTCAGCGCGTGCCTGCTCGGCAGCCGGGTGCGGTACGACGGAGGGGCCAAGACCAGCGACGACGAACTGCTCGCCAGGTGGCGGGAGGAGGGGCGGCTCGTCCCGTTCTGCCCCGAGGTCCAGGGCGGGCTGCCGGTTCCCCGGCCTCCCGCCGAGATCGAGGGCGGCGCCGGCGGCGCGGCTGTGCTGGAGGGCGCCGCTCGCATCCGTACGCCCGCCGGTGACGACGTGACCGACGCCTTCCTGCTGGGCGCGCGGCGGGCCCTGGCCGCCGCGACGTCGGCCGGGGCCAGGCTGGCGATCCTCAAGGAGGGCAGCCCGTCGTGCGGGTCCCTGAGGATCTACGACGGCACCTTCGGCGGCCGGACGACGCCCGGCCAGGGGGTGACCGCCGCGCTCCTGGAGCGCGGCG
Source organism: Sphaerimonospora cavernae (assembly GCF_042435035.1). Classification (NCBI taxonomy): domain Bacteria; kingdom Bacillati; phylum Actinomycetota; class Actinomycetes; order Streptosporangiales; family Streptosporangiaceae; genus Sphaerimonospora; species Sphaerimonospora cavernae. Next base: position 88,836 of record NZ_JBHMQT010000038.1, read on the forward strand.
GCATCCGGGTCTTCGGGGAGGACCGCATCCCGGACGCCGCCGCCTACCTGGCCCACCTCCTCACGGCGAGAGGGGGTCGGAGGTGGTGATGACGGCCTTCTCGTCGGGTTTGAACACCAGGACGTTGTCCACGTAGGACCGTACGGCCGCGGCCAGGCCGACGTCGTGGCCCGCCGCCTCGGACATGAACCAGCGGTGGTCGAGGACCTCATGGAAGAGCTGGGCCGGCTCCAGCTTGCGTCGCAACTCGGCGGGGGTCGCGTGCATCACCGGCTGGAACACCTCGGCGAGCCACCGGTGGGCCACGATCGCCTCGTCCTCGTGGCGCAGGCCGTTCGACACCCGGAACGCGTCGAGGTCGTTGAGCAGCCGCCTTGCCTGGTTCTCCTCCACGTCGAGCCCGGTCAGCCGCAGCAGGCGTCGCTGGTGGTGCCCCGCGTCCACCACCTTCGGGCGCACGATCAGGCGCGAGGTGCCCGCCTTGCGGCGCACCATCATCTCGGCGACGTCGAAGCCGAGCGAGTTCAGCCGGCGGATGCGCTGGTCCACCCGGTGCCAGTCGACCTCGTCGATGATCTCGTCCTGGGTCAGCTCGGTCCACAGCCGTTCGTACCGCTCGACGAGCTGATCGGCGAACGTGAGCGGGTCGACGGTCGGGTGGAGCAGCCCGCCCGCCTCCAGGTCCAGCATCTCGCCGTAGATGTTGACGTGCGCCACTTCGATGTCGTGCGCCCGCAGGCCCTCGCTGATGGCCGGGTGGAGTTCGCCGGTCTCGGCGTCCACCAGGTATGCGGCGAAGGCCCCGGCGTCCCGCCGGAAGAGGGTGTTGGACAGCGAGCAGTCGCCCCAGTAGAAGCCGGTCAGGTGGAGCCGTACGAGCAGGACCGCCAGCGCGTCCAGCAGGCGGGTCAACGTGTCGGGCCGGACCGTCCCCGACAGCACGGCCCGGTAGGGGAGGGAGAACTGCAGGTGTCTGGTGATCAAAGCGGAGTCCAGCTCGGAGCCGTCGGCCGCGGTCCGCCCGGTCACCACCGCGACCGGTTCGACCGACGGCGCGTCGTGGCGGACCAGGTCCCACAGCAGGCGGTACTCCCGCCTGGCGTACCGTTCGCTGATCTCCTTGATCGCGTAGACGCGCCCGCCCAGCCTGGCGAAGCGCACGACGTGCCGGGAGATGCCGCGGGGCAGCGCCACCAGGTGATGCTCGGGCCACTGCTCCAGCGGGAGATCCCACGGGAGACGGATCAGATCGGGATCGCCGGGTGCGCCGATCATCTGCAAGGGCATCGACCGCTCCGTTTTCTGTTGGGGGATTGATGGGTTGGCAGGTTTTCCTGGTCCATGGTGTCGTGGGAGTCATGAACGATGTTTCCGACTGGCGGCGGGACGGCGACACCATCCGCAGGACCGTGGTCGCCCCCGACTTCCGTACGGCGATCGCGATCGTGAACGACATCGCCGAGCAGGCCGAGGCGATGAACCACCATCCCGACATCGACATCCGCTGGCGCACGCTGCACCTGGCGCTGACCACTCACGACGCGGGGGGCCTCACCGATCTCGACTTCACGCTCGCCGCACGCATCGACGCCATCGTCGCCGACCACCAGACCTGATCGGGTCTAATCGAACAGGCCGGGAGGCGGCACGGGGGTGAGCACGGCATCACCGTCACGGATGGGGCGCGCGCCCGCGACCAGCCGGGTCAGGTCCTCGCCGGACACGCACCTGGCCTGTACGGCGCCGCCGGCGGCCTTCCTCGTGAGCGGCCCGACGGGCAGTTCGACGGGCGAGGCCGCCACGATCAGGTTGCCGAAGCGCCGGCCCCGGAAGACGCCCGGCTCGGCCAGCAGCGCGACGTGCGGGAAGGCCTCGGTGACGGTGGCCACGACCCGCTTGGCGAAGGCCAGGCCCTTCCCGTCAGCCACGTTGATCAGCAGCGTGCCGTCCGGTCGCAGGATCCGGGCGACCTCCGCCATGTACTGCGTGGTGGCGAGCTCAACGGGCATCGTCGCGCCGGAGAAGGCGTCCAGCACGAAGAGGTCGGCGAACCGGTCCGGAAGCCCGGCGGCGGCGGCGCGGCCGTCCAGGATGCGTACCTTCAGCCTGGGCACCGACTTGAGCCGGAGCTGGTCGCGGACGAGCTGCACCAGACCGGCGTCCGGCTCCACCACGAGGTGCCGCGACCCCGGTCGGCGCGCCGAGATGTAGCGGGGGATCGTGCAGGCGCCCCCGCCGACGTGGACGGCGTCGAGGGGGCCCTCGGGCAGGCAGTCGATCACGTGGGCCATCAGTTGGACATAGGAAAAATCGATGTAGGTCGGATCGCTCAGATCCACGTACGACTGCGGGACGCCGTCCATGGTGAGCATCCATCCATCCGGCCGATCGAGGTCACGCAGGAGCTCGACCTCCCCGAAGGTCACCGGATAGCGGCCCGGAAGGGGTTCTTTCTCCCTTGCCACCCGATATCTCCTAATGAGTGTTAGAGAGTCGCCATCCGGCAGACTCGGGACTGGTAGCCACCGGTAGG
>NZ_JBHMQT010000039.1:0-46881 GCF_042435035.1 Sphaerimonospora cavernae
CGCGCCGCCTGCCGGCCGCCGAACATCCGCACGAACCACGGGAACCGCGCCTCGATCGCCGGAGCCTGCGCCAGTCCGGTGAGGATCTGGAACGGTGCCAGCAGGAAGATCACCCCGGCGTAGCTCAGCTTCTGCAGCGCGTCGAACGGCTGGCCCGGCATCATCGGTGGCAGCCGGAACGCGTCGTAGGTGACCAGGTCGTGCCAGGCCGCCGGGAAGATGTCCCACGAGGTGGGGAGATAGCGGCGCCACTGGCCGGTGGCGAACAGCAGGACCCAGTACGAGATGCCGAGCAGGAGCCAGCCCATCACGGTGAAGAAGTGCCAGTGCCGGCCGATCCCGATTTTCTTGTGGCCGGGCAACGACACGATCGGGGAGTAGTCCTCCTCTTCGTCCATCGTGTCGTACAGCTTGTCCTTCGGCATGGTCTTGCGGGTGAACCTCGCCCACTCCGTGCCCGGCCTGCTGTGGTTGCGCCAGTAGAGCCTCGGGTGGGTGGCGAGGATCTCGATCCCGCTGCGGATGAGCAGGGTGACGAACAGCACGTTCAGCCAGTGCTCGATCCGCAGCCAGGCCGGAAAGTCGTTGTGCATCGCGATGGCCCCCTCATCGGATCGGCTGTCAGATAGACCTGTCGTCAGTCATGCCAGCCCCGGGTCTTTGGGTATGCGACGTTCATCCCGGTGACAACGGAGAAGTGCAGGCCCAGGAAGAACAGGCCGATCGCCAGCGTCACGTTGCCGAGCGGATAGTGCCAGTGGCCGAGCATCTGCGGCAGGCCGGGCAGCCCCACGGCACGGCTGACGAAGTACATCGCGATCGACGCCAGCGAGACCGCGCTGCCCAGGGCCCACCCCGACCGCGTCAGCGCCGGAACGGACCCCACCGACATCGCGAAAGCGGCCAGCAGCGAGCCGATGATCATCAGCAGGAACCAGACGACGACGTAGGCCGGAGCGGCGGAGTGCCGGATCAGCAGGAACATCTGGGCCACCGCGGTGGCCGCCAGCAGCGCCATGCCCCCGGCCGTCGTCGTCTTCGGCGCGTTGAAGGCGAAGTACCGGTAGAACGAGACGAGCTTTCCCGTTCCCGTCCAGCGGAGCGGTCCCGACCGGCGAATCTGTTCTGTGGTCACCGCTCACGCTCCTACGACCCGCGCCGCATGGTGCGCGCGATCAGCCGCCCGGGTCCGCGCAGCATCATGCGCTCCAGCCGGTGCCGTGCCCGCAGCGTCCTGGACGACCGCAGCCGATCCAGGCGGTCCTGCAGCCTCTCGCCCATCTCCACGAGCCACGCCTCGTCCATCAGCCTCTCCACCTCGGGGAACATCTCCAGTTCCTCGTCCAGATGGGCGTGGGCCTCCAGCACGTCGTGCATCAGCCGCAGCTCCTCCTCGAACCGGGCGCCGCCGGGATCGGCGCGCAACAGCGCGGCGAGTTGGTCGGTCATCTGGCGGTGCTCCGACCACGCGGCGTCGAGCTTCGGATGGAAGTCGCTGATCGCGGGGTAGAAGATGTGCTCCTCGATCCGCTCGTGCATCTGCACTTCGCTGTACAGCTCGTCGGTCAGCGACCGCCGCTGCTCGATGTCGTCACGAGAGGTGCGCGAGAGCCGTTCCACGATCCCGCGCAGGACTCCGTGATGCTCGTAGAGCATCCGTGTCGCCGTCTTCGGCGGAGTGATCACCTCAGTGGTCTGCTTCTTCCGGTCGGTGAGAACCTGTGTCCCCTTCTTCATGGCTGCATCTCCCGTTGGCGAGGCCGCGGCGGCTGAACCGGCATCTCCTGTTGGCGCGTCAGGGCGCTCCCCGGGGGGGCGCTCACCACGGGCGGCACCCGGCGCACCTCGATGCGGCCGTCACGGACGCGGGCTTGGAATCGCGGCACCGGTGCGATGGCCGGGCCGTTCTGGCTCTCCCCGGTCTCCAGATCGAACGCCGATCCGTGCCAGGGGCAAACGATCGAACCGTCCCGCAGCCAGCCCTGGGACAGCGGGCCGCCCAGGTGGGGGCAGGTCTCGCCGAGGGCGTGGATCTGACCGTTCGACCGGACGAGCAGCACGCCCACGCCGCAGGCCTCCACGCGGCGCGGGGTCCCCTCCTGCAGTTCGTTGGCACGCAGCACCGGTGTGAAATCGCGCGGCTGAAGGAGCCGGTCCGCCTCCTGCTCCGACTGGTCGGCTCCGATGAGGTGGCGGAAGGTGAGGCCGCCGCCGAGGTATCCGCTGACGGCCACCAGCGGATAACCGAGCATGGCCGCCAGACGCCCCCGCCCGTGGCGCTCCCGTCTGCGTTCCCACCAGGACCATGTGTACAGTCCGAGGGCGACGGCGTTGAGCGCGCCGTGGACGAGGCCGAGACGCCGGGCGTAGTCATGGGTGTACTGCCAGTCGGTGAGACCGGTCACCGCGGCCCCCAGGGCGCCCACCACCCCGAGCCCGACGGCCCGCCGCGCGGCCCGCTGGTATCCCTCACGCTCACGCCGGCCCTTCCCCGCCCCCATGGCGTCGAGGACCATCGCGGTCGTCCAAGACCCGATCGGCACGTCGGTGAGCGCCGGGTGCAGCGGATGCCCGAACCACACGCCGTGCAGGAATCCGCGGACCGGTCCCTGGGAGAGGCCGAACACGTTCTGGACGAACGCGTAGCCGTGCTCGAGCGTGTGGCCCGGTCTGTCGAGCCACTCCTGGCCCTCGATCTTCCGCATCAGCCGTTCGAGAGCGTGCTGAGCCATTCCTGACTCCAATCTCGTGCATCGGATCCCCCGGGGACGCACCGGGAGGATCCGAGGAGATGTCGCCGGCCGGACCGGCCAGCCGTGGCATGCTGCGCCGTACCGTCAGCCCCAGGCGGGCACGGCGCTTATTGCTGGTGCCCTACAGATCGGCACATAAACCCCAAACGACCTGAAACCAGACATAGTACGGGCGGGCACGGGGGCACGTGACGATGTGCGGCAGAACTCCTGGGAGTCGATTCAGGGGGAATCGTCCCGCCATGCCCGCTTCATCAGGCGGACGCCCAAGGCGAGGACCGCGACGCACAGGGCGATCGCCAACAGTACGGCGACGCCGTAGTCATCGGGCCATCCGGCGCTCCAGCCCAGGAACGGCAGGTAGATGGCGGCGAACGTCAACGGTGCGGCGACGAGGGCGGGCACCCCTCGCAGTGGCTGGCTGAGCGTGTAGACGATCAGCACGCCCGTGCCGCCGAGCAGCATCAGCAGAATGCCGGCGCCCGCCGACATCATGTCGGCGATATCTCTTCCGCTCATCGCGATGAGCAGTGCGCCGGACCACATCGTCAGCCCCGAGAGGACGAACCAGGCCGGTCGGCGCCGCGCGCCTCCGGCGAACCCGAGGGTGACGAGCAGTACGGCGAGCGCGGCCATCCCGGCCGCCTTGATCTCACTGCCGGTTCTCTCGCCGGGCTCGGCGAGCGGTACGGCCGCCCGTTCGGACAGCCCGCTGCCGTAATCGACGAAGCCGAACCGATGCCACCGTTCTGCCACGTCGCGCAGCACGACCCCGTCTGTCCGGTTGGCGACCGCCACCAGGTGCCCCCCGGTCACGGGCAGGACCGCCACGGCCACCGAGGCGGCCGGGTCCGACGGAATGCCGTACCGGTCCGGGTTCTCGTAGTGCCGGTCCAGCAGCCGTTGCCGTCCCCGCGAGATCTCCCAGGCCGTCGACCAGGTGGCTCCGCCGTCGGCCGTCTGCTCGACCTTCAGCCGCAGCGGGACGACCCGGTAGCAGCGCCGCGGCTCACCGGGCACGCACGCTCTGGTGTTCCGGTGCCCCGACGGCGCACCCTTCCATTCGCGCCACGACCGGCCCTGATCACTCGTGGCCAGAGCCCACCCCTCCTCGAGGCCCTCGCCCCTCTCCGAGCCGAGGAACACAACGATCGTCGAGCCGTGTACCTCGACATGCCGGGCCGACGGCGCCGGGGGTCCGGCGGAGGTGGCGGCCACCGCGAAGACGGCGGCGGGCAGCACGACCAGGGTCCGGGCCCGCCGAACCGCCCGGTACGCGTCCAGGCCCTGTGCGGCACGACCCCGGACCAGCCAGGCCACGGCCAGCAACGGCAGTCCGACCAGGTCGGTCGGGTCGGCGATCACCTGGGCGGATGGCGTGAACAGGCCCCACACGGCGGCCGCCGCCTCGGCTCCGGCCGCGGTCGTCTTCATGAGCGTGAAGAGTCCCCCGGTCAGCAGGATCGCCGCCGCTGCGATCCACTTCCCCGCTTCGAGGCGCGGGGCGGGAATCCGGCGTACGGCCCGGCCCACCGCTCGCGCGGCGAGGATCGCCGACTCGAGCAGCAGCGCCAGCAGCGGGGGCGCGACCAGCATCCCGGCGAAGTCGCTGAGCTTGCCGGTGACCACACCAGGCCACAGGCGCTTGAACAGGTGATCGTTGAGGATGAGCAGGGCGACGGCCGCCATCGTCACCGGGTGGCCGAGCCACGCGGTCGCCGTCACCGCCGCCTTGCCGTACGCCGCGCCGTCCCCGCCGCCGGTGGTCGCCCGGGGGCTTTGAGTGGTCACGATCGCCTCGCCTGGTCTCGTCGTCCCGTTGGACGATCACACCGGTCGCTCTGCAGCCATACCACATGTAAATCGTCAGAGTCGGCAGCAGACGTTACGAGTTCGGACCGCCCTCCACCAGTTCGCACTTCAGCCCCGGACGCAGAGAACTCCTCCCGAGGTGGGGATGCGGCGGTGGGCCGCTGGAGCGAGCAGCCCATCACCCTGGGCCCCAGCGGCATCATCACCCCGCTGGTCATCCATCCCGGCCGCATCGCGTCGATCACCGACCCCGACCGGGCCCGCGCATCCCCGGAACTCGCCGTACTGTCGACCATCCTCAACGCCAAGACCGGCGAGATCGAACCGGCCGCGCTCCAGGCCATGCTCGCCGGACTGAGCACTCTGGAAGCGGAGCAGGCCGAGCTATATTTGCACTACGTGCTCGACAAGCTACCGGACGTGGCGCAAAAGTACCTGAAGGAGCTCATGATCATGAACAGCGACCTGCTGAAGCGCGCCAAGGACCTCGCCCGCCCGTACGTGACCGACTGGATCGACCAAGGGCGGCAAGAAGGGCTCGCGGAAGGCGAAGCGAAGGCGATCCTGACCGTACTCGATGCCCGCGGCATGGAGATCTCCCCCGAGACCCGCGACCGGATCACTCGCTGCAACGACCTCGATCTGCTGACGACCTGGGTTCGCCGCGCCGTCACCGTGAACTCCACCGAGGAACTCTTCACCTGAAACCCACATCACTCCAGTGGCCCGTTTCTGACTGAGCCGCATCCCCAGGTCGTTGCGGACATCGTCGCCAGTGCCGGGCTCCCGACGAAAAATCCGGGAGCCCGGCATTCGTGTTTCCGCGTTGGGGCTCGGCCCATCTCCAAGACCACGACCCTTCAGGACGTTGCCGTGCCGGATTGGCGGTGTTCACCGGCCAGGGCCGGGTAACGAGAGCCGGAGAGACGACGGACTCGCCCTGGGCGGCATGTCCGCGAGACGGCGGGCCGTCGGCGAAGGAGGGGACGACATGACACGAGGCACCGATGTTGAATCCGTCCGCCGCGCTCTGTCCTCACTGGACTATCCCGCGGACAAGCACGACGTCGTACGGTGCGCCGAAGAGACCGGAGCCGACGAGCCCGTGATCCGTGTGCTCGCGGCCCTGCCGCTCGGCAGCTACGACAACCTGGACGAGGTCCTGCGTTCGATTCCACGCGATCCCTCACAGGAGGCCGGCCTCACGGCGGACGAGGAGACCAGGCTGGCGAGGGAACGGTCCGCCGGGGGACGGGGCCGGGTCGCGGAGCACCTGCGCGAACCACGTTGAGCCTGGGCGATCAGGGAAGAAGCCTGCGTCCGGCGAGCCTCCTCGCCCAGCGGTTTGCCCACGCGCCAGACCGCGTCGACACTGTCGATGGCCACATCCTCTTGACTGCATTTGTCAGATCGTCTAAACCACAGAGAGCCTGTGGATCACCCCCCGAGAGGACGACATGTCTGACAGAGCAGTCTTACGACTCGCGGCGCGCGCCGCGATGGCCGCAGCGACGACGGGCTCACTGGTCGCGTTCGGAGTCATGCCCGCCTCGGCGGCCGCGGACGCGGCCGGAGGCAAACCGCCGAGGACGACGAAGGGCCCCTGTCACTACACCGCGACTCCGGACGATCCGGCCGTACGGAAGGTGCCGCTGCCGCCGGACCCGCGCCGCACTCCCACCCGGCGAGTCTCCGCGGTCCTCAAGACCAACCACGGCGCCATCGGGCTCAGGCTTGACCCGGCCAAGGCGCCCTGCACGGTGCAGAGCTTCGTACACCTGATCCGGCACAAGTTCTACGACGTCACCTCATGCCACCGCCTGACGGCGTACGACCGGCTGAAGGTGCTGCAGTGCGGCGACCCGAGCTTCACCGGCGAGGGCGGGCCGGGCTATCAATACAAGGACGAGTTGCCCGGCGATCTGCCCCCGTGGCCGGGTGACACCACCGGGACGCGGAAGACGTACGCGCGCGGCGTGCTGGCCATGGCCAACGCCGGACCGGACACCAACGGCAGCCAGTTCTTCCTGGTCTACGGCGACTCGGGGCTGCCACCCAACTACACGGTCTTCGGGACGGTCGACGCCGCCGGGCTCGCCGCCCTGGATCGCATCGCCGCCGGCGGCATCGAGGCCACCCCGGAAGGCCCGACACCGCCGGTGGACGGCAAGCCCGTCCTTCCGGTCGACATCAAGCACGCCCGGATCTGCCGCTAGTCGATCACACGCGCCGCCCGGCCGTCGCCGGCGTGCCCGGTGTTCGCGTTTCTCACGTCGGACGCGCCCCATCTCCGCCGCACCGAGGTGGGGCGCCCCGCCGGCGGGTCAGTTGGGGTCGCGGCCGCCGAAGGCGGCGACTCTGTCGTACAGCGGCGCGTCGTCGGGCACCCGCACCGCGGGGCCGATGTGATGCCCGTCGGCCTCGTCACCGCGGAACTCCGGCTGGAGATTGTCCTGCCCCCACCGCAGCGCCGCCCGCCCCAGCTCGGGGTCCAGGTCGGTCGGCTGGCCGGTGGCCTTGGCGATGTCCCAGGCGTGAATGACCAACTCGGTGACGTGCTGGCCCACCGCCCATGTGGCCGGGATCTCGCCGAACGGCAGGCGCTGCGGCCGCTCCAGGGCACCCGGCTGTCGCCAGGCGGTGATCAGCTCGTCGGCCGCCGCGCGGTACGCCCCCGTCCAGTCGTCGCCGATGACGTCGACGCCGAGATGGTTCCGCTTTCCTCCCGCTGTCACCACGGCAAACTGGTGCACCTCGTCCACGACGTGGTTGACCAGCGCCCGTACGTCCCAGGAACGGCACGGTGTGGGGAGCGCCGCCTGCTCGGGCTGGACCTTGGCGATGACGGTGCCGGCCTGGTCGAGGGCCCGCACCAGCATGCCGAGGGGATCTACGTACTCACCCATGGTGGTTCCTTTTCACGCGTCAGTGGGTCCTGAAAGAGTGTCCCTACTTACATGTCGATCCATACCGCCCAGAATCGACAGAACGACGGCCTGTAACCCCAAGTAATTGACCCATCACAGGGTGGCGCGATTTCGGTGTGGATAAGATTCCACTTGGGATGGAACCTGTCCGTCTCGGATGTGATAAAGCCTCAGCCGTTCCGGGGGCGTGCTGCCGCCAAGGTGTCCTGATATTTCGGGGTTGCCGGTGCTATTGGGTGATGCCTACCTTTGACATCTACTGTGACGCGGGGGCGGGCACGGGAAGACGGGAACGGGGGGGCGGCGTGGCTGAGGAGATGGTGCCCAATCCTCGCCACGTGCAACTGGTGGAACTTCTCAGAGAAGTACATAACCGCTCTCAAGAGGTCGAACAGGCATACCAGCACCCTTATGCGTCGATGCAGTCGGAAAAGGTCTGGACAGGACCGACCGCTAAAAAGTGGACGGACGAGGTGGGCGACCGCCACCACCGTCTGGGTCGGCTCGTACGGCAGATCGTCCACGCGATCGAGGAGGAACTGCAGCGGCACCCCGCGTCGGTGCCACGTTCCCATGCCGAGCTCATCCGGCGGCAGCTGACCTGACATCCCTGACCCCATGGCCCCGGTTTCGAGAACAGGACCCGCGATGGCATCTCCCACCGGCGATTTCTGCGGCATCGACCCCGCCGCGATGCACGCCATGGCGACCGACCTGCGCCGGGCGGCCGACCGGCTCACCGAGTTCACCGCCGAGTTCGAAGGGCGCCTGCGGGCCAACGAGATCAGCACCGCGCCACTGGCGCAGATCGCCGCCATCGCCGACTGGGGCAGAAACCAGACCCCGATGCTCGCCGAGCGGGCCGAACTGATCAAAGCGCTGAACGGTACCGACGATCACACCTTCGCCCACCTGCCCGACGCGCTGGACAGTCTCGCGGCCGGCCGGAACCTGGCCCTGATGTACGGCGGAGACGTGAACCTCGGGGGCGGGGGCATCCTGGCCGGCGACAACATCAGCGCGGAGTCCAAGGGCGAGTTGGTCCACGCGCACATCGAGGAACTCGCCCGGCTGGCCAAGGATCCCGCGGCCGCGGCGGCGTTCTTCGCCACGCTGCCCGCGTCGGTGCGCGACGCGCTGCCCAACCTCCTGATGAACACCGGCAGCCCGAGCGCGAAACAGGACCTGGCCGCGTTCAGCGCCGTGCTGGGGGCGGCGCTGCGCGCACCCGGTCGCATCCCCGCGTTTGAGAAGGTGAAGGCCGAGCTGCTGAACAAACCCGCCAGTCCGGCGGGGGCGTGGGACCGGCTGGCGCTGCTGGCGGGGGCGAAAGCGCCCACGGCCTACCGCGTGGCCGCGGCCCGCGCACTCGCACTGGACGACTTCGCCAAGAACCCCAGGCGGGACTGGGGTGGCGCGGGTCCGCACGAGACGAAGACGTACGGCTACTCCTCCGATGTGGTCGCCCTCGCGCTGGAGCTGCTGGCCGGGGACGGCGAGGCCGCGCGGGCCGCGTTCGCCCAGCTGGGCGGCGAGGAGGTCAAGCTCAGCCAGGTCGACACGATGAAACTGTTCCTGGACTACGCCAGACGAGCCGGTGCGGGCGACGATGTCGCCGGCGTCTTCGGCAAGGTGCTGGCGACCGCGTCGGGAGCGTACGAGGAGAAGGACGGGGCCCATTCCCCAGAGGCCTCGCGATTCGCCTTCGAGGTGATCCGGGAGCTGCCCGGACTTGGCGTGCTGCGGCCGATGCGGACGCACATGGCCGAGATCGCCGGGTCGTACGCCACGGAAATCACCGAAGGGGCCAACCTCAGCGACGCCAACCGCACCCAGGACAGCGCCTTCGAACCTGTGAAGACCATCGTGCCGGGCTTGAATCCGGCTTTTCGCCTCAGCCCGAAAGACACCTACGAGTTCGTCAAGACGTTCGCGGACTCCCCGGCCGGCATCAAGCCGTTCGAAGAGGGGATGGGGAATCTCACCGGCAGGATCGTCAACGCCGCGGCGAAACTGGACAACGGCAAGAGCACCGACCATCTCGAACGGACGATGCGGGCGCTGGGGTATGTCGCGGGGATGCAGTTCACCACCGAGCGAGAGGTCCAGGGGAAACTCGACGCCGACGACCAGGCCTGGGTCAAGAAGGAGATGTTCGCCTACGGCGCGGCGCTCGGCGTGTTGGGGATGGGCATCCCCGGCCTGACCGGGCAGGCCCTGTGGGTGGGCGTTTCCAGCCTCAGCCCACTCGGCGTGGAGCCCCTGCTCACCCCGGACAAGAGCCGGCTGAGCGAGCTCGAGGCCAAAGACCGCATCGCGTCGATGGCCCGCGAAACCTGGCTGGCGAACGTGCTGATGTCCAACGGCTTCAAACCGAAGGTCCCGCCGGACGACCCACGCTTCGCCAACGCGCCCATCGTCGGCGACGACGGCGCCCTGCTGCCCTTCACCGAGATCGCCAAGAACAAGGAAGCCGTACGGAACTTCGACAACTGGCTCATCGCCAACGGCTCCGGCGGAACGGACAAAACCCAACTCGGCGAAGCGCAATCAGTAACCAAGGAGACATTTCTAGGAGCAAGAAAAGTCGTAGAAGTTCGAGGCCCATCACCCTACTCATGATATTCGGCTTCATGTTAACGGCAAGCATTCTGTCTCACCTCGCACCTCAATCCTGCCTTTACCCGGAGAGGAAAGCACGAGTCGGTGGCGGTATTTGACGCTGACTGCCTGCTGATAGGTCTGAGTCATGCCATCTTTTATAAGCTTATAGTCGCTGACTGAGTCCAGGGTGCCGATCAGCATGAGAGTCACGATTTCGGGATCCCCTGATCCTGCGCCCGCCCTTGCCTTGACAGCGTAGGTTCGCTTGTACCTATCGTTTCCGCAGGGGATATTCTTATCGCCGAGGTCGGTCACCTCGATGTCAACAGCAAATACATTTTTCAAAATCTGGCCGGTATGACTCTTGAGGACCTTCTCAGCCTCGGCCACAGTGGGCTCTGGATCGCCGCATCCAGACAGAACCAGCCCGGCTACCAGGGAAATCGATACGATGCGCCACGCGTGAAGCCCCATGCGATCCTCCAGACAACCTGGTCCACGTATCACACTCCATCATGTCAAGCAACCGGCCCATCGTACGTCTGATTTGCGGAAATACCCAGAGCAGGCTTCTCGCCCAGCGAGGTATAGCCCATAGCCGAAAGCCCTGCTCGCCAGCCGAAATAATCGGCGCCTTTCCGCCTTGTTTCCGGGTTCGTCTGCACTGGACGGCGGCCCCGAGGTGCATGCCTTCAGACCTCGGGGCCGCGTCGTGGCCCGCCTGCCGCCACGGGGGAAGTACGGCAGGCGGCCGGCTCAACTTGCCGGGCAGCGGTGGCCGGCGTCCGGGAAGGCCGCCCCGAGCCCCGCCGATCGCGGTCAACAGCGACCGGCGAGGCAGCTCTCAGCGGGCCAGACCCAGCAGCAGATCCCGCCACAGGCCACGCGCCCGGCAGGTGATCAACCGCTCGCTCTCCCGCACCACCGGCCTGCCCCGGCTGCGGTCGGTCCGGCGGATGAACCTCAACCCCCCGGCCGCGCACAGCTCGCACGAGACGGGCATGCAGTCGTCACATGTGTGCTGGACGACCCGCGCGTACGACGTGCGATCTGGGTCGGGCATCCACCGCAACCGCACACAATCGGACTACTCTGGCGGCAGATGCAGGCCCAGGCAGTACGGAGGAAACTCACCCGGGTCCGGCCGCCAACCGCTCACGCCGTCGCCGCCAGGCCGGCCGCATTCCCCAGCCCGACCGGGCTCTCCTGTCTGGGCGTGCTCTCCTGCCCGGGAGGGCCGGCCTGCTCGGCGATGCTCTCCTGCTGCGCGATGGCCTGGCCCAGCTCACGCAGATCGTCGGCGTCGACCGTACGCCACGCCCCCGCCCGCTCGGCGGCCACGGGGAAAGACCGCTCCCGCGAGGCCCACAACCGACCGGCGTCGCTACGCATGATCCGCCATCCGGCGAACCCCGAAGCAGGGGAAACGGCTCTATCGTCTGTCACAGGATCAGGACCTCGATTCCTGGTTCAGGGGTCCGTACGGCGTTGCAGCGCCTGCGGACCCCGCTTGTTCACGTCGTCACCCCCAGATACAACACTGTGTAACCCCCGCATCACAGATGTGAACGGGGGACACTAAGGGTGGTCGAGACACTCCCGGGTCTGACGAAGAGGTGAACGCGATGGTCGCCGAGCTCCCCCTATGGGCCGTACGGCTGCGCGCCGAGCGGCGCAACCGGCTGTGGAGCCAGAAGGAGATGGCCCGCCGCCTCGTCGAAGCCGCCGACGAGGAGACACGAAGAGGACTTCCCGTTCGAGAGACGATCGTCCGCCGCATCAAGGCATACGAGGCCGGACATAATCAACCGCGTGATCCGTACCGGCTGTTGTACGTACGAGCGTTCGGTGTGAGCGAGGAAGATCTCTTCGGAGAGCACGTAGCATCCAGCAAGGGAAAGGAAACGCGGGAGGGCCTGCCCGACGAGTCCGGGGCATTGGCTGACGAGCGGCTGAACTACGCCATCAAGCATCCCGGCAGCGTCGACCTGGTTGCCGTCGCACGCATACGCGAGCGTGTTCACGCCTTGGGTGCGCGGTACGACAACGTCTCGGCGGCATCGTTGCTGGTGGACGCGGGGCAGCACTTCGGCCAGGTGGCCTTCCTCAGAACTCAGGCGTCATCCAGTCTCGTCCAGCGCGAGCTGTGCACCGTGGAGGCCGAGGCGGCCACGCTCATGGGGCAACTGGTCTGGGATGCCTCCCAGCGACGCGATCACGCGACTACCCGGGCTTACCTTGCCCAGGCGGTGGCGGCAGCCCGGCAGATTCACGATCTGGCCGCCGAAGGACACGCGCTTCTACGAACCAGCTTCGTCGCGCTCTACACCGAGAAGGACCCACAAGCCGCGCTCGACCTGGCGTTACAGGCGGCCCAGCGCGCCGGGCACAGCAGCCTGGTGTTGCGTGGCCTGGGGCTACTCCATGCCGCAGAGGCCTACGCGACGCTCGGACGGCGACAACCGGACTGCGAACATGCCTTGGGCGAAGCCGAGACCTGCTTCGAGCAGATCAGCACAGTGGATGCGGCGATCGACATGTTCTCGCCTGCCCAGCATGGCCGGCTCGCGGGCTCGTGTTACCTGCTGCTCAACGACGCCAAGCGGGCGGAGTCGATCCTGGAGAGCACCGCTCAAGCCCTCCATGGTCGACCCAAGTCGAAAGCGATCGTGCTCGGTAATCTGGCTCTCGCTCGCGTCCGTCAGGGGAAGCTTGACATGGCGGCGGCATCGCTGAACAGCGCCATCGACGTGGTGGCGAGGACACGGGGCGGCGGGGGGTTCAACATCGTGTTCAGCGTCGGCCGGGAGCTCCGGCCATGGCGGGAAGCTCCAGTCATCCGGGACGTGTACGACCGGTTGTTCGCCCTTGTCGCTGCTGCATGAGGAGACGTGATCAGCATGGAGAAGGACCAGGCCAAGCAGGCGGTCCGGGAACGGATCTGGGTACTTTTGGAACGGGAGCGAGTTGTTCCGCCCGGTGTCCGCGGCCGCATCCCGACATTCTTCGGAGCCGACGCCGCCGCCGATCGGCTCGCGGAGCTAGCGGTCTGGCGGGAGGCGGCGGTCATCAAGGCTGTGCCGGACAAGGCCCAGCTTCCCGTACGGGCGCGGGCGCTGACCGAGGGCAAGCTCGTCTACATGGCCGTGCCCAGACTGGCCGAAGCGAAGCCGTTCTACCTCCTCGATCCGGCGACGCTGGCCGTGCCCGCTCATGAGGCCGCCTCCAGCAAGGTCGCCGCAACCGTGGCACGCAAAGTCGACGTAGCGGAGATGCAGCCGGTCGACCTGATCGTGTGCGGCAGCGTCGCGGTCAATCGGGAAGGCGTACGGCTCGGCAAGGGCGCCGGCTACTCCGACATCGAGGTGGCGCTACTCCAAGAGGCCGGGCTGATCGGCCCGGACACCACCATCGTGACGACAGTGCATTCCTTGCAGGTCGTCGACGAAGACCCGCCCGAGGCCGAGCACGATTTCAGAGTTGATCTCATCGTGACACCTGACGAGATCATCGAGTGCGGGCCGCCACGCAGACCGCGTGGTCTCTACTGGGACAACCTGCCCCAGGAAATGATCACCGCAATCCCAGCGCTCGCGGCTCGCCGTACGAACACGTGAGGGACTCCACTTTGCGTGTATCGCCTTTTTACGCTGGGGGCATGAGCGACGACGATTCCCATTGGCTACGAGGCTGATCTCCGCATCGCCACCTCCAATAACAACAGTGCGTAACTCCCACATCACAAATGTGATCGGGGGACACTGGGGATGGTCAAGACACCCCCAGTCCGACGAAGAGGTGAACGCGATGGTCGCCGAGCTCCCCCTATGGGCCGTACGGCTGCGCGCCGAGCGGCGCAATCGGCTGTGGAGCCAGAAGGAGATGGCCCGCCGACTCGTCGAGGCCGCCGACGAGGAAACCCGTAGAGGACTTCCCGTTCGGGAGACGATCGTGCGCCGGATCAAGGCGTACGAGGCCGGACACAACGAGCCGCGCGATCCCTACCGCATGCTGTACGCCCGGGCCTTCGGCACCAGCGAGGCCGAACTGTTCGGCGACAGCAGCAGCGCTGCCGACGGCGACGACGAGTTGGACGCTCTGGAGCTGGGCCGCCGAGCTGCCGCGAGCGATATCGGAGGATCGACACTCGAACGGCTGGAGCTGGCCGTCGACGATCTCGCGGTCGCCTATCCCGGGACGCCGCCACGCGAGTTGCTGGAGCGGGTGCGCCGTCATCTCACCTACGTCTCCCAGCTCGTCAACGCGAAGAAGACCCTCACCGAGCATCGCCGGCTCCTCGTGGCCGGGGGCTGGCTCTCGCTGCTGGCCGCGACCTGCCTCATCGACCTACGCCGGTTCCCGGGAGCGGCGGCGCGGCTTCGTACCGCCGCCCAGTTCGCCAGGGACACCGAGCACCGGGAGATCGCGGCCTGGTGCCTGGAAACGGAGGCATGGCAGGTCCTCACCACCGGTGACTTCCGGCGAGCACTGGAGCTGTCCCAGACAGCGCAGCGAGTCGCACCGCGGGGCAGCTCGGCGTACATCCAGGCGACCGCCCAGGAGGGCCGAGCCTGGGCACGCCTGGGCGCCGCCAAGGAGACCCGCGTCACGCTGAGCCGGGTCGCGCACCTGGTGGAGCCACTGCCAACTCCGGATCAGCCTGAACACCACTACCGGTACGACCCCGCCAAGTCGGACGCCTACACCGCGACCACCCTGTCGTGGCTCGGCGACCCGGCGGCCGAGCCGTACGCCCGCGGCGTACTCGCCCGGCTGGAGTCCACGACCGACGGCCCACCGCGCCCACGAAGGGCCGTGTCCGCACGGCTCGACCTGGCGCTCGCGCTCCTGGCCGCCGACCAACCCGACGAGGCCGGGCACGCGACGCTCACCGCCGTCACGAGTGGGCTTCTGGTGCCCTCGAACTACTGGCGGGCAGCCGAGGTCATCACCGCCCTGGAATCGCGGCGCGTACCCGAGGCCGCCGAGCTACGCGAGGCATACCGGGAACTGCACAGCCCATGACCGAACACTCTTGAGCGCCACCAGGCGTGTCATGAGTCCGGCGCTATCGCCCGGCCGCGTGGGACAATCATGGTCGTCAGGCTTGGATCACCCCAAACTCGAGATCACCGTTGAGTACATGTGGGCGGGGTCGGCGGACAGGTTCTGGTCGATCCAGCCGGGAAGAGGCGGGAGGTCCCGGATCCATGGCAGGAGGCTCCGGTAGACCCCGGTCGCGTCATCGGGGCGTTGAGCCGGTTCCTTGGCGAGCAGCCGTCGTGTCAGCTCCTCAAGCTCACCGGGCACTCCCGCCATCGGCGGCGGGTCTTCCTCCCTGCTACGGGCGATCTCCCGCAGCAGGTCGCGGGACTGGAACGGCCGTGCGCCGGTCAGCAGCTCGTACAGCACGCAGCCGACAGTGTAGAGGTCGCTGGCCCGGCTGGCGTCCTCCCCGTCGACGAGCTCGGGCGCCATGTAGCAGGCGGAGCCCGGGATCTGCCCGGTCTGCGTGATCCGGGAGAACTCACTCGCGCCGAGCGAGGCCGCCACGCCGAAGTCGATGACCTTCACCGCCCCGTTCCGGCACAGCACCAGGTTCTCCGGCTTGACGTCGCGGTGCAGCAGCCCGACCTCGTGCGCGGCGGCCAGTACGGCGCACACCTGGGCGCAGGCGAAGGCCGCCCACGCCACGGGCAGGCTGCCTTCCTCGTCCTTGAGCTTCCCGACCGAGTCGCCGCGCAGCGCCTCCATGACCATGAACAGGTCGCCGTCGTCGCCGAAGTCGTAGACGACCGGGACTCCGGGATGACGGAGCCGGGCGGTGATCCGGACCTCGCGGTGGAAGCGCCGTCGTGCGTCCTTCTCCGAGACCAGGTCGGCGGAGCTGATCAGCTTGATCGCGACCGGGCGGTTGAGCCGCAGATCGGTGCCCTCCCACACCTCACCCATGCCGCCCCGCCCGATGGGTGAGGTGATCCGGTAACGGTCGGCGACGGTCCTCATGGCAGGAACCTGCTCTTGGCGCCGTGCCAGCTGATCACAACGCTGTCGCGTGCCCGCGTGGCGGCCACGAAGAGCAGTGACCGGGCACGCTGCGACTCCCGGCGGAAGCGCAGCGGGTCGTCCTTCTCGAACGCGAGGACCCGCCGACCGGGCAGCAGCCCCTCCGCGACACCGGCGAGGATCATGCGCTGATACTCCAGTCCCTTGAATCGGTGCATCGTCCCCACGTGGACGAGCGCCTCGATGAGCTTCGGCCCGTCGGGGCCGATGGAAGCCGCCATGATGCCGGCCCTGCCCAGCCGGTTCTCGACCTCGGCCACCATCTGCCGTTCGGGCACGCAGACCGCGATCGAGCCCCCGCCCCACTCCCTGACCCGCTCGACGATCCCGTCCAGCTCGGCGGCCCAGGTCGGGTACGGCGTGAGCACCGGCTCGGGCCCGCGCAGCACCGAGCGGTAGCCGGTCAGGTCGTCGTTGCCGTCGTCGAGGTCGTCCCACTCATCCTCGCCGACCAGGCGGCAGGCCGTACGGAGGATCTCATGGGTTGTGCGGTAGCTGAGGCTCAGCTTCGACGACCGGCCCCGGATGTTGATGCCCAGGCTGCCCAGGGAGATGTGGTTGGCGTAGATCCGCTGGTGGGTGTCGCCGGCGATGAACAGGTCGTCGGGGCCTTCGGGGACCATCGCGCGCAGCATCCGCCAGTGCGCCGCGCTGAGGTCCTGCGCCTCGTCGACGACGATGTGACGGTAGGGGTGGCGGTACCAGATGCCGGAGTCGTGCTGCAGTTTCACCGAGCTGACCTGTCCGGCCTGGTAGGAGGCGACCGCCCTGGCCCGCTCGATCGCCAGCCGCGCCGCCCGCTCGGCGACCTGCCGGAAGGTCCACAGCTTCCTGTCGTCCAGCCGCATCACGTAGCGTTCGATGAGCTTCCAGATCTCCGCCCGGTCCTGCCTGCTGATGGCGCGGCCCCGTCCGGCCCGGCGGGCGCGGAAGTACTCGGCCCGGGTCGCGACGCCCTGACCGAGGATCACCTGCGACCACTCGTCGTGCAGGAACTCGGGGTCCCACCGGTGCTCACCCAGTTCGTCGAGGAGCCCCTGCCATTCGATGACGGCCTTGGTGTCGTCGATCCACTGCCGTCCGGAGCCGGCCTGGGTGGCCGAGACGAGGCCGCTGGCCAGTTTGTCGATGTTGACGATGTCGACGCGCTTGACGACCTCCTGCCCGGCGAGGTCGAACAGCCGCCGCCGCAGGTCGGCGGCGAGGTTCTTGTTGAACGTGGTCAGCAGGACGTCCTTGCCCTGGCCTGGTCCGAGCCGTTCCACCAGGTGCTTGACGCGGTGCAGCGCCACGATCGTCTTGCCCGTTCCGGGGCCGCCGCTGACGCGGGCGGGGCCGCTGTAGGCGCGCTCCACGATCTTCCGCTGGGCGGGGTGCAGGAACACCCGCCAGCGTCCGAAGTCGCCCTCCTCCAGCACCTCCTGCAGGGCGGTGTCCTCGGTGGTCACGACCGTGGCGGGGCGGGCGAGCGCCGCCTGGTAGTCGTCGGCGTCGACGTTCTCCTCGACCGCGACCGGCGCGGTGACCTGGTCCATGACCTCGTCGACCGTCTTGCCGTCGTACAGCGCGAGCAGCACCTCAGCGGTGAGCTGCGGCGCGTAGGCGGTCAGGCCGAGCAGCTCGTCCTCCGTGGCGATCTTGGCGATCAGGCCGAGCAGCGGCCCGGCGACGCCCAGACTCAGCAGGGTCTCGGCGGAGAACTTCGCGAACAGCGGTTCCGGCCGCGCCGGGATCTCCTCACCCGGCGCGGGCGGCACCGGGGATGCCTGGGACACCGGCGGCACCGGCGGCACCGGGGACAGCGGGGACACCGGCGGTGCGAGGACGACCGTCTCCTCGATCGTCAGCAGATCGAGGAACTCGATGCCGCCCGTCACCGGGTTGATCTGGTAGGCGAACTTGTCCAGATTGTCGTAAACCTCCTGGCGTGGTTTGACCGCGACCAGGATGTAGTCGCCACCCCCTGCGTGCAGCAGCAGCGCCCGGTAGTCCAGGTTCACCCGCGCCGAGTACAGCCGGGGGTGCCCCTTGAGCTGCTTGAACCGCAGACCGGGGCTCTCCGGGTCCTGGCGGAACTTGTGCTGGAAGTCGTAGATGGCGCCCTTGACCGCCCGCGGGAGCTTGAGGATCTCCTTGTCGGCCTTGTCGAGAAGCCGTAACGTCGCCCTACTCACACGGCCTCCTTCATCGACGCGTGCGCGGTACCGCTGTACCGGTCGTCACTCACCGGGCCCCTCCCCTGTTGTCGGCGCCGATCCGCTCGGCCAGCTCCTCGGCCGTCCAGCCCCTCGCGATCCGTACGTCCCAGCCCGCCTGCGCGTAGGCGGCGTCGCGTTTGCGCGCCTCGTCGTCGTCTCCGGCGAGCACGACCGCCACCTTCGCCTGCGGCCAGGCCAGCTCGGCCTGCCAGGCCTGCTCGCCGAGCTCGTAACCCGCCTCGGGCGCGGACACCCCCAGATCGGTGAGGGCGTGCGCGAGCAGCGCCAGCAACGGGTCCTCGGGGTCCAGGAGGTCGAGCACGTCCTCCCAGTCCTGCGGCACGGCCGTCTCCCCCGCCCCGGCGGGTGTCCCGGCCTCCTCTGGCGCGGGCCGTACGGCTTCCGCGGCCACAGCGGGCGGTCGCGGTACGGACGCCGCGACGTCGGCGAGATCCCCGGCGAGGTCCCCTGCGAGTTCTTCGTCGAGCGGGAGCCTGCTGAGCACGCTGAGGAGACCATCGCCGCCGGCCGCAGCGAGCTGCGCCGGGTCGAATACGCCTGGATCGAACAGGGCCGGGTCGAGGAGGTCCAGGCCGGTGCGGGCGAGCTGCCCGCCGTCGCCGGCGCCGACGTCGAGGAACTGCAGCAGGTTGCCCCAGTACAGCCAGGCGGCCCAGCGGCGCCGGTGCGTCTCCTCGTCGGCGGTGATCGTCTCGTTTCGGTCGTCGACCACGGTGAACCCGCTCCACGCGGGTTCCGCACGCCGGTCCAGGATGACCGTGAGCGGGCAGCCGTCGAGGTCGGCCGTGGAGCAGACCGTGATCGGGCCCGCCGTTCCGGCCGGGAGGTCCTCGCCGCGCAGCGACGCCGCCACCCGGTCCGCGACGTCGCCCGCGTCGCACCTGCTCACGGCGCGGGGCTCCTTGACCGTGCCCGCGACCACCGCCTCGGCCCGGTGCAGCCACAACCCCCGGTCGGGTTCGCGGAGGAAGGCGAGCAGCGTCTCGACCGGGTTGGTCCACATCGTGCGGACCAACTCGACCGGGTCGCGCTCCGGTTCCAAGCGCCGGTAGAACGTCCGCGCCTGTTCCTGGGCGATGCCCCGGTACGGCTTGCGCAGCGGCTCGACGGACAGGTCCGGGGCGAAGCTTCGCCCCTCCCACTCGTCGAGGTTCTCCCAGGTCAGCTGGAAGACGAATCGGCCGTGGGCGCGCAGCCGGGCCCGCTTGGCCGCGTCGTCGGACAGCCGGTTGATCTCCGCGGTGGCGTGGTAGGCGTAGCCGTCGAGGTAGACCGCGACCTCCCGCGGTTCGTCGCCCACCAGCCGGAACAGCACGTCGGGCCGGGTGCCCCTGATGGTGTTCTGCAGGGTCATCCGCCAGTGCCGGATCGTGCCGTCCGGTGCCTCGATGCGCAGGTCGGCGGTCTTCCTGCCGTCGACGACCTCGCCGCGGGCGAGCGCGGCGCGCGTGTCGGGCCGGCGGGCCCACGCCTCCAGCCCGTCGAGGAATCGCGCCTCCAGCTCGCTCTCGACCTGGTCCCACAGTGAGATGTCGGCCGTGGTCGCGACCCGCGCGGCCTCCCACTTCTCGAGCAGTTCGGCGAGCATCTCCAGCGCGTCGGCCCGGCTGACCTTGTCGTACAGGCTTCCGGGGACGTGGGAGAGCAGGCAGCGGTGGCAGGCCCGTTTGTCGCGCTCCTCCTTGCACCGGCACTCCGCCACGATCCGGTACGCCTCGGCGAGCACCTCACGGAAGCCGTCCGGTGCGGAGAGCCGGTGCAGATAGCCGGTGCCGCCGGGCAGCGTGTCGTGCAGCACGAGGAAGCGCCGCTCCCGCCCGGTGGCCGGGTCGGGCATGGTGGCGGTGACGATGTCCAGGTGGTCGGGGTCGCCGCCGTACCTGGCCGCCACCCCCGCCATCAGCGCCGCGCGGAACGAGGCGGTGCGCTGCTCGATCATCAGCGTGGCGACGGGAAGCAGGATGCGCAGCGCCTCGGTGTGCAGCTCATGGGCGAGGATCAGCTTGACGTGCTCGGTGTCACCGGCGGCCCGCCGGAAGGGACACCACGGCCGGTGGTGGCTGCGTGACCGGTCGAACGACGAGGTGGCGACCAGCCCGTCGGACTCGCCGGAGGCAGGGGGGCCGTCCACTGTCGTCCCGCCACAGGACGGGCACGCGTGGAAGGGGTTGAGCCGGACCAGCTCACCCGCGAACCGGTCGCCCGCCGGCCGGTCATAGCGGGTGGTGCCCAGGTTGAACCGGCGGATGACGGCCCGGCGGGTGAAATCGACACCGAAGACGGCCGTGGCGTGCCGCCACGAGCCCGGCGCGATGTCGGCCGGGTCGACGTCGACCGCGACGGCGCGCTCGTAGTAGCGCCGCTTCCGGTCGTCGTGGTCGTCGCGGATCTGCACGTCGTCGCGGCGGTCGTGCGCCGTGACGCGGGTGGGCCGCAGCACCTTGTGCAGCGAGCCCAGCTCCCCGATGTCCCGGCTGCCGCAGCGCGGGCACGGCGAGGTGTCCTCGACGGCCCGGAAGGTCCGCACGTGGCCGCAGCCGGGGCAGACCCGCCAGTGCTCCCAGGCCGGGCGGGACGGGGTGCCGATGTCCAGGCCGGTGATCTGGTGCTGGTAGCCGCGCATGTAGAAGGAGTTGCCGGGCGCCAGCTCGGTGAGGGCCAGCCTGGCGGGACGCCGGTACTCCCGGACTTCGCTGTGGTAGTGCCTGCCGCCCGGGACCTCCTCGTCCCAGGTGATCGTCGCCTCCAGGTCCGTGGTGGCATCGATGAGAGAGTAGTTCGGCAGCAGGCCGAGCTCGACCAGCGCGGCCTGGGCGCTCTGGCGGCCGATGTCGCCGATGAGCCTGGCGACGGCCCGCCGTTCGGCCGCCAGCGACCGCTTGATCGTCTGCTGGCTCGGGTCGGACTCCACCAGCGTCTCGGACGCCGCGTTGATCACGTTCAGCCGCTCGCGCAGGTCGTCCAGGCGCCGGTGCCACACCCGCTCGGCCTCCGTCACGGCCTCCTTCAGCCCGCCCGCGGCGAAGGCGCGCAGGTCGGCGGCGGCCGCCTCGCTCACCGCTTCGCCGAACAGGTCGAGGAACCCTTCGGCGAGCGCCGCGCCGGATGCCAGCGCCGCGGAGGTGAAGGCGGCCAGCCAGCCGGTCTCCCCGAACAGCACCGACGCCCGCCGGGGCAGCGCCGTACTGCCGGGGAGCCGGTCGCGGGCGCACAGGTCGACCAGATGAGCGACGTACTGCCGGCGCAGGATCTCCACCGCCGACAGATAGCTGCCGGGCGGCACGATCTCACCGGCGATCACGTCGCGTGGTTCCTCGAGGAAGTACAGGTCGCGCGGGGACCGGCCGACCATCGTGACCAGGAACGCGTTCCCGGTACGGCGGCCCGCCCGGCCGACCCGCTGCACGTAGTTGGCCGGTCCCGGCGGAAGCGAGGCGAGGATGACCGCGGACAGGTCACCGATGTCGATGCCCAGCTCCAGCGTCGGCGTGCAGGACAGCACGTTCGGGTCGCTGTAGCGGGCGCCCTCGCGGAAACGCTGTTCGGTCAGCTCACGCTGACGGCGGGTGAGCGCGCCGGTGTGTTCTGCGGTGACGACCCGGAACACCCCCTCGCCCCGGTAGAGCCGACGGTAGTAGTCGGCCCGGTGGTCGCGGATGTCCTCCCGGGTGTCGCCGCCGGTCAGCGAGCCGCCGCATCGGTAGCGGGGGCACGGCTGGCCGTACCAGCCGGCGACGAGATGCGGCGGGACGGTCTGCTGCCAGGCGCACCGATCGCAGCCGACCCCGGCGTCGTTGACATGCTCGTCACCGAGCAGGTGCACCCGGATGTGGCCGGGCCGCAGGCCGTACACGCCGGTGGAGCCGTCGTCGGCGGTCCGCTTGGCGACGACGCCTTCGGCGGCCAGCAGGGGCAGCAGCCGCGACAGGTACTCACCGGCCTGGCCCCGGGTCAGGCCGAGGCAGCGGGCGGCCCAGTCCTGCGGCCAGCCCTGGTCGGCGTCGATCCGGTCGAACTCCGACTTCCGTTTGAGCCGGTCGAGCAGAAAGGTCGGCGCGCTGACCCCGCGCGGGAACGCGGGCATGCCGTCAGGTCGGCGGCCCCAGACGCCGTTGTAGCGGCTGGTCCCGGCGTTGCCGATCCACCTGTCGAGCCAGGCGTGCTTGACCGCGCCCCGATAGCGGAGCCGTTCCAGCAGGCCGCGGACGAAGACGAGGTAGCGCGCGTCGCTCCGCATCTCGACCATGCCGGAGGTGGCGGTGTGCGCGTCCCGGGCCAGCGCGGCGATCCTCACCGGGTCGGCGAGCACGACCTCGGCGGCGGCCGTCCGGGTGAGTTCGAGCGTACGGCCCTGCCGGGAGCGCAGGCCGAGCTCCATGACGGCGGCGAACGCCAGCCGCTCCCCGATGAGGTTCCACGCGTCGGCGCCGCCTTCGGCCTCCCCGGCGAGGATCGCGTCGATCTCCGGGCGGTCGTGCAGGTCGGGCGGGACCACCGCGGGCAGCACCCCGGCCTCGCTGGCCGCCGCCGCCAGGTCGCCGATGAGATCGTTGAGCAGGATCGGCGCCTCCTCGTCCAGCCGGGAGGTGAGCAGCCGACGCAGCGAGAAGGCGTAGGACCGGTTGGCGACGAACCCGGCCCGGTGCGCGGCGTCCTGCACCGAGTCGTTGAAGAGCAGGGTCTTGCGCTGCTCCGGCTCCAGTTGGCCGCCGGCGAACAGCTGCGTGATCGCCACCGAGGCGAGCGAGGCCAGGCCCGAACCGAGGAAGCGGATGCCCTCGTCCATCTCGCAGGCCGGGCAGCGGTCCTGCTCGGCGGCGTAGAGCGCCTCCTGCGTGGTGCGCAGGTCCGTCAGCACGAAGACGATGTCGCCCTTGCCGTAGGTGTCGCGCGCCGGGTCGTACGGCCGGACCCGCTCCCCGTCGAGGACGGCGAGGCCGCGCACCGCCGCCTCCACCTCGCGCTCGGTCGCCTGGATCAGCGGGCGGACCCGCTTCTTCTCCGCGCCGACGTTCGCCCGGTAGATCCGCTCCGGCGTGGTCACCAGCTGCTCCGGGTCACGCTCCGGCGATAACGCGGCCCAGCCGGAGCGGCCGCAGTGGCGGCAGTAGACGGCCGGGAGCAGGGTCTTGCCGAGCACGCTGAACGTCGAGTCGGCGTCCACCACGGGCAGCTCGCCGATCCAGGCGAAGGCCGCGGTGTGGTGCGCCACGCGGAGCAGCCGCGAGACCGCCCGCACCCACATGTGCGTCTCGATCATCAGGAACGGCCGCCTCGGGCGGCCTTCGGGGCCGTCGGCGTCCTCAGCTCTCTCGGCGTCGTTGTTCTCGGGGTCCTCGTGATCCTCGGAGTCCTCGGGGTCGCGGGCGTGCGAGAGCAGCGCGACGAACCGGGCCAGCGCGGTGGCCGCCCGGTCCGGGTTGGCGCGGATGGCGGCGCCCCAGTTGTAGGCGCCGCGCCGGGGCAGCAGATCCAGCATCTCGTCGGAGGTGCGCGGCTCGCCGCCGAGCACGTCGAGCACGGCCTGGGTGAGGATGTGCCGCCGCAGTTCCTTCCCCAGCTCCTGCGGGTCGAGCCCGGCCCGCCCGGTGACGACCGTGGCGAGCCGCTCCATCGCGGCGGGGTCGCGCAGCGGGTCGCCGCAGGCGATGAGGTCGTCGGGGCCGGGCAGCGGAAGCGTGACGTCGATGTCGCCGACGAACTCCTCCACGGTGAGCCGGTCCTCGCCGACCACGGCGTCTTCGGGGAACGGCGTGCCGAAGACCTGCTCGGCGACCTCGCGGATGCCGCTCCCCGCCTGGCCTGTGTTCCCCCCCAGACCCGTGTTCTCCCCCAGGCCTGTGTTCTCCCCCAGGGTGGCGGAGGTGGCGACCGGGCAGATGTCGCCGAGCGGCCGGCCCGGCCGCGAATGCCCGGTCGCGGCGGCCAGCCGGCGCAGCAGCATGGCCACGTCGGTGCCCTGCGCGCCGTCGTAGGTGTGGAACTCGTCGACCACCACGTAGGTGATCTCGGCGTTCTGCCAGAGCGGCAGGTCGTCGGGGCGCTGGAGCAGCAGGTCGAGCATCTTGTAGTTGGTGATGAGCACGTCCGGCGGGTTGCGCCGGATCTCCGAGCGCTGCGTCATCACCTTCGGGTAGGCGACCTCGGGGGTGTCGCCGATGTAGAGGGCGGCGGTCACGTCATGCAGTTCCGGCTGCTGTAAGTAGCCGTTGATGCGGTGCGCCTGGTCGGTGGCCAGGGCGTTCATCGGGTAGAGCAGGACGGCCTTGACACCGCCGCGCCCCTTGGCCCGCTCCCGGCGGCAGTGGTCCAGCACGGGAATGAGGAACGACTCGGTCTTACCCGAGCCGGTGCCGGTGGTGATCAGCGTCGGTTCGGCCCGCTTACCGAGCGTGCTGAGGCGTTCGAAGGCCTTCGCCTGGTGCCGGTACGGCGAGAAGCCCGCCGGCGCCCATTCCAGCGTCTTGCGCCAGCCGTCCTCGGCCGTCCGGAACGGCGTGCGGATCCGCAGGTACGGCCCGCGGAAGATGCCCTGCTCGGGATGGTTGAGGAAGCGTTCCAAGGCCTCACGAACGGGCCGGTCGGCCAGCGCGAAGGTGGTCGTGAGGTACTGCGTCAGGCTCTGCCGCAACTCCTCGGCGGCCAACGTCGGCCTCACCGCGCCCCCTCCCGAACTCGTACGGCCCGCCCACACCTGAACCCGCTCCGCACCCGCACTCCTGTTCGACCAACCCTGAGCAATCTAACCCTCAGTGACGATATCTTTACGCAATGCTGACCAACGTCTACGTTGACGGGTTCAACCTCTACTACGGCTGTCTGAAGGACACCCCGTACAAGTGGCTTGACCTCGACGCCCTCGCCCGTCGCCTGGTACGGCAGGGCCGCGTTAACCGGATCCGTTACTTCACCGCGCGAGTCACGGCGCGACCCGACGATCCGGGAGCCCATAAACGCCAAGACACCTATCTGCGCGCCCTGCTGACCATCCCCCATCTCAGCATCCACTTCGGACGCTTCCAGGAACGCATCACGCGCATGCCACTGGCCTTCCCGGAGCCCGGCGCCCATCGAACGGTCGAGGTCATCAAAACCGAGGAGAAGGGATCGGACGTCAACCTGGCGACGGCTCTTCTTCTTGACGCCTTCCGGCGGGACTGCGACAGCGCCCTCGTCATCAGCAACGATGCCGATCTCGCGGAACCGATTTGGGCGGTCCGCCACGACCTTGGAGTCTCGATCGGAGTGGCCAACCCTTACCCCTACGAGAGGCGAGCCATTGACCTCATCGCCGCACGCCCCACATTCCTCAGGCAGATCAACCCCGGCATGCTGAGGGCTTGTCAGCTGCCCGACCTGGTCCAGGATGCCCACGGGAAGATCAGGCGCCCTGGGCGATGGTGAGAAAAACATAGAGCCCCGTCCAAGGAACGGGGCTCCGGGCCACCCATCGAAATGAGTGGTGCAGTCGAGGACAGTAAACAGGACCGTCTCCGTGTCTGTCAACTCACTCCATGTAACAGATGCGCTTCTAGCCTCACCCCAGGCCGTGAGCGACACGCAGGCCAGACGCCCAGCACCATCATCCAGGGACGCGAAGACAGCGCGAAGGCCGGGCACCCGATATCCCTCGGTAGTCCCGGCCCCACTTCCACACTCCCAGGGGTGCGGCACAGACGAGGATCCCGCAGACGGCGTGACCGGGCAAGCGGATTCCACTGCCGCCGAGGCAGAGGAGAGATCAAGCCACCCAGCCTGCGAGCCGCGCGTGGCACGACAGCGCGAAGGCCGGACGCCCGATTCCATCGGGAGGCCCGGCCTCACTTCCGACACCCGCCGAGGGCGCGGCATCACCAAGCCTGCCTCACCAAGGGTGATCAGGCAAGCACATTGAGCCATAAGCGCAAGCGCGAAGGTCGGGTAACCGACTTCCGATCGAAGAGCCGGCCGGAAGACCATCCAAGGGGTGGGGTGCCCATCTCCGCGTCCGTCCAGACGCCCCCACCCCCTCCCCCTGACCGCGTGGATGCATCCCATCCTGTGCGCACAGGATCGACGGGATCTCGTCCACGGCCATGGCATGGCGGGGGATCCACCGGATACACCAAGCACGCCAGACGGACTGCGTACTGTATCCGGCGCCCATCCGTCGAAACGGATGAGCAGTATCTGCACCCCATTAGACCGAGAACTGAACGTGGCCGGCAACTGACTTTCTGATATCACTGCCGCTTGGGGGTCCGAAAGCGGAACAAATCGGGACGTCACGACATGCTCACGAGAGCCATTGTTTGGCTCAGAAGATGCAGGACCGGACGCGGGCGGGCAAGCGGCGTCCGGGACGAGACCAATCAACAGATGAGAGGCGCGGAAGCCGGGCCACCACCTGCGGAGGTTAACACGGCCCCACTTCACGGCCCCGAACGGGCCGCGCTCCGTCTCCCTCAGTCCGGCCGGCGTCTCCGCATCGACTTCACAGGTCGGCGCGGCCAGGAAAAAGGAGTGAGGCCCCGTCCGGTGGGCGAGGCCTTCAACCACCGACACGAGTTCGGTGGCGCGGTT
This sequence comes from Sphaerimonospora cavernae, assembly GCF_042435035.1. Taxonomy (NCBI): domain Bacteria; kingdom Bacillati; phylum Actinomycetota; class Actinomycetes; order Streptosporangiales; family Streptosporangiaceae; genus Sphaerimonospora; species Sphaerimonospora cavernae. The sequence continues at coordinate 26,944 of NZ_JBHMQT010000039.1, forward strand.
GACACCAGCAAACCGGCTTCCATGCGTATCCGTCAACTCACTTTGCGTGAGTCGCCTGTCTACGCTGAAGAAATGAACGATGACGAACCCATTGACTACGAGGCCGTACGGCGGCGCTTCCCCTGGGTGGGGAAAGGCGAAAGTGGAGAGAGCGAGCTGTCCGCCCGTTACCGGCAGATCATGGCCGAGGGGCGGAAGGGGCCCAGAGGCGGGGAAAGCCCTGCCGAAGACACGGGATCGTTTCCCGGGAAGTGCAATTGCACTGGTCAGGGCCTCCCCTGACGTGCACTTCCTGAAAACCGACCCTGAGATCCGGAGTGACGGGTAGGGCGCGGGGGCCGGGCACCCGATTCCATCGGTGATCCCGACCCCTGCTTCCGGCACCCACCGGGGGTGCGGCATCACAGAGCATGCCTCACTGAAAGTGATCGAGCAAGTGTGTTTCGTAAGGGCCGTCTTGCCCGCGCCGCCCTTGTTGTTGGAGAGCGCCACCGAGATCATGTGGCCCTCCTCAGGATCACCGACCACGACACGTCGTCAATGAGGAACTCCGCGTCCGGGTTGCCGTTCTCTCGGAGGGCCGCCTGGATCCGGCCGATCCCCCGGCCGAACCTGTTGACGTATCCGAGCGACTTCATCGCGGCAGCCAGCGAAGGATTGCGGTAATCGCACACCCGGTCGAAGTTGTCCGGACGCACCTGCCCATACGGTCCGCCCAGGTTGGTCACCTCGATCCGGTCGGTGAACCAGAGGATGCGTACTGGGGCGTGGGAGGTCTCATAGTTGCGATGCATGATCGCGTTCATGCAGACCTCACGCAGGGCCGCGAACGGATAATCCGGCTGCTGCCGCTCGCGGAACCCGTCCACTTCGACGACCCGGGTGTGGATGTGACCGCGCAGTAGAGCGTCGAGACGGCCGGCAATGTCGACGATGTTGCGCCTGATTTCCTGATCGTCGGCGATGGGGGCTTCCGGCCCGGTGCCGTCGTATCGGACGAACTGCACATATGCGCCGGGGATGAACGCGCTGGGGTCAAGCCCGAGAACCAGCAGCCCAAGAACCGTCGGGGTGCCCGCAAGATCGGTCATTCGGACGCATGCGAGCTTGAGCTCTTCCGGCCGGCCGTCCTCCTCGATGGCATCGGCCGGGACCACAGAGGGCAAGTAGGTCGACCGGAACAGCCGCAGATCCAGATCGTCAACCATGCTGCCCGGAACGCTCCGTCCGTCGAACGGACCGTCGAGGGCACTGCGACGCTCCGTCAGCACGCGCTCGTCCTCTCGCGGCAGACCTCTTGCCCGATCTTGTCTCGGCTGGAGAAGGACTGCTCGAACTCCAGGGCGGTGCTCTCCTGGTCCCCGAGCAGGTCGGCGAGGTCTGTGGTCATGGCACTCATTGTGCCGCCCCCGTCCGACAACAGTAAGGAGACCCTCACCGGGCCTCAACTTGGGCGACGCGGGCCTGGCGGAGGCGCTCAGAGAAGACGGCGTGGGCCTGGCGGTACTCGGCCTCCCGGTCGGCCTTGTAGAACGGCGCTGTGTACCCCTCGGGGACGGGCCCGTTGGTCTCGGGGTCGAGGTGGGCCATGAGCTGCTCGAAGTGCTGCTTGGTCTGGCCGTATCCGTAGGTGTTGTGGTTGCCCGCGATCTTCCGCCCGTTCGCGTCGAACCAGATCTGCGCCTCGTAGTCGGAAAGGACCGGGTAGCGGGAACGGTAGATCGCGACGAGCTGCTCGGCGGTCATACCGAGCCAGAGCGCGACCAGCGCGTCCAGCTCGACCAACGCGGCCCGGCGCTCCCGTTCGGTACGAAGCGGAGTGGCGTATACCCACTCCGGAGTGACGGCGGCCGGGTCCCCGAGCGGCTTCAACCCTGGCCAGTCGGCAGCCCACTGCTCGTCGGTCCAGGCCAGGTCGTACAGCTCGGCCCAGAGCGGAGCGTAGGCGTTGGTCAGGCAGTTAAGGCGTAGCGTGCGGAGCAGCAGCGCCGCGGCCAGCGGATGGTCGGGGTCTGCGGCTGGCATCGCATTAGCCTCAGCGTACTGAAGGTGCCCCCGCCCGGTGATTCGCAAAATGTAGTCAAGCGGCAGCGCCGCCCAGAATCCCCCGGCGAGCACGGTACCTCGATTATCAGGCAACGCCAAGGTATGAACTGTGTGCACATGTGCAGGGCCAGGGGGGATGAGTGCGGCGAACAGCGAACGCTCATTGGTCAGGGGAACCATAGCTCGCCAAGCCAGTCGATAAAACTCGGTATATGGGCGCCTTGCCTGCTCGGTTAGTTCAGTCTCCACATTCGAGTCGGGCGCCCCACCTGGCCCCACCCTTGGCTTCCCAGTTTCTCGGGCCCCAGTTGAGGCCTCCCGGAGTTTAGTTAGCTTGGAATGATCGACCCACCGATCCTTCGCTTCCCGATACCTCTCTTCGCTACAGGAACGGTCGTAATTGGAGACGGGAACGGCATCGGGCGGAAGATCGGCGAGATCCCATGCCGACCAGTCCAAGTTGTTACGACAAGGAATGTTCGGCTGCTTGTTATACGGAGTTGCCTGGACAAAGTGCGGCCCCTGCAGAACTACACTTTGCAGAGACTCAGGCACCTCATTATTCCAGCAAATTAGTCCTGCTGCACGCGCTCTCGCCTCATCAAAGCCACGACTGACCTGCGGGCCATAATCATTTAGAGCATGACCGTAATTAGCAAGCGCTTCTGCCGCACCTGCTTCCGCCATGGTTACAGGGTAAAGAAGAGGTGTCTCATCTACCGGCACACCTGCCGCTCCGACAACTCGTCGCCATTCCGCCAGGACCTCGCTGTTTACGCGTATGAGACGCGCTCGATGAGGGCGCACATCCCACACACCATGCCTCTTGACCCCCGGCACCTCCCCCCCTCCATCATGATGAAGAGAGGCGAGGATAGCCTCGGGCCTATAAATGTAATTCAATGTTTCAAATCCAATGGGCCGCGCGCCGCCATATATGTGCATGCCAAAATGGACGCGGTGATCTATTTCCTCAAATAGATTCAATTCATTAACGAAATGTGCATGGAATCGGAGGTGCTCATAAGCGGCGGCGCGCAACGCACCTTCATTGACGCCACTGAAGTGGGTATCAGGATGGACAAGGCCCGCCGTTCCAGAACGGTGGAGGTGCGACCAGATGCGACACATAAATGCTCGATATAGGTCCGGCTGGGTCCGCGCCAGGAGCGGATACATCGAAGATGCACCCAACATCTCGAGAGTTCCGGCCATCGAGGCGGCTTCTTCTAAGTAGTAACTACGCTCATTTTCACCCAGGAGAGCCGAATCCTTATACCGCTTCCATTCAGCCGTAGAGGGCTTCTCCGTCAGAACAAACCATGGTTCGAGCTCTGCAAGAATAGATGCCTCAACCCAACGGGGACGGACCCAGGGGGGGTTGCCGACTTGGAGGTCGAAGCCGCCGTTGGTGAAGACCTGGGCGAACTGGAGTTCCCAGTGGAAGAAGCCCTGTTGCTTCGCGATGCCGTTCTCGCCCTCGATCTCGTCGAACCACGGGAAGCGTTCCGACAATCGGCCGTGGGATTCCATCCGCATCCAGCCGACGATGTCGTCCTCGTGGTGCTCCATCTCCGCCAGATTGGTGAAGATGGTGGCCAGACCCTTCTGGTCGTCAGTCTCGCCGTAGTCGACGTCCAGCCGGCCGAGCATGGCTTCGGCGAAGTCAAGCCAGTCGTCGAGGTTCGCGAGCGGGATCACTGGACGGAAAGGTTCCAGCGCCGCCGCCTTCTTGGCCGCGTTGGCTGCCGCACGCGCGGCTCTGGCTTCCTTATCCGCCTTGCTGAGCGTGGTCACGACAGCGGACTTCCGCAGTGCCGCAGCGTTCGGGCCGAGGTCGGTCTCTTCCCCCTCACCGTCATCGAACAGGGAGGCCGTCGTATAAACCTGCCCAGCCTCAGAGACGCCCATCGAAACGCCGATGGCTGCGCCGTTTGCGCCATGCGAAGCAGCGAAAACACTTCCCGTAAGCGCAGTTGGTGCCGGATGCGCGTCTACCGCCGGGAGTGGGCGCGCATAGACCTCATCCGAACCGTCGAGCAGACCCGCCTTGTCCAGCGGCCAGAACCACAGCGCACACCAGGCATCCATGACCTTCTTCAGCCGCCAGTACGGTGTGCCCGGCGCGGTCAGGTCGTCGTAGACCTTCTCTTTGGGCACCGCGTTCTCCGGCTGCTCGATCCAGCCCTCTTCAGCACCCCAGACCTCAATCCTGCGGCTGATCTCCTTCTCGGAGAGCTGCAACCGCTGGATGACCAGATCCCACAGGTATTCGGCCCGCTTCGACAACGCCTGGAGGCGCTCGAGCTGGGTGTGCTTCTGGCCCTGCTTCTTCTTCTCGGAGACGCTCTTGTGGATCTGCTTACGCCAGGCCTTGAGCCGGTTCACCTGCTCGGGAGCCAGCTCCTTGGCCTCCTTGGCTCCGGAGACCGCGCCCCAGCCCTCGGCGGGCAGCAGGAAGTGGTGGACCTTGCCCGCCGGCAGCTCCCCCGCCGAGAACGGCAGGTCCTCGGGAGCCTCCTTCAGCCACGTCCCCTTGGTCAACGAAGCAGCGCCGTACACGCGGCGGCCCGCGCCGATGAGCGAGTTGCCGCGGCGCAGGTGGAGGCCGAACCAGGGTGCCTGCAGGCCGGGGTGCATGACGTTGAGCCAGAGGGAGACCTCGGCCAGCTCGATCGCGGTCTCGTTGAGGTCGACGCCATAAGAGTTGTGCAGCGCGACGTACGCCTTGACCTTCTGCAGCTCCTCCTCGTACCGCTCCGGGTCGATCGAGACGCCCAGCTCCTGCTGGCGGCGCTTGAGATACTCGGCGGCGACCTGGTTGATCGCCTCGTTGAGGAACGCGCCGGAGCCCAGGGCGGGCTCGCAGATCGTCCACTTCAGGATCTCCTGGGCCGGGGTGACCGTGTCGTCCTGGTCGAGGCGGTGCTGAAGTGCGAGCTGTACGGTGACCCGGGTCAGCGACTCGGGGGTGTAGTAGGAGGCGCTGGTCTCCCGGTCGCGGCCGGCCAGGCGGTAGACGTACGAGCCCTCGCGATAGCGCTTGTACTCATCGAGCTTGTTCCCGTCCTCGTCCACCGCGTGTACGAATACCTCCGACGGATAGTCGTCCACCTTCGAGGCCGGGATCAGCCACGAGCCGTCCTTCGGGTCGCCGCCCTTGGCGACCTCGTACAGCTCCTCGGTGGCGATGAACCCGGTGTAGGACATCAGGCCCTCATACACCGCACCGAGCTGGTTGATGCCGAGCTGGGCGTACGAGATGAACCCGCCACGCTCCTTCTTGCGCCCCTTGGTGAGCATGAGCTTGCGCAGCACCTCGTGGAGCGTCTCGTTGCGCAGCCGGGTGTCGATGCGCAACCCATCCGGGTCGTCATCATCCAGGGAGATCGCGTTCCGGCCGATGAGCTTGATCGCCTTCGGCTCGAACAGGTCGGAGCGGAGCGGCTCGAACCGCAGGCCCTCCCCCTCCGAGCCCTCGGGCTCGGCGCCCAGTCGAGGCCGGTGGCCGCGGTTGACCATGCGGAAGAGCAGGTTGAGCGACTCGTAGAGATGGAAGGAGCCCCGCGCCTCCTCTCCCGTCAGGTCGCGCACCACCAGGTCGCCCAGGCGGGCCAGGCTGTAGCCCCTGACGTAGTCCTCGTCGTCCGTCGGCAGGATGCCCAACTCCGGGCGGGCCTCGGCGTACAGCAGGAACAGGATCCGATAGAGGTAGCGCAGCGACTCGCGGCCCAGCTGCTTCGCCAGAGCGGCCGACTCCATGATCTGCTCGGGCCGTACGCCCTGGGCGCGGACGCGGGCGAGCACCTCGTTGGCGATCAGCTCAACCGAGTCCTTCAGGCCGTCGCGCAGCTCCCTGGAGACGCCGACCGCGTGACCGCGGGACCGGTCGAGCAGCTCGGCGAGCGGTTCGGCGCCGCCCTCCTCCGGCGGCAGCAGCGAGTCGGCGCCGAACAGCGCGGCGATCGTGCCCAGCTCGGCCTCGTTGCCCCGGCCGAGCGCGACGTCGAGGCTGACCGCGAGATAGCGGCCCTCGCCCCAGACCGCGCGGTCGGCGAGCACGACCACGCCGCCGGCGAGGATGAGCACGTAGCGCGGCGCCTCCTCGGCGGTCAGCAGCCAGGAGGCGAGCCTGGTGCCGGAGGTGATCTCCTCGGTGTTGTCGAGCCTGAGCGGGGCGAGCAGCCGCCCGGCCCGGTCGTCGTCGAGGGCGGCGTCCACGTCGGCGGCCCAGCCGCACTCGATCGCGACCAGGTGCCGGTCGGCGTAGGCGACCTCGACGACGTAGTCCTTGCCCGCCCGTTCCACGGCCAGCTCACGCGGGCTCGCCTCGTAGCCGAGGGCGCGCAGCACCGCGCCGTGGAGCTCGCCCAGCTCCTTGCGCCACTCGGCACCCTCGTCAGCGCTCAGGTCAGGGGCCGGCACCTCGCCGTCGCGCAGCCGGTCGTCCATGTCCGCGAAGTACGGCCGGTCGGCGAAGTACTGCTTGGCGAGCGCGCGCAGCCCCTTGCGCGGGGTGCGGTGCCCGGCCTTCTCCTGCTCGTTCCAGCGGGCGAACAGGCCGCCGGACTTCTTCAGGTCCTTGGGCAGCACCTCGGCCAGGTAGTGGGCCGAGAAGTAGTCGCCGCGGTTGACCAGCGAGTCGAAGCTCATCGGTTTCCGTCCTGTGGTCCGTCCTGAGGAACGAGTACGGCGAGGACCCGCAGCAGCGGCTCCCCGGTGATTTTGAGGGAGTCGAGCAGGCGCTGCTGCCGATCGACGGTCTCGCGGACGCGCTGCTCCTTGCGTCCGCGCTGGGAGGCGTGCACGCCGTCGAGGGTGAGCTGCTGCCACTCATCGAGCCGGCTCCGGTAGGAGTCGAGCGGCCCGACGACCTGCCTTTCGTAGGCCGAGCGGCGCTCCTCCAGGTGGGCGCGGGCGGTCGCGACCGCCTGGGGCACCCGCTCCTGGAGGGGCCGGAGGTCGATCGCCTGGCCCGTGTTGATCATCTTGGGGCCGACGCCGGCCGCGGCGAGGACGTCGGTCATCTTCCGGTCGAGCACACGTGCGGAGGCGCCTCCACACGTCACCGCCATCCATTCGACCACGGTCGGCTGCCCCAGCCGGTTGGAGTAGATGCCCTGGATGAGGAAGGTCGGCTCGTCGACCTGGGCGGTGACGACCGGCGCCTTCTGGCGGCCGAGCCGTACCAGAACCTTGTCGGTCACCCAGTCGACCATGGGGTGCAGATCGGAGAGGTAGGCGATCTCCGGCCACATCGTCTTGGTCCTGCGGGCCTCGTCGAGCTTCCGCCGGGCCTCCGCGCGGTCGAAGGTGACCTTCATCCGCTTGCGGACGTCGTGGGTGCGCAGATAGTCGGAGGGCAGCGCGGACAGGCGGTGGGCGAGGTCCGGCGGCGGCTCGAAGGCGAGCATCGTGCCGTCGTCCTCAAGGCCCTTGAGCAGCCCGAGCGTGTCGACGGCCTCCTTGATGAACGCCTCCGAGCCGTCGAATAACCGGGGCACGTCAGCGCGGAGGGTGTCGCCGCCCGTGACGCCGCCGTCGACGGAGCCGAACAGGTCGGCGAAGGGGTCGTCGGCCTGCTGCTCGGCGAGGGACTGTTCCACGGACTTGCCGGCGAGGAGGTCCTGGATGAGGCGGCGCTCCTCGCGCTCGGCGCGATATTCGCCGGTGACGGCCTCGGCCGTACCGAGACCGCGGTGCGCGGTCTCCTCCTTGTCGAGGAGCTTCTCGGCGACGGTCCGGTCGTCCTTGGCTCCCTCGACGCCCGAGGTGAGGATGAGCGCCCGGAACCGCGGCTGCTCGGTCTGACCGTAGCGGTCGATGCGGCCGTTGCGCTGCTCGATCCGGATGAGGCTCCAGGGCACGTCGTAGTGGACCAGGTGGTGGCACTGCCGGTGGAGGTTGACGCCCTCGGAGGTCACGTCGGTGGTCACCAGCAGGCGGACGGGGCTGTCGGAGAGCCCGAAGCGCTCAATGATCTCTTGCTGCTGCTGGTCGGACATGCCGTTGCCGAGCATCATCTCGACCGCGCCCTTACCGGTCAGGCCGAGCCGCTTGGGCAGGACCCCGGCCAGCCACCTGACCGTCTCGACGCTCTCGGAGAAGACCACGGCCCGGGTCTGGCCGCCCGCCCGTACGCCGATCTCGTCCCGGAGCACGCGGACGAGGGCGTCGAGTTTGGCCGAGTCGTCGTCGGTCATCCGCGCGGTCAGGTCGGCGAGAGTCTTCAGCGCCTCGATCTCGCGGGGCTCCTTGGCGTTCTTGGACCGGTTCTCGACCGTCTTGGCCAGCGCCTTGTGCGAGGAGAGGAACGCCTTGAGCAGCGTGTAGGGGAAGAGCCGGTGCTTGGCGTCGACGACCGGGCCGCCGGCGCGCCGGTCCCCTGCGAGCCAGACCTGGGTGAGCTCTTCGAAGATCTTCTCCTCGGCGGGGGTGGCGGCGCACCGCACCGGGACGGAGGGGCCGCGGTCGGGCCACTTCGCGCCCATCTGGTCGCGCACCTCAGGGCTGATCTTGGTGCGGCGCATGTAGAGGTGCTCGATGTCCTTGGCCGAGTAGTGCTTGTCGTCGGCGATCGCGGCGGGGTCGAGCATGCGGATCAGTTCGGCGAACGACTCGCTGTTGCCGTTGTGCGGGGTGGCGCTGGCCAGCAGCAGCGCGTCGGTCTTGCGGGCCAGCAGCCTGGCGAGCTTGTTGCGCAGGCTGCTCTCGCCGATCAGGTTGTGCGACTCGTCGATGACGACCGCGTCCCAGTCCATCCTCTCCAGGTGCTGGCCGTACCTGCCCTCGTTCTTGAGCGTGTCGACCGAGACGATGATCCGCTTGTAGTAGGTGAACGGGTTGCGGCCCGCCGGGATCTCCCGCTGGATCCGCTCGATGCCGACCGAGTCGAGCCGGATCAGCGGGATGGAGAACCGCGTCCACAGCTCGTGCTGGAACTGCTCGAGCACCTGCTGCGGTGTCACGACGAGGATGCGGTCGCCGCGGCCGCGCCGGATCAGCTCGGCGAGGATGAGGCCGATCTCCAGGGTCTTGCCGAGACCGACGACGTCCGCGATCAGGATGCGCGGTCGCAGGCCCTTCAGCGCGAGCTCGGCGGGGCGCCGCTGGTAGGGCAGCGGGTCGAGGAGGAACCGGTCGGCGAGCGCGAGGCCCTTCTCCGTCTGTGGGAGCGGGGTCCGGCGCAGGACGGCCTCGATGAAGAGGCGGCTCTGCGCGAAGCGTGGCGTCCTGTCCTGCTCCAAGACGGTCTCCTCGGGCCGAAGCAGGCCCACCTCGTCCAGGTCGGTGAAGAAGACCGCGTCCTCGTCGCGGACGAACTCCGAGGCGCCGACCGCCGTGATCTTGTACCTGGGCTCGTCGCCGCCCGAGGCGAGCTGCGCGCAGGTCCGGACGATCCACTCGGCGTCCCGGACTTCGATCCGGGCGCCGGGCGGGAACGAGGTCTCGGTCACGGTTCTCCTCTTGGAAACGGACACTGGTCAGAGGCGGGCGCTGGTCAGAGACGGGCGCTGGTCAGAGGCGGGCGCCGGCGGCGTACGCGCCGCGGAGACGGTCGGCGAGCCGCGCGACCACCGACCCGGGCACGACGACCTCGGACAGGTCACGAGGGCGCGGCCGGGCAGGCGGGGCGGGGTCCTGCGGGTCGGTCTCCCGCTCGACGTAGGTGGCCACGGCGAAGCGGCGTACGGCCACCGGCAGCGAGATCCCATCCGCGGTCGCCAACTCCTTGAGCCGCTCGTACGCCTCCGGCACGGTGGGGCGGTCGGCCGGGTCGTGGGCCAGCATCGCGGCGATGAGCGGCGCGAACTCCGCGGGGACGCCGGTGAGGTCCGGCTCCACTTCGGGGCTGATGATGTTCATGAACAGCGCCGCGACGGTCTTGCCGTCGTAGGGGTAGTGCTTCGTCAACGCGAACATCAGCGTCGCGCCGAGTGCGTAGACATCGGTGGCGGCGGTGACGTTCTTGGGAGTGTTGGCCTGCTCGGGCGACATGCACGCGGGCGTGCCGAGCGTCGAGGTGGTCGTGGTCAGGTCGGTCGGGCCGTCGGCGAGGGCGACCAGGCCCAGGTCGATGACCTTCGCCCCGTCCCTGCCGAGCAGGATGTTTCCGGGCTTGAGGTCGCGGTGGAGCAGGCCGGCCGCGTGGATGTCGCCCAGCGCGGACGCCAGCAGGACGCCGAGCGTCGCGGCGTGCTCGTCGCCGAGCGGGCCGCGGCTGTCGATGAACTCCTTCAGGCTCAGGCCGCGGACGAACTCCACAGCGAGCCAGGGCCGCTCCTCATCCTCGCCGGAGGCGTCGATCAGGGCGGCGACGTGCGGCCCCCGTACGGTCCGCAGGGCGTCGATCTCCCGGGCGAATCTGGCGCGGGGCTCGGCGTGGCCGAGCAGATCCTCACGGATGATCTTTACGGCGACCTGCTCGTAATCGTCGGTGACGCCGTAGAAGACCCGGCCCATGCCTCCGGAACCGAGCCGTCCGCGCAAGGTGGCACCGCCGATCCGGGTGGGATCGGAGCGGTCCAGGGGATCCATGCTCACCTGCCTCTACCGCGACGTCCGGGGGCAACGCACCAGGGCGCGCCCAGGATACGCCGCCTCACTCCTTGAGGTGTCCGTTCCGGCCCCAAAGTGATCAGGCCCCCACCTTCACCGCACGTCAGGCAACAGTAACCGGTCAGTGCAGACAGGTCTACACACATGCGTCTGTGAACAGAAGTAACAATATGATTTCGATCTATGCCGCAGGCCATGGCCTACCCTTGGCTCATCATCGAAGCTCCGGCTCCCCCGCTTCACCGGCACCCTCAAGGCGGAACCCTATCACGGTGATTTGTGTATTGAATTCACAATGAACAACCTGGTAATCTTCCTGCTACAGATGGATCTGTACATCTCGTGGTGATCTGCGCGATGATCCGTCAAATATCACGTTCCAGGTGAGAAGGAATAGGTCCCCCGGGCATGTCGATCGGTCACCTCATCCGCCAGTACCAGGACCTCGCCGCCGAGCGGCCCGAGTCGTTCGAGTGGTTCGACGCCGACGTCGTACGGGCGCTCGGCGACCTGTGCGCCCGACTGGACGACGACGACATCGCCGGGCCCGAACAGCTGGTCATCGAGGTGCCCGCGTTCGTGGAGGCCGAGCTTCTCGGGTGGCTCGGTGCGCTCGGCGATCGTCTGGCCTCGCGAGATCGGGCCGCCGACGAGCGTGACGTACGCCGTCTGGCGCTGAACCTCCATCGGCGTACGGGCGACGAGTTCGCGATCGCCGTGGCGATGAGCAGGCTGGCCTCCCCCCTCACCGCTCTCGGTGACCTGAAGGAGGCCCTGGCCCTGCGGCGTCAGGCCTTCGACGGCATGATCCGGCTCGCCAGACGCCGCGAAGCCCCGCGCCGGGAAGACCGGCTCCGGGAAGACCGGCGCAGCGAGGCCCGCTGGCGTGCGGCCACCGCCGAGGCCGAGCCGCTCGCCGAACTGCTCGTCCGCCTCGACCGGCCGCTCGCCGCGCTGCGGGTCGCCGACCGGCTCGTGAAAGCGCTCGATCCGCTGGAGGAGGAGTGGTCCGCCGAGCCGTACGCCCTGGCGCTGCGGCTGCGGGCACGGATGCTCAGCCAGACGGGCAGCCACGCGGAGGCGGTCACCGTCGCCGAGAAGGCCGTCGAGTGGTTCCGTCACGTCGGCGTCTCCTTCGAGGTCGCCTTCACGCTCAACATCCTGAGCGACATCCACCACCTGGCGGGTGACCTGACCGCGGCGCTGGAGGCGTCCCGGCAGGCGCTGGACGCCGCGCGCGACGACCCCTCCGACCAGGTCACGCTCGGCCTGGCCTGGGGCGGCCTCGCCGTACGGCACGGCAACCTCGGCCAGTGGGCGCAGGCCCGCGACTGCCTGGACGAGGCGCTCGCCCTGGACGCGCCCCGATCGGACCTGCGGGCCGCCCACCTGCGGCGGCTGTCCGATGTGCTCGGCCGCCTTCAGGAGGTGGAGGAGGCGCTGGAGGTCATGCTCGAGGCCGTCGACATCGACCGCGACCTCGTCGCGGCCGACCCCGGCCGGCACCTGCCCGATCTGGCGATCGACCTGGTCAACCTGGGCATCCGGTACACCGCGGCCGGGCGCGGCGCCAAGGCCGTCTACGCCACCGAGGAGGCGGTCAAGCATTATCGGGACCTGGTCGAGCGGGACGGATCACACGCGGTCAACCTCGCCCAGGCGTACGGCTGCCTCGCCGAGCGGCTCGCCGAGAACGGCCAGGCGGCACGCGCGGCCACGGAGGCGAAGCGATCCGCCGAGCTCTACCGTCAGGCCGGGGACCCACGGCTGGCCGACGCTCTCCGGGCACTCGGCACATACCTGCACACGGACGGTGATCACGACGCCTCGGCCGCCGCCATGGCCGACGCGATCGATCTGTTCCGCACGGCCGGGGACCTGCCCGGGCTGGCGCACGTGCTCTTCAACGCGGCGGTCACCTCGCGGGTATGCGGGCGGATCGACGACGCGCTGGCCCGCGCGCGCGAGTCCGCCGAGATCTACCAGCGCCTGTACGACGAGGGGGGCGCCGAGTGGGACCTCGACCTCGCCGACGCGCTGCGCCTGCTGGGCGGCATCTGGGAGGAGGCACGCCAGTTCGAGCACGCGATCACCAGCCTGGATCGGGCCGTCAGCCTGCTGGAGCGGGCCTACCGGCCGGGCGACACGGATCGCGGCGAGCAGTTGGCCGCCACGCTGCACAGTCTCAGCCGCTATCACGAGATGACGGATCGGCTCGACCGCTCGCTGACGCTGATGCGGCGGTCGGTCTCCCTCTATGGCGAGCTGATCCAGCACGACCCGGTCGGCTTCCGGTCCCGGCTCGCCTCCGCCTGGCTCTCCCTCGGCGTCTACCTGTGGCGTACCGGCGGGCTCGACGAGTGCCTGTCGACGCTGCGGCTGTCCGTCGACCTCTACCGCGAGGCCGGCGACCGCGCCGGGCTGGCGCACGCGCTTCGCATGCTCAGCGATCGTACGGCCGAGGCGGCTGGCGACGAACACGGCGACGAACACGGCGACACCGGTGAGAACGACGACGAGGACGCGCTCGGCATGCTGCACGAGGCCATGGAGATCCTGGAGGACCTGGCACTCCAGCGGCCGGAGCCGTACCTGCCGAAGCTGGCGAAGACCATCGACAGCCTGGCCGAACGCCTCTGCGAGAAGGGCGCTCACCGGGAGGCGCTGCCGCACACCGAACGGGCGGCCGACATCTGGGCCGGGCTCGGCGACACCGATCGCCTCGTCGGCTCGCTGCACCGGCGGCTGTTCATCCTGACCTGCCTCGGCCGGGACACCGAAGCCACGGTGGAGCGGCTGACCGAGGTGCAGGAGGATCTGACCCACACCGTGCGGACGCTCAACGACGTGGCGCAGGAGCTCCTCGGCATCGGCCTGCTCGACCATGCCCGGCGGCACCTGGACCGGGCCGCCGCGCTGTGGGAAATCCACGTGATCCAGCATCCGGACGCCGACTCGATGCCGTACGCCCACGTGCTCGACTCGATGGCGACCCTCCTGTCCCGGCAGGGCAGCCCCGGCGAGGCCGCCGCCGCGCAGCGCGAGGTGGTCGAGATCTTCGAGGCGGGCGCTTCGGCCGATCCGGATGTCTTCCTCGGAGCGCTGGCCGTGGTGCTCGACCGGCTGGGCGGCTATCTGCGCGACGCCGGCCGGGACCTGGACGCGCTGCCGTACCAGAGGAGGTGCGTCGAGATCATGGAGCGGCGAGCCGCTCACGACCCGAGCCACCGCCCCTCGCTGGTCACCGCGCTCGATCACCTGGGCGAGCTGCTGACCGTCCTCGGCCACGCCGAGGCGGACGCCGTCCGCGACCGGACCGCCACCCTCCGCGCCGCCCTCCCCACCGAGGACTGACCCCGTACGGCAAGGCCCACCAGCCGATTCTGTGACACGTCGACTACGAAGTGTCCCGGTCAGCTCGACACCGACAGCCGAGTGGTGTATCGTGAAGGAGATTCTTCCCCGCCCTCCTCCGGGACTGGCGGGGACTTTTCTATGTGGAGCGAGCCACGTTCTGGTATCACAGAGTAGTGGCCCCCGCACGTGTCGTAGTCTTCATGGACTACCAAAATGTTCATGGTTCTGCTCTCCGAGCCTTCTGGCCGCGAGGCACCCATCCCGCCAACGGCCATATCGATCCATACAGGCTCGGCCAACTGATCGTTCAAAAGCGCACCACAAACGGTTACCCCAGTCGACTCGCTCAGGTCCGGATCTATCGTGGCGCACCAAACCCGCGTCGGCAGCCTGCTGCGGCAGCCGCCAACGATCGGCAATCGGACGCTTGGACCCGCTCCCCCAAAGTGCTGGTAAGACGACGACCGCTGCGGTATCCGACCAGATGGCCGCATGAACCTGCCGTTGAGAAGGGCATCGATGTGGCGCTGGCTGTCGACGTCCTCAGGCTGGCCGCCGTCGACGACTCCTACGACGTCGGAGTCGTGTTGAGCGGCGACACGGATCTGGTGCCGGCGATCGAGGCTGTGCAGGGGCTCAAGTGCGGGCACATCGAGGTCGCGGCATGGCGTGGCGGCGGAGGCCGGCTGCGGATCGACGGTACGTCGAGCCCCTGGTGTCGCTGGCTTGATGAGAGTGACTACCGGGCCTTCCTCGACCCCACCGATTACAGCAGACCGCACGCCTGAGGCCTCCCACCAACCACCCCTTGATGGCGGCAGTCTCCTTGTTTCCATAATTTGACTTGTGTTCTCAGTTCACAATCTGCTGTAATGCTGGTTGTCTACACGATGGTGGCTGTGCCGTGGCGCTCAGCGTGTGCCGTAGGGCCCTGCCGCCATACCCGTCCCCCGTTCTGGAGGCCTCGTGCACAGCAACCAGCAACACCCCGGTCCGTACGGCCCGGCGCAGCCTTACCAGCAGGCCGCGCAGCCGTACCCGCAGACCGTGATCGTGCAGAAGAAGGGTGGCGGTTGCCTCAAGGCCGTGCTGATCAGCGCCGGTGTCCTCATGGGCATCATCGTGCTGGCGGCGATCTTCAGCGGCGGCGGGTCCGGCGGCGACAGCGACACCACGACCACCGCCACCTCGAACGGCACCTCCGCCAAGCCGGCGGACAAGGCGGCGGACAAGGCGGCGGACAAGCCCAAGCAGGCCGATAAGCCGAAGACCCCCGGCATCGGCGACCTGGTCAAGGACGGCAAGTTCGCCTTCAAGGTCACCAAGGTGGAGAAGGGCCTGTCGCAGGTGGGCGAGGGGTTCATGGTCTCCAAGGCGCAGGGGCAGTACGTCCTGGTCCACCTGAACGTGAAGAACATCGGCGACAAGGCCCAGATGTTCACCGGCTCGGCCCAGAAGCTCATCGACGCCCAGGGCCGGCAGTTCGACGCCGACTCCGGCGCCGCCATCGGGATGAAGGATTCCAACGCCTTCCTCAACAACATCAACCCCGGCAACACCGTGAACGGCATCCTGATCTTCGACGTGCCGAAGGACTTCAAGATCAAGTCTATCGAGCTGCACGACTCGTTCTTCTCCGGCGGGGTCACCGTCACCCTGCGCTGACGCCTGCCCGAGTCGCTGATCGCGCCACCCGAGCGACCCTCATACCCAAGCGACGTCCGTACCCCCTCCCAGAGGAGAAGCACATGATCCGCCGCATGATCGCCGTACTGACCCTGACCACGGCCGCGCTCACGACCCCGGCCACCGCCGAGGCCGCTATCCAGGTCAACACCCAGATCAACACCCGGGCTGGCACCGAGGCAAGCGCCCAGGCCGCCACCCGGTTCCGCGGCGTCGGCGACGACGTCATCCGCATCCGCGCCACAAAGCAACCCGGACTCATCCGCCTCACACACGACGGCGAGTCGAACTTCATCGTCCACACGATCGATCCCCGGGGCAAGACCGGGGAGTACCTGGTCAACGAGATCGGCCGGTACGACGGGACGGTCCTGTACAACGACTACGGCACCAAGGGCACGATCGGGCTGGAGATCAGGGCCGACGGTCGTTGGACGGCGACCTTCCTGCCTGTCCAGAAGGCCCGCTGCTGGTGCGGCGCGACGATCCGCGGCCAGGGCGACCAGGTGCTCAAGCTCTCCCCCACCCGTGGCCTGCGCACGATGCACGCCGCGCACGACGGCGAGGCGAACTTCATCGTCCACGGCCACACCCGGCTCGGCTCGTTCTCCGACCTCCTCATCAACGAGATCGGCCGCTATCGGGGGAAGGTCGTGCTCCCCACCGGCACCCGCCTCGTAACCGTCCGCGCCGACGGCGCCTGGACCCTGACCCGGAACTGAGCCGGGAAACGCCTGGGCGGGCAGCCCCGGATGGCCGCCCGCCCAGTCATTCATCTGAACCGCTGATCAGCACTTCTGGTCAGCGTCGCTGCTCAGCGCCACACTCAGAGCCGCTGCCAGAGGGCGGGAACGTTGGACGGCTCCCAGCCGGGCATGGACGTGTGCGCCTGGAGGCACCGGTAGCTCACACCGTTGTAGGTCACGACGTCGCCCACCTTGTAGGAGGTGTAGGTCGCCCAGGCGGTCCCGCCGCCACCGCCGCCACCGCCGGTGACGGTCAGCGAGAACGACGCCGCGTGACTGACCGTGCCGGCCGCGTTGAGGCTGATCGTGTAGGTCCCCGCCGCGGTGGCCGAGGATGCGGCGATCGTCACCGTGGACGACTGCCCGGCGGTGATCGTGGCCGGGCTGAACGACACCGTCACGCCTGAGGGCGCGCCGGCCGACAGCGTGAGCGACTGCGCACTGCCGCTGGTCACCTTGGTGCTGAGGGTCGCGCTGGCCGACTTTCCGGCCTGCACCGAGGCGGACGACGGGTTCACCGACACCGAGAAGTCGTTCTGCGACGGCTGGCCGCCGCTGACGGTGAGGGAGTAGTTCGCCTCGTGGGTGGTCGAGCCGGCGGTGCCGACGACGGTCACCTGGTAGGTGCCGCCCGCCGCGCCGGAGGAGGCGGAGAGCGTCAGTGTGGAGGACTGGCCCGCGGTGACCGTGGCCGGGCTGAACGACGCGGTCACGCCGCTGGGCAGCGAACGCGTGCTCAGGCTGACCGACTGGGCGCTGCCGCCGGTGACCGCGGTGTTGACCCGGGTCGTGACCGACTGACCGGCCTGGACGCTGCCGGAGCTCGGGCTGAGCGAAACGGAGAAGTCGCTGCTCGGGCCTGCCGTACAGGTCGGCTCACCGGACTGGGCGTTGACGCTGACCGCGGCCCAGGCCGCCTTGACCGCGTTGAACTCCGTGCAGCCGCCCGGGAACAGCTGCAGCGCCGACCGCAGCGTGGCCACCCGCGCCTTGGCGTGGGTCCACGGAGCGGTCTTGAGGTTGAGGCCGCCCATGAAGATCTGACCGGCCTTCTGGATGCCGATCCCGGTCAGCGTCGTGCTGTTGCAGGTCGGGCTGGTCGGCTTGCCGCCGCCGGGGTTGCTGCCCTCGGCCAGCAGGTAGAACCAGTGGTTCTGCGGGCCGGCCGCCGAGTGCACCTCGGTGCTGGGGATCGAGGAGCTGTAGCAGTTGGGGTCGCCCAGCGCGCTCGGGTTGTACATGTTGCGGATCGGGCCGCGCCCGGCGAGGTTGACCGACTCGCCCACCAGGTAGTCCGGCGGGTCGTTGGGGTTGTTGGCGTAGTGCTCGGTCAGCGCGCCGAAGATGTCGCCGGTGGACTCGTTCAGCCCGCCTGCCTCGTTGCCGCTGCCCGCTCCGCCCGAGCCGGAGAACTGGAAGATCGCGTGGCCGTACTCATGGCCGACCACGTCCATCGAGGTGGCCTGACCGTTGTTGGCCTGGTTGCGGCCGAAGTTGGTGTAGGAGCCGTTCCAGTAGGCGTTGACGTCGGCCAGGCCCACCCGCGCCGGGAACGAACTGCCCGAGCCGTTCGTGCCGTTGCGGCCCAGCCAGTCGCGCAGCATGTTCCACTCGGTCTGCGCGGCGTACATCGCGTCGACGCAGGCGGTCTCCAGGTCGGTGCCCGAGCCGTTGCCCCAGGTGTCGCTGCTCTTGGTGTAGGCCGCGCCGTTCTGCCCGCCACAGCGCAGCCCCGGCCGCTTGGGGTCGGTCATCGAGTACGAGCTGCCGGACCCGGAGGTGTCGATCGTCACCCGGCCGTTGTACTTGCCGTTGCCGGTGCCCTCGCGGACGTCGTCGACGGTGTCGATCACCGACCCGTCCTTGGCGTCCACGTACACGTGCAGCACGCTGGGGCCGCCCTGCTTGGAGGTGCCGGTTACCACGACCTCCCAGGCCAGGCGGGGAGTGTCGGTCGTCGCGTGCACGAGCAGGGCGGGGGTGGCCGCCTCCTCCACGGAGGCCAGCTGCGCACGGGCGGTGGCCGTCGCCGCCGCCGCGGTCACCGTGGCCTTGGTGTCGACGTCCACCGTGGCCTGCTGGCCGGTGACGACGGTGTCGACGCTCTGACCGGTCTTGTCGGTGGCGACCACCACCTCACCGCCGTAGACCGGCAGGCCGCGGTGGGTGCGCTGGTAGGTCAGGTACTGCAGGCCGCGGGTGCCCGCGACGCTGCGCAGCAGCTTGAACTTGTCGTTGCCCGACTTACGCAGCAGCTTGGACGGGTTCGCGGACAGGGCTTTGTCGGCGCTGGTCTGGGCGTTCCTGCGCTCCTGGGCGTTCGGCGGAGCGAAGGCCGGCGGCGGCGTGGGAGCGGTGGCCTGAGCACCGGCGGCCTTGGCGCCGGTTGCCGCCGAGGCGGCGGGCACCGCCGTCAGCGAGGCGGTGGTCAGGGTGACCGCGGCCAGCACCGCGACGGCCCCCGACCTCATCGTGGGATTCACGCTTGGTGACTCCTCTGCATGGGGGGTGAACGGTCCGAACAGTCGGACCAGCCCCCAAGCAGACATCAAGATCACCTGTCAGGAAACCCTCCAATTTTCCATATCTTCGAGATATGGATCAACCTGTTGAAAAGCACCAACAGGTACGAAACTCGGCGCTAAATATCGAAGCTTGGTATGTAGCGGGCGCTATGGCGGCGTGTCCGTTGACGGCCTGGGCGGGCGGCCTGGATGGCCGCCCGCCCGTCATCGATCAGATTCGCTGGTCACGGTTGTTACAGCCGCTGCCAGAGGGCGGGAACGATCGGCGGCTCCCAACCGGGCAGCGAGGTGTGCGACTGGATGCACCGGTAGCGCACGCCGTCGTAGGTCACGACGTCGCCCGCGGTGTACGGCGTCCAGGTCGCCCAGGTGGTCTCCCCGCCGCCGCCGCCGTTGACGGTCAGCGAGAACGCCGCCGAGTGGGTGGCCGAGGAGCCGGCCGCGTTGATGTTGATCGTGTAGTTCCCCGCCGTGGTGGTCGAGGACGTGGCGATCGACACCGTGGACGACTGCCCGGCGGTGATCGTGGCCGGACTGAACGACACCGTCACCCCGGAGGGCGCGCTGGCCGACAACGTCACGGACTGCGCACTGCCGCTGGTCACCCGGGTGCTGAGGGTCGCGCTCGCCGACTGACCGGCCTGCACGGTGGCCGACGACGGGCTCACCGACACCGAGAAGTCGTTCGTCGGCGGCGGCTGGTCGTTGCCCACGGTGAGGGAGTAGTTCGCCTCGTGGGTGGTCGAGCCGGCGGTGCCGACGATCGTCACCTGGCGGGTGCCGCCCGGGGCGGTCGACGATGCGGACAGGGTCAGTGTGGAGGACTGGCCGGCGGTGACGGTGGTGGGGTTGAACGACGCGGTCACGCCGCTGGGCAGCGAACGCGTGCTCAGCGTGATCGACTGGGCGCTGCCGCCGGTGACGGCGGTGTTGACCCGGGTCGTGACCGACTGGCCCGCCTGGACGCTGCCGGAGCTCGGGCTCACCGAAACGGAGAAGTCGTTGCTCGGGCCTGCCGT
>NZ_JBHMQT010000040.1:0-57564 GCF_042435035.1 Sphaerimonospora cavernae
CGCGCCGCCTGCCGGCCGCCGAACATCCGCACGAACCACGGGAACCGCGCCTCGATCGCCGGTACCTGCACCAGTCCGGTGAGGATCTGGAACGGCGCCAGCAGGAAGATCACCGCGGCGTAGCTCAGCTTCTGCAGCGCGTCGAACGGCTCACCCGGAATCATCGGCGGCAGCCGGAACTCGGTGTAGGTCACGATGTCGCGCCATGCCTCAGGCAAGATGTCCCACGAGGTGGGGAGATAGCGGCGCCACTGGCCGGTGGCGAACAGCAGGACCCAGTACGAGATGCCGAGCAGGAGCCAGCCCATCACGGTGAAGAAGTGCCAGTGCCGGCCCATCCCGAGCTTCCTGTGGCCGGGCAGCGACACGATCGCGGAATACGACTCCTCCTCGTCCAGCGTGTCGTACAGCTTGTCCTTCGGCATGGTCTTGCGGGTGAACCTCGCCCACTCGGTCCCCGGCCTGCTGTGGTCGCGCCAGTAGAGCTTCGGGTGGGCGGCGAGGATCTCGATCCCGCTGCGGATGAGCAGGGTGACGAACAGCACGTTCAGCCAGTGCTCGATCCGCAGCCAGACCGGAAAGTCGTTCTGCATCGTGTGGTGGCCCTCCTGCGCAGACTCCCTTGTGCGGCTTCCACCAGCGGATCCGGCCAGTAGTGCTCTCTGGTTTGACCTGCCGATGCATGGGCAGTGCCCGCATCGAGAAGGGGAAACCATGGTTGAGGACAAGGAACTGCACGACCTGCGACGTCGCGCGCACGAGGCGGGCATCGAGGGCAACTCGAAGATGACCGCCGAGGAGCTCCGCAAGGCGCTCGGCGAGGTCGAGAAGGGCAAGGACCCGCAGGAGGCCAAGGCCCATGCGAAGCAGGCCTCCCACCGCTGAGTGCGGCACCCCACCTTCAGGTCGGCGGCATCGGACCCTGGCCGGACCCTGGTAGGCGATGTGATGGTGCTGAACTCGTTTTCAAAGTTCGTGGTCGTCGTCACCGGCGCGTCCAGCGGGATCGGACGCGCCACAGCGCTCGCGTTCGCGGATCAGGGCAGCGCCGTGGTGGTCGCGGCGCGGCGGAAAGAGCCACTGGACGAGTTGGTCGAGGAATGCCGGCAGCGGGGTACCACGGCGATCGCCGTGCCGACCGACGTCGTCGACGAGGAGGCCGTACGGCAACTCGCCCGCACGGCCGTCGATCGGTTGGGCCGGATCGACGTGTGGGTCAACAACGCCGCGGTGACGCTGTTCGCACGGATCGAGGACGCGCCGATGGACGCCTTCCGTCGCGTCATCGACACCAACCTGTTCGGGTACCTGCACGGTGCCCGGGCCGTACTCCCGATCTTCCGGGAACAGGGCAGCGGGGTGCTGATCAACGTCGGCTCGGTCATGTCGGTGCTGTCCCAGCCGTATGCCGCCGCCTACGTGCTGAGCAAGCACGCGGTCAGGGCGTTGTCGATGGCGCTGCGCCAGGAACTCGCCCTGGACGGAGGCCACGGCATCGACGTGTGCACGGTGATGCCGGCGACGATCGACACCCCGCTTTTCCAGCACGCGGGGAACTTCACCGGGCGGGCGGTCAGGGCGATGCCCCCGGTCCACCCGCCGAAGCAGGTCGCCCGCACCATCGTCAACCTGGCCCGCCTGCCCCGGCGCGAGGTGTACGTCGGCAACGCCGGCCGGTTCCAGGCCTACCAGGCCCGTCTCGCCCCCGGCCTGGTCGAGTCGATGCTCGCGACGCTGGCCGACCGGATGCACCTCGACCGCCTCCGGCCCGCGCCGCCCAGCCCGGGCAACCTGTTCACCCCGATGGCCGAGGGAACCGACACCACCGGCGGCTGGAGCGGCGGATTGTTGACCAGGCTTCGCCGGTCCGCCGAGATCGCCACCGCACTCGGCGTCGGCGCCGCCACCGCTCTGCCCCGGGCCGCGGCGGGCGCGTTCATCCTGGCGCTTCGCGGTCTCACCCGGTGGGCCTGGCAACCCGGGGATCCGGTACGGCCTGGCGTGCATGGCCCCTCCCCTTCGGGGTACGGCGCCGCCCAGGAAGCGAGGGGAAGTGGACCGCGACGACTGTGCGTGAGCCCGGCCGCCGAAGGCCGCGCCGCACGTACGGCACCGCGAGGAGGAGACCATGACCACGGGACCGCAGTACCCGACCTCGAGCCCGGGTGACCGGGACGAGGTGCAATCCCCTACACCGAGCCCATCGAGCGAGCCCATCGAGCAGGGCGGAGAAGAGGTGGAATCCCCATACACCCAGCGCAGCCGGCAAGGCCGGGAGCAGGCCCGGACGCCCACCCACCTCACCCCCACCTGTCAGCTATCCCAGATCGGGTTCGGACTCCTGGGAGCGCAGATCGCCGAGGCCGAACAGGCCCACCAGGGTGCCGTCGGCCTTGGTCACGACCACGTGCTGGAGTTCGGCCCGGTCCATGCGCTTGGTCAGCAGCGCCGCCCCCTCACTCGGACGCACCGTGGGAGCGTCGACGCGCATGGCGTCTTCGGCCGTGGCCGCCGAGTCGGCGCCCTCCAGTTCGGGTGCGCCGACGACCCCCTGGACGACGTCGTCTTCGTCGACCACCACAGCCAGCCCCGCCGGATCCGCGATGATCCTGTCGGCCACCTCCTCCAGCGGGTCGTCCAGGTAGGCGGTCACCGGATCACGCCGCATCCTCCGGACGACCAGGTCGGCGTTCCCCTCATAGGGCAGATCGGCGCTGAGCCAGTCCAGCTTGCCGGCGACGTAGTCGTACGCCTCCCCGAACCCCAGGCGTTCCAGCCGGTGCGCGGCACGCGAGCTCATGTCGCACAGCCAGTCATGGCAGTAGACGATGACCGGACGCGAGCGGTCCAGCCCGGCCGCCGACGTCGCCAACTCCGATAACGGCACGTTGACCGCGCCGGGCAGATGCGCCCACTCGTACTGCTCGGGCGGCAGGACCTCGATCAACTGCGCCTGCCGAGTGGCGTGAAGGTCCTGTACGGCCTCCCGGTCGATGACATGCACCATAGGTCAGCCGTACCCATCTCTCATCGAATATTCCTGGCACCGGCCACCGGTGCCGGCCCCCGCGGCCTGAGGGACCGGTCCCCTTGGTCACCCCAGCGGTCCGCCGATCCCGGGGCCGATCTCCGCGATCAGTTGATCGATGCGGTGGGCCAGCTCGACATCGAGCGCGGTGACAGCTGAGATGGAGGCCGTTTGAACGGTCAACTCCAGGCCGTCCGGCACCTGATGGACCTGCGGCTTGCGGCCGAAGGCCTCCCGGAGCCGGTCGAGCCCTGCTCGCAGCGCCTCGGTGTTGTCGGGAGGGAGGGAGATCGTTCGCCGTAGCGCCGTGCGGTCTCCGGTCCAGTCCGGCAACGTCGACAGCGCCCCGTCGAGCTCCTCCTGGACGAGCGGCGCGGTGCCGCCCGTCGGGCCGGTGACGCCGCCGCCGACGTTCGGCGGCTGGAAGATCCCGTGGAGCTCGCCCGACAGGTGCAGCTCTGCGACCAATTCGGGTTCCTGCTCTTTCAAGGTGGTCAGGACGGCCTGCGTGTGGAGGCGGGCCTGTTCGGGCGGGCGCCGTTCCAGGCGGGACACCTCGGTGACGAAGTCCGCCTCGGTCCGCTGCCGCGGCTCGTCTGTCAGGGGGAAGGCGCCGGGGATCTGCCCGGGAAGCACCTCCAGCAGGCGTCGGCGTTCGGGCTCGTCCAGGGTTCGGGCGAGAACGGCCAGCGTGGCATCCGCCGCGGTCCGCGCCGACTGCGAATCCAGCCCGGTCATTTCACTGATGGACGACAGCATTTCGCTGTAGTGGATGGTCATAGCGATTCACCCCAATGCCTCCCCCGTGCCCAGCTCGTCGGCGTCGACACGTGGATCGGGCACGCGCGCGGGTAGGGATTGCGAAACCGAAACCCCGACCATCGAGATGACCGGAAGCTCCAGGTAGCGGGTCGGAGGCCCGCGCGACGAAAGGCAGACCATGACGTTGACCATGGGCGGCGGGCCGCTGTCGACGACGCCTCCCGCCACCGTGAACTACGAGATCACCGGCCCGGAACACCGCCTGTTCTTCCAGGACTTCCCGCGCCGCGTCCGCGCCGTGCTCGGCGGAGAGGTGATCGTCGACACCGGCGAGGCCAAGCTGCTGCACGAAAGCGAGATGCTGCCCCAGCTGTACGTCCCGGAAAAGGGGCTGCGCACCGAACTGCTCCAGCCGAGCGAGCACACCACCACCTGCCCGTTCAAGGGGCAGGCCCGCTACTGGTCTGTTCGGGCGGGGGACCGGGTGGTCGACAACGCGGCATGGGCCTACGACGAGCTGTGGTGGATGCGCGGGTACGTCGCGATCGCCTGGGAGGCCATGGACGCCTGGTACGACGAGGCCGAGGTGGTCCACGGCCACCTCCGGGATCCGTACCACCGGGTGGACGTACGCGCCTCCAGCCGCCGCGTCCGGGTGCGCCTGGACGGCCAGATCATCGCCGACACCACGGCGCCGATGGTGCTGTCGGAGACCGGGCTGCCCAACCGCCTGTACATCGCGCAGAAGGACATCCGCATGGACGTTTTGGAAGCCAGCCCCACACGGACCTTCTGCCCCTACAAGGGTGAGGCCGCCTACTGGTCGCTCCGCCTGGGCGAGGAGCACCTGGACGACGTCGCCTGGTCCTATCCCGACCCCTTGGAGAACGCCCTGAAGGCGGCACGGCACCTGTGCTTCGCACACGAGCGGCTCACGATCGAGGAGCTCCTCGTATGACCATGGCGGCCTCCTGGATCCCCGCGCCCCGTTTCAGGGCCAGCCGACGGGTGGCGCCGGCGAGGTCGGTGTGATGATGCGGAGCCGTTCGAGCAGCGTGACGAACGTCGACGCGTACGGCGACGGCGCCACGATGGCGGCGACCCGGTCCCAGTCCACCTGCTC
The DNA here is from genome assembly GCF_042435035.1 of Sphaerimonospora cavernae. Taxonomy (NCBI): domain Bacteria; kingdom Bacillati; phylum Actinomycetota; class Actinomycetes; order Streptosporangiales; family Streptosporangiaceae; genus Sphaerimonospora; species Sphaerimonospora cavernae. The sequence continues at coordinate 4,914 of NZ_JBHMQT010000040.1, forward strand.
CCGCATCGCGCGGATCACCGGCAGCAGCGATCCGTAGTCACAGCTGTGCTCCGACAATGGCAGGATCCAGGAGACCACCAGGTCGGTGGCCTCGAGCACGGGAAGGCTGATCGCCGCGGTGGTGATCGGCTGTGCCCGCGCGATCAGCTCCTCGGTGACCGGCCGCTCGGCGATCGAGAAAATCATGTCGACGAGCACGCCCTCCCCGTTGTAAGCCTTGACCAGCCAGTCCTCTGGCGGCTTGACGATTTGGAAGCCGAGCCCGTCGAGGGCCTTGAGGGCGAGCGGGACGTCCTCCTCCACGAGCGCGAAGTCGACGTCGTGAAGCGACGGCGCGGCGCCTCTGGCATACCCGGCACAGCCTCCCGCCAGGGCGAACCGCACTCCCGCCTCCTTGAGACCGGCGCCGGCACGCTTCAGCGTCTCCAGGATGGCGTCGGTGACCGCATGATTGTGGCTACCCATTTATCACGTTTGCCCTCGCATGTCCGGCGTAAACAATCGTGACGAGTAGGCGATGGACGACAGTCGAGGCGGACCGAGACCTGCCCCACAGTTCAGGGCAGGTCGAACCGGCCCCCGCTTCTCCCCGCCGGCCCCGGGAGTTTGGTGTCCAGCAGAGCCCGCACGCCCGGGATGACGGTCGCACGGAACGCGGCATCCAACTCGGCCGGGGTGGCGGTGATCTCTCCGTCCACCCATGAGCGCACGAGCGCCGCGAACGCCCCGACGACGCAGGTCACCACGAGATCGAGTGAGGCCGAGGCACGTGCGCCGCGGCCGAGCAGCTCGTCGCGGATGACCTCGGCCAGCATCCGCTCCCCGTGCGCCATGACCACCCCGCCGCCGCCACGCCGCCCGACCAGGGCCCGCACCAGCCGGTGCCGCTCCCGCACGTGTTCCAACATCGGCAGGCTGAACGCGAACAGTTCCCCCTCGGCCGTCGGCGCCGGATGTATGAAGGCGAGCTCGTCCAGGAGGCCGAACAGCACCGTCTGCTTGTCCGCGAAGTGCGCGTAGAACGTCGAACGGCCCACATTGGCGCGGTCGATGATGTCGCTGACGGTCACCGCCTGGTAGCCACGCTCCAGGATCAGCTCCGTCAGCGCCTCCTGGATCGCCCGCCGGGTCCGCCGCACCCGTCGATCTCCTGTATTACCGGACAATTTCCCCGATCCTGTTCGATACGGCACAGCCGGGCAGAACTGGTTGTTGACCGGCATCGCCGACCCCTGCAGGCTAGCGTACAGATCATCCGTAAACGAACACTATGTTCAGTAAAGGGAGATAGCGATGGGACTGGGCAAGCTGCTGCACGATCATGCCGAGCATGCTGAGGAGGGCGGGACGATCGATCATCCCCGGGCCTACGATGTCTTCGCGTCCATCGGCTTCGCCGGCCGACGGCGAGAGGTCTTCACCCGCCTGGCAGCCTTGTCAGGCGTCCGCCCTGGTCACAGAATCCTCGACGTCGGCTGCGGCACCGGCTATCTGACCCGGATCCTGGCACCGGTCGTCGGTCCCGCCGGGCAGGTGACCGGCGTCGACCCGGCACAGCCGATGGTCGAGTACGCCCGCCGGCGTGCGCCCAAGAACTGCTTCTATCTGGTCGGTGACGGGCAGACGATGAATCTGCCCGATGAGTCGTTCGACGTGGTGGTCTCCAGCCTGGCGATCCACCACATGCCCGTCGACGCGCGAGGCAGTGCCGTACGGCAGATGTTCCGCGTGCTGCGGCCCGGTGGCCGCCTGCTGATCGCCGAATTCCGACCGCCCACCAATCCGCTGGCGGCCCGCCTGGTCGGCCTGCTGTCCGGCCCCGCGATGCGGCACAGCCCCCGCGAGTTGCTCGGCGACCTGATCCCCGCAGCGGGATTCCAGGTCGTGGACGACGGGACGCTCAAGCCCTTCTTCTACTACGTGCGCGCGGTACGGCCACAGGAGTGAGGCCCGCCTACGCGGACAGATCCTCCCTTGACGGGGGTGGTCGTCTCGGGTCTAATGACGGATTGTGTCGCGTGTCATCGAACAGGTGGACGTCGGTGGCATGGAGGCACCTTTACATCCGGGGAGTGCATTGTGAGTCCACACATCACGCGCCTCGTCTGACACCGCCTTAGGCTGCGTGGCCGTCTCGCCACGCTCTCGGCATCGTCGCTGCTTCCGTTGACGCTCACGCGTCCCCGGGCGCGCCTCCCGTGTTTCTGGTCGCCGCTTCTCGCGCGGATTTCCGTACGTCCGCATGCGGCGCATCGGCGCGCCCGCCACGAAGAGATCCAACAGAGCCGTCGAAGAGACCGTCAGGATCTCGCGTTCGAAACCGTGCGCCAAGGAGAAATCCGGCTTGTCACAGGCCCAGAACCAGCCCAAGGCCCAGCCTCAGAACCCGTACCTGCGGGCCGAACCGCACATCAGTGAGTTCAACCGTCCGATCGTCGAGGAGTTCCGCGCCAACGGCGGACGCGTCGGCGGGCCCTTCGAAGGGGGTGATCTGCTGCTGCTGACCACGGTGGGGGCGAAGTCAGGCCGGGAGCACACGACTCCCCTCGGTTACGTCCGTGAGGGTGACCGGCTGCTCGTCGTCGCCTCGGCCGGCGGCTCACCCCGCCACCCTGCCTGGTATCACAACCTGCTCGAACATCCCATGGTGGAGGTGGAGGTCGGCACCGAGACCTTCGGCGCGATCGCCGTCCCGGCGGAGGGCGCCGAGCGCGACCGGCTGTTCGAGGAGATCGTGCGGGTGGCGCCCGGCTACGCGGACTACCAGGTCGGCGTCGAGCGACGGCTGCCGGTGGTGGCGCTGGAGCGCTCCTTCACCGAGGCCGGTCCCGATGAGATCGCCAACCTCGCCGACAAACTCGTCGAGATCCATCGGTGGCTGCGTGACCAGCTGCGCCGCGTCCGGGCCGAGGCGGATGCGTACTTCGCCGAGAGGGAGGCCGGTGATGTCCGTCCGGTCGGCCTCAACCTCCAGCTCAGGCAGCACTGCCTGGCCTTCTGCGAGTCCCTTCACTTCCACCACACGGGTGAGGACGCGCAGCTGCTGCCCGAGATGGAGCGGCGGCATCCGCACCTGCGTGAGGCGATCGGGCGACTGCGCGCCGAGCATCGCACCGTGGACCGGATCCGGGGCGAGCTCGAGAGACTGCTGGCCGACGTGACCACCGCCGACCCCGACCGGTTCCGGGCCGAGCTGGACCGGATGACCGGCGAGTTGGAGGCGCACCTGGACTTCGAGGAGGAGACGCTCATCCCCGTCCTCGCCGCCATCCCCTTCCCGCCGGAGCCGCCCGGCGTCTGAACCACTCCCCAGGTCTGGGCGCTCAGGTAAAGGGGCGGGCCGCGAGGGCGGGATGCGTGAGAACGGGGGTCTGTCCCCCGACGCGCCGGCGGCGGCCCGTCCCCCTGGACCGCGGCCGGTCGCGTCGAGGATGCGTGTCGTCAGGTCGGCTGGGCCGTACCGCGTTGATCGATGCTCGCGAAGATCAGTGGGTGGAGGGCGGTATGGGCGAGGCGGGCGGCGAACGATGCCGTGATCCCGTGCAGGGCCACCACGACGAGCAGGCCCAGTGCCGCCCCGGTGAGCAGACCGGCCGCCACGTCCAACGGGTAGTGCACGCCGACATAGACGCGGCCGAACGCCATCAGCACGGCCAGCACGGCGGCCAGCACGCCCAGTTTGCGGTCCAGGAGGAACAGCCCGGCGGCGAAGGCCCCGGCGATGACGCTGTGGTCGCTGGGCATCGAGAAATCATGGCCGCAGCGGAGCAGCACCAACGCGTGGTGGACCGCGTTGCATGGGCGGGCCCGTGAGATGAGAGGCGAGATCAGTTCCTGGTTAACCTCGAGGGCGACCACAGTGGACAGACCGGTGAGGACCGTGGTCGCGACCGCGCCAGGCGGGTAGAAGCGCTGCCGGGCTCGCCACCACCCGATGAGCAGGAGCAGCGTGAGCGCGGTCAGCCCACCCCACCAGGCGTAGGCGGACATGGCGCCCTGAAGCCAAGGGGTGGACCGGGCAAATCCGTTGATCTTGAGGTATATCGTCGTATCGACGTCCATGGTTATTGGATTTCCCGCCGTAGCTTCCGGTCTCGCCCCGCCGCGGGCTTCGGGTCGGTCAGGAACTCCTCGAGGTAGGTGCGCCGGGTGATGACGCCGAGGGGTGGGTCGATCGGCATGCGCCGGCCCGTTCCTGACTGTATTTAGGTGCGTGTGTTAGCGTTGGTACATGTCGATGAAGAGGACGAACGTCTACGCCGATCCCGAAGACCTCGCTCTCATCAAGGAAGCCGCCCGACGTCGGGGTGTTTCCGAGGCGGAAATCATCCGTGAGGGGATCCATCTGGCCGCCATGGCGAATCGGGTGTGGGACGAGCCCTTGGAGTGGCCGACTTTCAAGGGAGGTGGCAAGCCGGTCGGCGGTGACGAGGTCACGGCTGTGATCGCCGGAGAGGTTGGGGCCGATGATTGTCATCGGTGACACCTCCGGCATCATCGCCGCGTCTGATGAGGACGCGGCTGAGAGCATCGATTGTCAGCGTGTGCTTCGCGAGGCTGGAACCGTCGTCATCTCTCCCCTGGTGTTGGCAGAAGTCGACCATTTGGCGAAGGCCCGTTTCGGATCAGCGGCGAGGACGCAGATCATCGCGTTCCTCCTTGCCAATGCTCGCCAACTGCGATTTCAGATCCCCGAGCTGACCACGGAGATCCTCGAATCGGCCACGGCGGTGCGGCGACGCTACGACAGTCTGGACTTGGACCTCGCTGACGCGGTGAATGTCGTCTTGGCCGCGGACTACCGTACAGACGCGGTCCTCACTCTCGATCGCCGTGATTTCCGGGTGATCCGGCCCCTCACACCCCACAAGGCGTACCGGCTGTTGCCCGACGATATGTGAGCACGCCCGGTGTGGGTCCCGGGCATGCCCACATCGATGGCGCGTCAGCCCATGGTCTTCTGACCATCGATGGCCTCTCGGAGGATGTCGGCATGCCCAGCGTGCTGGGCGGTCTCCGCGATGATGTGCAGCAGCACCCGGCGCACCGACCAGCTCGCCCCGGGTTCGAACCACGGGGCTTCCGGCAGCGGATGAGCGGCGTCCAGGTCAAAGGTGCGCACCAGTTCGTCGGTGCGCCCGGCGACCTGGTGGGGGAGTCACCTGAACCGGCGCAGCCGGAGGCTGTTGCTGACCACGAAGACGCTGGAGAACGCCATCGCGGCACCGGCGATCATCGGGTTGAGCAGTCCGGCGGCGGCCAGCGGCAGCGCGGCCACGTTGTAGGCGAACGCCCAGAACAGGTTCCCCTTGATCGTCCGTAGCGTGCGGCGAGACAGCCGGATCGCGTCCGCCGCCACCCGCAGGTCACCGCGGACCAGGGTGAGGTCGGCGGCTTGGATCGCGACATCGGTTCCGGTGCCCATGGCCAGCCCGAGATCGGCCTGCGCGAGCGCCGCCGCGTCGTTGATCCCGTCACCGACCATGGCGACCTTCCTGCCCTCGGCCTGTAGCCGCTTGACCACGTCGACCTTGCCGGCGGGCAGCACTTCGGCGATCACCTCGTCGATCCCGACCTCGGCGGCCACCGACCTCGCGGCGGCCTCGTTGTCGCCGGTGAGCAGCACCGGGGTCAGCCCCTGCGCGCGCAGCAACCTGATCGCCTCGGCGCTGGTCGGCTTGACGGTGTCGGCGACCACGAGGATCGCGCGTGCCGCGCCGTCCCAGCCGACCGCGACAGCCGTACGGCCGGCCTCCTGGGCGGCCCGCAGCGCACGCTCCAGGTCGGCGGGCAGGTGCTGGGACCACTCGGCGAGCAGCCGGGGCCGCCCGACCAGCACGGCGTGGCCGTCGACCACACCCTGCACGCCCAGGCCCTCGACGTTGGCGAAGTCCTCCGGTGCGGGCAGGTCTCCCACCCGCTTGGCCGCCGCGCGGGCGATCGCCCTGGCGATCGGGTGTTCGGAGGCGTGCTCCAGCGCGCCGGCCAGGCGCAGCACCTCCTTCTCCGCCACGCCTTCGGCGGTGACGACCTCGACCAGCTTCATCTTGCCCTCGGTGACCGTGCCGGTCTTGTCCAGCACGACCGTGTCGATGCCGTGGGTGGACTCCAGCGCCTCCGGGCCCTTGATGAGGATGCCGAGCTGGGCGCCGCGACCGGTGCCGACCAGCAGTGCGGTCGGCGTGGCCAGTCCGAGTGCGCAGGGGCACGCGATGATCAGTACGGCTACCGCCGCGGTGAAGGCCGCCCCCGCGCCCTGACCGGTGCCGAGCCAGAAGCCCAGCGTGCCGACGGCCAGCGCGATCACGATGGGCACGAAGATCCCGGAGATCCGGTCGGCGAGGCGCTGCACCTGTGCCTTGCCGGTCTGGGCCTCCTCCACGAGGCGGGCCATCTGGGCGAGCTGGGTGTCGGCCCCCACCCGGGTCGCGCGGACCACCAGCCGTCCCCCGGCGTTGACCGTGGCTCCGGTCACCTGGTCGCCGGGCCGTACCTCCACCGGGACCGACTCGCCGGTCAGCATGGAGGCGTCGACCGCGGACGTCCCCTCCTCGACGGCTCCGTCGGTGGCGATCTTCTCGCCGGGCCGTACGACGAACCGGTCTCCCACCGCGAGCCGATCGGTCGGGATCCTGACCTCCCGGCCGTCGCGCAGCACGGCGACCTCCTTGGCGCCCAGCTGCAGCAGGGCCCGCAGCGCGGCGCCGGCGCGGCGCTTGGAGCGGGCCTCGAAGTAGCGCCCGGCAAGGATGAACGCCGTCACTCCGGCGGCGGCCTCCAGGTAGATGTTGCCCGAGCCGTCGGTGCGTTCGATCGTCAGCGCGAACGGGTGGGTCATGCCCGGCGTGCCCGCGGTGCCGAAGAACAGCGCCCACAGCGACCAGCCCAGCGCGGCGATCGTGCCGAGCGAGACGAGCGTGTCCATGGTGGCCGTGCCGTGCCGCAGGTTGGTCCACGCGGCCCGGTGGAACGGCAGGCCGGCGTAGACCACGACGGGGGCGGCGAGCGTGAGCGACAGCCACTGCCAGTTCGTGAACTGCAGCGCCGGGATCATCGCCATCGCGATCACCGGTACGGCGAGCGCCACGGCGGTGATCAGCCGGTTGCGCAGCGGCCCGAGCTCGTCGTCCCGGTCGGCTCCGTCCTCCTGCCCGGATCGGGGGATCGGCGGCGCCTCAGCCGTACGGACCTCGGCCGCGACCGTCTCATCCGGCCTGGCTTTCTCGGGCAGCTTGGCCCGGTAACCGGCCTTCTCCACCTCGGCGACGAGCAGCGCGGGGTCCAGGCCCCCGGGATAGCTGACCTTCGCCTTCTCCGTGGCGTAGTTGACCGTGGCGGTCACGCCCTCCAGCTTGTTCAGCTTGCGCTCGATCCGGTTGGCGCATGAGGCGCAGGTCATGCCGCTGATCGAGAGTTCGACCGTGCCGTCGGCGGGGCCCGTGCCACCGGACCCCGAAGGCCTGCCATCGGTGATGGAAGCCATCACCACTCCTTTCTCGCGTCGTCCCTGCGTCAGTGGCCGTGGCCGTCGGAATCGTGGGCGCCGGAATCGTGGCTCCCGGAGCCCTGCTCCGCGTGGACGGTGAAGGCGGCCGTGTGCACGGTCCCCTCGTGCTTGAAGTCCAGGAACAGACGGTAGCCGCCGGGGCTCGGCGCCTTCGCGTGGAACGCGACTCGCGAGGCGGCCGCGTCGTCTCCGGCGGCCGGCGCCGTACCCTCCGGGTGCACGTGAAGGTAGGCGAGGTCACCCGCGCGCAGCGCGACCAGGTGGCCGAAGGCGCCCAGGTAGGGCTGCAGATCGGTGACGGGCCTGCCGTCCCTGCTCACCTCGAAGTCGAGCGTACCCGCCTCGCCTGAGGCGAGGGTCCCGGTCATCGTGACCGTGTAGCCGTCGACCGTGGCCGTACGGCTCGGCTCGGGCAGCGCCCGCGGTGTCTGATCGCCCGGTGCGAACAGGTCGACGCCGAGCGTCAGTCCGGCCGCTCCCTCCGGGGCGAAGTCGGCGAACGCCCGGTACGCCCCGGGGCGGGGCAGCGTCAGCTTGACCGACCAGATCCCGTCGCCGGCCTCGGCGGGGTGCAGGTGCCGGAACTCACCGAGATCACGCGAGACGACGATCAGGTGCAGCTTCTTCTCGTGCTGGACCTGATAGGCGGTGAGCGGGGAGCCGTCCGGCCCGGTGACGGTGAACCGGAAGTCGACCGGCTCGCCCGGCGTGAGCACGGTGGTTTCGGGGACGAGGGTGTAACCGTTCTGGGACACCTGCAGACCTCCTGGCAGGTCGGCCGCCGCGGGGGTGTCGGCGGCCGTTTGAGCTTGTGTGACGTGGGCGTCGTCGGTGGGGGTGGCGCCATGACCCTTGGGGGACAGGTTTGCGGGGGTCGCATGAGTCACCACCGGGTCGGTGATCGCGTCACCCGCCGCGCTGCCGACGCCCAGGGCCGCGGCGAAGATCACGGTCAGCCCGAGGCCGTACGCGCCCAGCTTCACAAGGGCCTCGTTCATTGGTTCACCACTTCGTAGCCGGCCTCCCGGACGGCGGCCTCGACCGCCGCGTCATCGGCCGGGCCCTCGCCGGCGACCTCCATCAGGCCGGTCTCCAACTCGACCTTCACCCCGGTGACACCGGGGACGGCCTCGACCTCCTCGGTCACCGAGCGGACGCAGTGGCCGCAGGTCATGCCCTTGATGGTGTAGGTGCTGGTAGCCATCTCAATTACTCCTCTTTGTCCGGAAAATTCAGGGTTTAACCCGGCGATGCCCACCCTAACACCCTACCCCCCTAGGGTATTCCGAGGGATGGGAGTCCGGATGGTTTTCCGGACTCTCGGCAGCTCTCCGAACCCTCGGGCCTTTCGGAGGAGCGCTCAGAGGAGGTAGCGCAGCCAGAGGTACGGCACGGCCAGCGCGACGGTGACCAGGGTGACCACCAGGCCGTACTTGGTGAACTGCCAGAAGCTGATCCGCGCGCCGTTGCGCTCGGCGAGGCCGAGGATGACGACGTTGGCCGAGGCGCCGATGGCCGTGGCGTTCCCGCCGAGGTCGGCGCCGAGCGCGAGCGCCCACCACAGCACCTGTGCTCCCCCGTCGGGGAACTGGTGCACGAGGTCGGACACGATCGGGCTCATCGTCGCGACGTAGGGGATGTTGTCCACGATCGCGGACAGGGCCGCCGAGGCCCAGAGCAGGACCATGGTCGTGACACCGAGGTCGCCCCCGGTGGCCTCGGCGGCGGCGGCGGAGAGGCGGCCGATGATCCCCGTCTCCACCAGTGCGCCGACCATGACGAAGAGCCCCGCGAAGAACACCAGCGTGGGCCACTCGACCTCGCGGATGGCGTCCTGGGTCGTCACCTTGGTCACCAGCACCAGCAGTCCGGCGCCGAGCAGCGCCACGATCGACGGCTCGTAGTGCAGCACGGGATGCAGCAGGAAGGCGGCGATCACCAGGCCGAGCACGGCCAGGCTCTGGACGAGCATGACCCGGTCCTCGATGGCCGCCTTCTCGTCGAGTTTCATGATCTCGGCGGCCCGGCCGGGGTCGTACCGGAACGCCTTGCGGAACAGCACCCGGCACAGCCCGATGAAGACCGCCATCAGCACGACGACCAGCGGCGCGAGATGGACGAGGAAGTCGTTGAAGGTCAGGCCGGCCCGGCTGGCGATGATGATGTTCGGGGGATCGCCGACGAGCGTCGCCGTACCACCGATGTTGGACGCCAGGGCCTCGGCGATGAGGAAGGGCGCGACGGGCAGGGCCAGCCGCTCGCACACGAGGAACGTGACCGGGGCGATCAGCAGCACGGTCGTGACGTTGTCAAGCAGCGCCGACGCCACCGCGGTGATCACGAGCAGCAGCACCATGAGCCGGAAGGGCCGCCCCCTGGCGCGTTTGGCCGCCCAGATCGCGAGGTATTCGAACACGCCGGTCTGCCGGAGCACTCCGACGATCACCATCATGCCGAGCAGCAGGAAGATGACGTTCCAGTCCACGCCCGAGTGCTCGGAGAAGAAAGCCGACTTGGCGTCGGTCGCGTGGATGAGCAGCAGGATCCCGCCGCCGACCAGCGCGGCCTTGGTCCGGTGCACCTTCTCGCTGGCGATGAGGATGTACGTGGCGACGAAAACGGCCGCCGCCACCCATGCGGTCAGCGTCATGCGCCGACCAACCGGCTCATCAACGCGTTGAGCGTGACCGCGCCCAGCAGTCGGCCGGCGTCGACGACGGCGACGAGCGGGCTGCGGGTACGCGCCATCAGCGCCGCGACCTCCAGCACCGTGGCGTCCGGATCGGTCACCGGGAGTTCGCGCGGCCGGTCGGGCAGGGCCCGGCGGACGGTGAGGCCGCCGAGGGCGCGTAGGAACTCGTCTGCGTGCGCCTCGTCGATCACCCGGGCCAGCGCGGGGTCGTCCTGGCAGTAGTGCGGCACGGCCAGGCGGAGCACCTGGGTGCCGGGGAGGATCGTGAACGGCCTCCCCAGCTCGTCGAGCACGATCAGCCCGGGCAGGTCCCGCTCGACCATGAGGTGCGCCGCCTCGACGACCGGGGCGTCCACAGCGATGGTGGGAATCTGGGCGACGAGATCACGGGCGCGCATGGTTCACCTGCCCGTGGCATACGGTTGTGCGGGTCACTTTTCGCCTTTTCGACAGTTTCGACACTAAGGACAGAGCTGTTCGCCGACCAGGCTTCCCGGCACACCTGGCTTCACCCTATCGGCCCCCGGTGGTCCGGCGAGACCGGGGCTCGGGTCATCGGCACTCGCTGCCGTCCAGAAGCCGCAGCAGGCGCTCCAGGTACGGCGGCACGTTGCGCAGCCGCACACCTTCCCCGCCCGGGCCCCCGCCCGGGCCCGACTGCCTGAGGCTGGGATGGAGCAACGCGCGGAGCCCCGACAGGTCGATGAAGCGCAGTTCCGCGGCGTCGACGACGATCCCGCGATCGGGATCGCGCACCCGGGCCAGTGCCGAGGCCAGCGCGGCGCTGTTGGAGACGTCGACCTCTCCGCTCAGCACGACCGATGAATCAAGGGGCGACCAGGTGACGTGCAGGTGCCGGTCCGTGTAGAGAACGACCTGTCGAGGGTCGCCGCGTTCCGGGTTCCCGCCGATGTCGGCGGGCGGGCTCGCAGGCGGCGTCACGGCTCCCTCACGCGACCCGATCTCGCGTGGAGAGGGAGATCCCGGTGCGGCGGTGAATGTCGATCCTCGTCACAGCCCTACCTTTCTGAGGGGCAGGATCAGATCAGTAATGCCGAGAGTGGAGTGGAGGCAGATGCGTGTCAATGGCTGGGTGCCATGATGTCGCGCACGTATCCGATCACGTCGGCCGATGAGATGGGGCCCTCAGGTGAGGTCGCGCGGCGTGATGCTCTCCATCCGGGCCTTCCCGCTGGTGAAGCCCGCCCAGACGGCCTTTCCCCGGGGGCGGATCGGCGACCAGCCCCACATCTCACTCACCCCCGCCACGACCTGCAGCCCACGGCCGGTCTCCGCCACGTAATCCGGCTCACGCAGGAGCGGAGGTTCGTCGCTGGGATCGGTGACCACGCAGAGCAGCGCGCGGTGCGAGCCGAACAGCAGCAGCCGAACCGGGCAGGGCGGGACGATCGGTCGGCTGAGCCCATGCCGTACCGCGTTGGTCACCAGTTCGCACACCGCGAGCGCCGCGTCGTCGGCGACCTCCGACATCGACCAGCCGCGTAGAACGGTCGCTGTGAAGTGCCGTGCCGTACGGGCGGCCAGGATCTCACGGTTGAACTCCTGCCCGGCGACCCGTAGCGAGTCGTACCGTTCGGCCTCGGAAGGCTGGTCCTCCAGCGGAAGCCAAGGCCATCGGGTTCCGCGAGGAAAGACCTGCTCAAGGATGGTTTGCCACAGTTTCCAGCCGTCGTTATCGGCTTCTGCGAGGGAAGCGCTGTCTGCCCGATAACCAGTCATTGAGAGCCCTACGAGGTTGCTGTCGGAGATGTGGCTGGATGACTCAGTTAGTCATACTGCTCCCATTGGTGTCAGTGTGCAAGTACGGATGCACGTGCAACCGCACAAACTTTTTGTAACTTGACTGTGTCCACGACGAAGCGAGGCGTTGGATGACCGCGAGCGACAACGGAATGCCCTCCGCCCGGCCGGGGAAACCCGACTGGCGGAAGAGCCGTCACAGCAATCCCAACGGCAACTGCGTGGAACTCGCCGTGCTGCCCGATGGCCGGGTGGGGATGCGCAACTCCCGTTACCCGGCCGGACCGGTGCTTGTTTACGGCATACCGGACATAGGGAGCTTCATCCGGGCGGCCAAGGAGGGTGAGTTCGATGACCTCATCCGTTGATTTGCCAGACACTGGTCCAGTGGCCTGGGAAAACAATTGACAGCTTGCGTGACGGAACGTTCGGGGTATCGTGAACCGGGCCTCTGTGACCGGTGCTCGTAAGGACCTGACCATGATCGCCGCCTCGCCAGAAGGTGCGTCTCCCCTCCCGAACCCCCTGCCCACACAGCAAAGTCAGAGCCCCACCGTCCTGCGGATCATGCTGGGTTCTCAGCTGCGGCGCCTGCGGGAGCGCAGCCACATCACGCTCGAAGAGGCGGGGCGGGCGATCCGCGCATCCCATTCCAAGATCAGCCGGATGGAGCTCGGCCGCGTCGGCTTCCGCATCCGGGACGTCGCCGACCTCCTCACGTTGTACGGCGTACGCGACAGCGGTGAGCGGGACGCGCTGCTGTCGCTGGTCCCCCGGGCGAAGGCCCCCGGCTGGTGGCACAACTACGACGACGTGCTGCCATCGTGGTTCGAGACGTACGTCGGCCTGGAGGAGGCCGCCGGCGGCATACGGAACTACGAGGTCCAGTTCGTTCCCGGGCTGCTGCAGACCGAGGAATACGCCCAGGCGGTGGTACGGCTCGGCAACGCCGACGCGACGGCCGAGGACGTCGAGCGGCGAGTGCGCCTGCGCATGCTGCGGCAGGCGGTGCTGACGCGGCCGGATCCGCCTCATCTGTGGGCCGTTGTGGACGAGGCCGTCGTGCGCCGTCCGCTCGGCGGCCGGGCCGTGATGCGCGCCCAACTCGAGCACCTGCTGGAGTCGGTCGAGTTGCCCAATGTGACGCTCCAGGTCGTGCCGTTCCTCGCGGGCGGCCTCGCGGCGGCGGGCGGGCCGTTCAGCATCCTCCGCTTCGCGGAGGCGTCCCTGCCCGACGTCGTCTACCTGGAACAGCTCACCAGCGCTGTGTACCTGGACAAGCGGGAAGACGTCGACCGCTACCTGCTGGTCATGGACCGGCTGTGCGTCGCGGCCAAGTCGGCTTCCGAGACCAAGGACATGCTGCGCCGGCTCGTCGCCGAGCTCTGACCATCAGCTGTCGTGTTCGGTCATCTGAGATAAGTCGTACCGGAATGTGACGTAAGCGGTACGAGGCAATATGTGTCAGGCGCGAATCTCCGGTAAGTGAACTACTGACCATAAAGGGCGCACCGAGGGAAACCGAGGGGCGGTGGGGGACATTGCCGGGCAGCCTGCTCAGTTTGGAGTTCGACCAGGACTCAGTCACCCGGGTGCGACATCTCGTCGCCAGATCCGCGCGGGACGCAGGCCTGGCCGGCATCACGTTGGAGGACTTCGTCCTGGCGGTGCACGAGGCGGTCACCAATGCGGTCAGGTACGGCATACCACCCCGCGGTATGGCCTTGTGGCGGGAGCCGGAAGCGCTCGTCTGTGAGATCACGGACAGCGGACCGGGAATCCCCCCCGAGGTCTTCCAGCGGGTCGAGCCGGTCAAGCGGTTCGACTACGGGGGACGTGGGTTGTGGCTGATGGACCTCCTGGCCGACCTCGACGTCAGGGGTGGAGCCGACGGAACGATCATCCGGCTGTCCGTTCCGGTTGATCGTTTCCGCTGACAGCGGAGCTTGGGTCGCCCTCCTAGATCTGGCCTGAATCTGGTCGGCAAACGCATTTGCCCTGCTCTGGGATGCTCTGGGGTGAGGATTAACGCCGGTACGACCTGGGCATTTCTGATCTCATCGACCCGAAGTGTGAGTCGTATGGCATGCCCAGCGGGCTACCCGTGACCGGCACATTCAGTTCACCCGATTACCGCGCAATCCGGGTCAGTGGCCGATCACTTGCTAGGCTGCAGGGAGCCGAAGAACCGGGGCGTTGTCTCACCCGGCAGGTGAGACCGTTGAGAAGTGGGGTCACACCGTGAAGAAGCTGCTTGTCCTCGTGCTGGTCGCGGTCGGCGGGTTGCTGGTCTGGCGTAAGGTCCAGGCCGACCGCGCCGAGCTCGACCTGTGGACCGAGGCGACCGGTAGCGAGAACTGACCATCTGGATGGGGCGTGATCGTGGCGGAAGGCGCGGGAATTCCACCCGTGAAGCTGGCCTGCCTCGACCTGGCGGGAACCACGATCGGTGACATCAGCATGGTGGAAAGGGCGTTCGCCGAGGCGATCGCCACGCAGGGCATCGTTCCCGGGACCAGTGCATATGCACGGGCGATGGTGCACGTGCACAGGTCTCGGGGATGTCCCAAGCTCGAGGTGTTCCGCGGGATCTTCCCCGACAACGAGGTGCAGGCTCAGGCGGCGAACCTGACGTTCGAGCGGTCCTACGAGGGCGCCCTCGAACGGACCGGGCTCGTTCCCCTGCCCGGCGCAGTCGAGGCGCTTGAGAAGCTGCGCGACGCGGGAGTGAAGATCGCCCTGATCACCGGCTTCAGCCGGTCCACCCTCGGCCGGGTGCTGAGCGCCCTCGGCTGGACCGACAAGCTGGACCTGGCCCTGTGCCCGGAGGACGCCGGGCGCGGACGGCCCTACCCCGACATGGTTCTCACGGCACTGCTGCGCTGCGGCATCGACGACGTACGGCACGTGGCCGTGGCCGGCGACTCGGAGAGTGACATGCTGTGCGGGCGCCGCGCGGGCGCGTCGATCGTCGCCGGAGTGCTCAGCGGCGTGCACAGCCGGGAACGCCTCCTGGGCGGCGGCGCCACCCACATCCTCGACTCCATCGCCGACTTCCCCTCCCTGGCCCTCGGCACCGACGCCGTCGCCGGGGTAACCACCGCGGGGTAGCCACTCCCGCTGCTCGCCGACACCGCCACTTCCGTCCCGCCGATGGTGAGGACACGGGGTATCGAGTGGCGCCAGGCCGTACGCTGTTGCTACGGTGTACGAGCCGGACGGCTTCGCGATCTATCGGTTTTCTCAGGTCGCAGGTGCGTTCCCCTAGGGGCCTTAGCTCAGCTGGCAGAGCGCCTGCTTTGCAAGCAGGAAGTCAGGGGTTCGAATCCCCTAGGCTCCACCTCGCAAAACACCGCCTCCCTGATCTTGGGAAGCGGTGTCCGGGCCATTAACGGGCCATTAGCTCTCAGCACTGCTCTCCTTCTTGCCGTTGGCCGCCTTCCGGTCGGCCTCCACACGAGCGCTCAGCGCGTCGGCGATTCTCTGGTCGGCGTCGCGTGTGGCGTGCTGATAGATCAGCGCCGCTCGGTCGCTGTCGTGACCCATCCGGGCCTTGAGGTCGGCGAGGCTCGCACCCGACTGCGCGGCGAGCGTGTTCCCCATGTGCCGCAGGTCGTGGAAGTGCAGACCCTTGACGCCCATCTCCTTGAGCGCTTCCGCCCACTTGGCCTCGCGCCGGAAGTTGCCACCGCGCAGGTAACCGGCCCGCTTGCCGAGAAAGACGAACGCCTCGTCGGCCTGGTCGACGAACTCGGCCAGGTGCTCGGTCAGCGCGGGGACGATCGCCGAGGGGATGCTGACGGTGCGCTTGCCGGCCCGCGACTTGGGCGGCGCGAGCACCATGTCTCCGCCATCCAGCTCGATGAGCTGTTCCCGCACTCGTACCGTCCGCGCCTTGAGGTCGATGTCCGACCGCCGCAACGCTATGACCTCACCCCATCGCAGGCTGGCGAACGTGGTCAGCAGGATCAGCGCCCGGAAGCGCCGGTCGGCCATCTTGTCGGCCAGCTCGAAGACCTGGGCGACGGTGAGAATGGGCCGCTCCGGCGTCTGCTCGTTGTCCGCGCCCTTGATGCGGCAGGGGTTCCGGCTGAGCAGCTTGTCCTCTTCGACGGCCGTCATCAGCACGGCCCGCAGCAGGCGGTACGCCTTGGCCGCGGTGGACACCGAGACGCCGTTGTCGATGAGCTTCGCCCGCCACGACCGGATCATCTGCGTCGTCAGCTTGCCCACGGCCACGCCGCCCAGGCCAGGGACGATCTGCCGGTCAAGCAGCCAGGTGTACAGCTCGACCGTCTTGGGCCGCAGGCCCGGTCGCTCCTTGATCCACGTCCGGGCATAGTCGCCGAGCAGGACTTTCCCGCGATCGGGGTCCGTCCACTCCCCTGAGATCATCTGCGCTTCGATCAGGGTCAGCGCGCGATCTGCTTCGGTCCGCGTGGCGTAGGTGATTGGGCCGGTATGCAAGAGTCGCGTCTAATCCACGACATGTTTGGCATGCCAGAGTCGAATCTGCCGAGTTGGTCTTATAGGAATCAAGGGCGGCGCTACGCGCCGCCTCGCGGCCCATCGCCCGCTCGGCGGCCGGGCATGCGGCCTGGGGGCCGGTCCCGGCCGCCAGCGGCTCAGGCCGCTTACACTGATACTCGCTCTACCTCAACAGCATGCGCCGTTGCTTACAGTAGCGTTTGCCGTAAATCGCTTGCACGCATCCCGCCCCTTATTCAGTGTGGGAGGGTCAGTACGGGCGTCGTTGCCGACCTAGGAAATCAAGTCAGGATCTATGCCCTCAACCCGTACCCTCTCGACGAGTAGTGCGAGGGGGTGAAAACCGCCAGCTTCATAAGCAGTAGCGGATAGCATATATAAGTGATCGGCGCCAGTAGAGTCGCCAGATTTCTTGCACCAGTTAGCCTGCTCCACCAAGGCTTCACCCTCAAGGCGTTTGTCCTCAAATTTCCTAGCAGTACTCAGCGCTACTGCTAGGTGAGGCTTCGCTTCGGATATGCTACCGCTGCGCGTTAGGGCTCGCCCTAGCCCAAGATGCGCCACAGCGGAACCATGGGCGTCATGCGCCTTATCATAAAAATTTGCTGCGGCCTTGAAGGCTTCTATTGCCTCACTAAGACGGCCGACGGCTGTGAGAACGATCCCAAGATTCGCGTATCCAGACCCGGTATTACGATTGTCGCGTGAGGCGTGGTGCAGCGGGAGCGCACGCTGGAGTGAATCGATCGCTAGATCATATTGGCGAGCCTCGCGGTATCTCATGCCCAGGTTGGTCAGTGCCGCAGCAATGGCGTGAGGCTCACCCACCTTCATCGCAAGAGCGACTGCCCTCTTCAAGGTCGGAATTGCAGCCTTGGGTCCATTTAGGTGCTGTTGCACAGCGCTCAGGCTGATCAGGACACTAGCTTCGTGATCTGGGTAGTTGCGTCGTTCGGCAATAGCCGAGGCCTTGACCAGGATCTGTCGGGCTTCCAAGAAGCGATTCGCGGCCGTGAGCGCTATACCCAAGTTGTTGAGTGCCCCCACTTGGCGTTCGACGTCCTTGATGAGTTTTGCGGCCTTGACCGCTTGTTCGCAGACATAGACCGCCCGCTCTGCCTGACGGGATTGACCAAGGTATTGGACTGAATTCATCGCTATGACGTAAGCATGCTCAGCGCCTTCATGTCCTAGTGCAATGCCTCGCTCGATCAACTCGACCAATGTGCTCAGCTCTTGATCGAACCATGTAACAGCGGCGCCCACACTTGTGAACGCTGTGCCTCTTGGGACTTCTACGCTGTCTGGCTGCAACTGCCATTTCGCGTTCCCTGTGCGTTCTGCCAGCATCTCCAAGAGTGAGAGCGTTCTAATACTTTTATCCTCAGCCCCCATCGCCTCCAATTGCTCTTCGGCAAAGGCGTAGACTAGGTCATGCATACGCCATCTGCCCGGCGCCTCTGTAGCCTCAATTAAAAGGCTCTCGGCAAGCCTTCGGATATTGATACGAGCAGCCCTTTCGTCGGTTCTCCAGACAGTAGCAGCCGAACTCAATGCAAATTCAGGACTAGGTATCGTCGCTAGAAATGCGAAATCCTCCCGTAGATCGTGAGGGAGTCGTGCGTATGAGGTGACCAGCGCGGCCCTAACAGCAAGATCACCTAAGTGGAGAACATCGAGTCTCGAGCGGCGTGTTGCGAGCTCGACATTAAGGTCAGCTACTGCTAGATGCGCATCTTCGGCAAGGATGCCGACCGCAATCTTAAGCGCCAGTGGCAGATGCCCACATAAATCTGCGAGCTTTAGGAAGTCTTCCTCGACCGGCTCAACTGTGCGCACCGTCCTCTTTTTCGAAAGGGTGTCGTGAATTAGATCTACCGACTCGCCCGGAGTAAGTTCTGATAGTATAAAGTGATGTGCTTCTAGGAAATGACTCAGCTTTTCCCGGGAAGTGATGATTACTCGATGCGTACTGGATGAAGGGATGAGGTCGATCACCTGAGATGCATCGGCGACATTATCGAGAAGGATGAGAACGGGCTTTCCTTCCCGGGCGAGCGCACCGAGATGCGCGTGATACAGGGCAGCTTGTGGGCCATCGCGGTCCGGAATGTCGACAGGGCTTATACCCAGTGCAAGCAGCAGCGTACGGTATGCATCGCGGGCCCGCCCCCTCCTGCCAGCTGCGGCGAATCCGTGCATGTCGATAGCAAGGACCCCTCCGGAGAATTCATCGCTGGCTTCACGTGCAACGGCCCTAGCTAGGGTAGTTTTTCCTGTTCCAGCTATACCGGAAATGACAATGCAAGAGCTGGTGGAGCTGCGAAGTGCCTGTTGAACGGTCCTGTACGAGTCTTGGCGGCCAATCATGTTTGGACTATGATGTAAGTTTTCGTCGAGGTGTTCTGCAATCAACGGCCGACTTGCTCGATCCCAAGTCGCACAGAAATCGATCGCTTCGGCAACGAAGTCTTTGACGGTGGAGCGAGTTAGCTCGTACCTTGTAGTCTTTTCCACCTTGATTGATGAATCCAAAGAAGCGCCTGCCAGATGGTCGCTGATATTAATCCAGTAGGCGCGTTCTTCATCGATATCGAAGACTATCCCGAAGATAGGGACGTTGCAGCCTCGCCAAAACTCCAGATGGTCTCCCACTGGAATTCGATAGCCGTCTTTCCTTTTGTAGCTTGGGCCGCTCTTAACCTGTATCAGTATGAGGTCGCCAGTCCGTGACTGATCGGCAACGAGGTTGACATACAGGTCTTCTCCGTAGTCGTTAGATGAACCTGTTTCTTGTACGATTTGGTCAACCGCCTCGAGGAGCGTCCGCACATAATTTATGCC
This sequence comes from Sphaerimonospora cavernae, assembly GCF_042435035.1. Lineage (NCBI taxonomy): Bacteria > Bacillati > Actinomycetota > Actinomycetes > Streptosporangiales > Streptosporangiaceae > Sphaerimonospora > Sphaerimonospora cavernae. The sequence continues at coordinate 24,206 of NZ_JBHMQT010000040.1, forward strand.
AGCTCGCTCGGTTGCACGTGTTGCCTTTATGTTTCTCATGCCGCTCCCTGGCCAGCCTACTCATCCAGCCCCAGTGCTATCTTCTACCAGCATCAAACCCGTTATCTGTTCTGTTGACGAACCCACGCGCTAGGCGACCACCCTGAGGCCAGTCTGAGGGCATTGACAGCTCTCCGTCCTCCTCGTTGCTTGAGTGTCCCAGCCGTGCCCGCCGCGTCAAGGGCGCCTACGGCGTCGCTTCGCGATCAACTTCGTTGACCCTTGACACGGCGGTCCCGTCCTGGGGGTCGGCAGCTACGCGGAGGACGGGGGCGCTTCAGGAGACGGGCCGTGCATGGCATGTCGCCGCAGGTCGCGGGTCTGATCGTCGGGCCATTAGCGGGCCATTAAGGGCGGTCAACAGGGGGCACTCACGGTCACTCGCGAGCTGCCTCTCGCCCAGGTCGAGGCCGTTTCCCCTGGTGATCAGGCCGATTTGCAAGCAGGAAGTCAGGGGTTCGAATCCCCTAGGCTCCACCCACTCAAAAGCCCAGATGGGCGCGGTTGCTGTCGCCTGATCCTTGAATGCCACTCGGCCCGCCGTTGCCCGTAGTCCTGGGGGTGAGACGGCGCTGCATCGTTTGTCCTAGCTCTCTGCCCTGCTGGGCACCCGTTCTTGATGGTTGTGACACTTCACCCTCTCGGCGCCTCCCGTGGGTTTAGAATATTCTTGAATTCGACCGGCGGGCAACGAGGGGGTTGCTGTGGACGAGTGGGAGATCTTCTTCACCGATGAGGTGGGAGAGTTCCTTGACTCGCTCTACGAGACCGATCGTGACTCGCACAAGCTGGTCAATTAGGCGATCTTGATTCTGGAACGTAACGGTCCGCCGAAGGTAGGCCGCTGGGGGACACCGTAACCGGCTCCAAGATTCCTAACATGAAGGAGCTGCGGCCCGGTTCGACCGGTCGCAGCGAGATCCGTATCTTTGTTCGTCTTCGACCCCTGGCGGGCGGCGATCTTGCTGGTCGCGGGAGACAAGGCGGGCAACTGGGAACGCTGGTATCGGCAGGCGATTCCACGAGCTGAACACCTGTATGAGATCTACCTGACAGAGCGGTACAAGGAGATGAACCAGTGAGCAGCTATCGCAGGTGGCGCGAGAGCGGTCACTTGGAGCGCGCGGTCGAAACCGCTGGCGGCGTAGAGGTATTCGAAGACGAGGTTCATCACCTGTGTCAGGAGGCACAGGGGTGGCGGCTCGCGGAGATGCGCAAGCGCCGTGGACTTACCCAGACTCAGGTTGCCGAGCGCATGGGCATATCTGTGGCTCGCGTGTCACAGATCGAGAACGGCGATGTGTCCACTCGCGAGGTCCTGGACCGTTACGTTGCCGCGCTCGGTGGCACGCTCAAGCTCGTTGCCGATTTCGGCGACGAGCAACTGAAGGTCAGTTGACGCGTCATCCCCTAAGCTCCACCCCACGTCAAAGGCCATCTCCCGTGATCGGGATGTGGCCTAGCTCGCTTTAGATGTTCCGGGCCGGTCCTATCCGGGAAGCAGGGTGAAAGCGGGCACGTGCACGGGACGGACCACGGAGAAGTCACGGACGTCGGTGGTCATCACTTCGGTGATTCGCATCCGCTCCGCCACGGCAACCACAGAGGCGTCGGCGGCGCCCAACGGGAGATCGTGGTAGCGATCGATGAGGACTGCGATTCGTGAGAGGTCGGACTCCGTGAGATCGACGAGCTGAAACCAGCCGGATTCGAGTAGCCGGAGAAAGGCTGCTTCTGCCTTGGCACCGCCGAGCTTGCCGAGCATGTAGCAGCTCTCACCGGTAACAAAGCTGGGAACGAGCAGCGGCCGGTTGGCGTTCCGGATCCGGATGAACTCCTGTATGCAGCGTTCGTGGGTTCTTGTCGTCCTGGAACGTGGCGGCCACGATCGGGCCGGTGTTCGACTACGATCACGCCTCGTGCCCGTAGCTCTCGGCGAGGATCTCTTCCACCTGTTCGGATTCATCGCTCCTGCCGGCGCGGAAGGCGCCGAAGAGTGTGGGCAGACCATCAGGGCCGAGCTCCCGGCTCCTCTGAACGGGAGTGGACCAACTGGAGGAGCCGCGCACGTTCCTCGCGCACCTGATCCGGCCGGAGCTGATCGACCAGCCTGTGAAGATCTTCCTACTCTTCCAGTGGCGCTGTCATGTCTCCGAGCGTACGTGTCGCAACTGATCGTTTCCGCACCCTGCAGCTATGACCGATCGATCTTCGATGCTACAGCCGTACGCGGTCATGGCCGCTCTGGCCGTCTGCGCGGTTCGCCGCCGCCAAGCTGCGGGACCGCACCGACCGGCGAGCCCCGGCGCCGGTAGCCCCGGGTCAGTCCCCTCCCGCCGATCCCGGACTCATCCCGTTCACCGTTCCCGCGATCAAAACCCTGCTCGCCGACGCGCTGCGACGTCCAACCCTGTCAGGACATCGAGCATGGTGGCTCCACTGGCGACGCCGCCACCAGGCACGATCCAGCTGGTTCCACCAGCGTGCACGGCCTCAACCGGACCTACACCCTGGTCAGCTAGCAATTGGCTGCTGCCGTATTAGCGTGTCTAAAAGGCGGCCATGTCGCCCTGGACCCCGGACAGGAGTGCTTACGTGGGTGTCTTCTATGAGTACTACCGCGCCGCGGACCGTGCTGCGGCGACCGTCCAACTTGAGCATTCCCGCGAGATCGCCGATGCCTCGCGTCGTACATGTTGTCGCTCACCAAGGATCTTGTCGGTCTGGCACGTCGAGCGAGAGAACATGATCAGCAGCTTTATTGCTGGATGTCCCTGTGACGAGCCTGCCAGCCGCCCCCGACCTGCATCTCTGCTGGTCAGGGGCTCTTCGTCCGGCTGGTGGCAGGTCCGGGGTTCGAACCTGGACAGGCTGAGTCGTCGGCTTTTCACATCGTGATTCCTGGTCCTCACGGAAAGCCGAGGCCCTGGGCCGCGTGTGTCACCAGCGGTACCAGCGGCGGCGACCGTCGCCATCAGCGGCACGGAAGAGGAATCCGAGCAGCCAGATTACGAACACCGCGATCGCGACCCACCACAGAGCCTTGAAGACGAATCCGACACCGAAGAGAATCAGGGCCAGCAGCAGTACAAGCAGCAATACAGCCATTTTCTTTTACCTCCCGGCGGGCGACTACCCCGTCTTCGATGCGGTATGCCCGTCGTTGGGCCGAGCGCCGTTAGGAAGCGTGTCGATCGCTTCGGCGGTCTCGTGAGCCCACTTTTCCCGGCGTGGGATCAGCATCTCGAAGCCGGGTCGCCCTGTGCCGGCGTTCGGCGAGGCGACCCCACACCGATGCGGCGGTGATGGAGACGGCGAGCAACACGGCGCTTCCGACAATGTCGAGCACGTAGTGGTTCCCCGTGACGAGCACATTCGCCGCCATGACGAGCGGGAATCCCCACGGCAACAGCGCCAATCGCGAGTGGGAGGCCCGGAGTGCGGACCATGCGGCGTACGCGCACCACGCCGACCATCCCACGTGCAGGCTGGGCATGGCCGAGTAGAGATTCTGGCCGTTCCCGGTCCCTTGTGCGGCATGGCTCCCCAGGATGTCGTGTTCAGCGACGATGTCGACGACACCCGGAAGGGCGAACCGCGGGGGCGACATGGGCAGCGCCCAGAAGACCGGCAGAACGAGGACGAGCATCGCGAGAAGGGCGCGGCGGACCTTGATGTAGATCTCGGCGTGCCGGACGAAAACCCATAACAGCACACCGACGAGCACGACGTAGTACAGGCGGTAGTAGTACACCGCCGGTTGGATCAGGACCGGATGTTCGGTGAGCCACTCGTTCGCCATCTGCTCGATGTCCAGGTGGAGGGCGCGTTCCACGGACTGCAGGGCAAGAGCGTTGGCGGTGGCAGACGCGGTGTCCTTGCCGGCGAGGGCGTGGAAGTGCGTGAAGAGCAGAAACCCGAGCAGCAGAACGATCACTTCGACGAGCACGGCGGGGCGCCCACGCACGCTTCTGAGAAGCGGGCCCGATCGGGCGCTGCGTAGCCGCCGCTTCTTGAGTTCCTTCATCGGCCCGTCCAGCCGCTCACCCGATCACGTTGTCCAGGAAGGAGTGCAGGTTGGCCTGGGTGCGGGCGACCTTCTCCTCCGGGGTGAGGGACTCGTCGATGGCCGCGCCTCCCGCGGCCTTCTTCTTCCCCCGCGCGTAAAGGGAGCAGGCCAGATCGGTGCACAGGTATTGTCCGACCGAGTTGCCCTGGCGGCCGGCCTCGCCGGTTCGGCGCGCGGTCATCAGGGCCACCCCGCCGCTGGTGTGCGTGGTCAGGCACAGTGAGCACATGCTGCGAGAGGTGAAGCCGCGCGACGCGCCGGAGGTCGCTCGCAGCGCGATTCCGACGAGGACGCTCTCGCGTTCGGCGACCAGGTAGGCGCGTTCGGGCGCTCCCGGATCCCGCCATCCCAGGAAGTCGAGGTCTTCCCAGGGAAGGTCTGCGAGATCTTTGGGGACGTCGAGACGCTTGGCCTCGCCCTTGGAACAGTTGACGAAGGACGCGCGGATGTCGCGCTCGGTGATTGGTCTCACGAGTAGGACGCTAGTCGTACCTAATGATATTAGGCAACTAATTAAAGCTTGTAAGCACAGGAGAAGGACGGCACATGGCACGGGTGGGAATCACCGCGGAACGCCTGACGCGGGCGGCGGCGGACCTGGCCGACGAGATCGGCTTTCAGAACGTGACCATCTCGGCGCTCGCGCGCGGATTCGGCGTCAAGCCCGCGGCCCTGTACGCACACATCAAGGACGTACAGGACCTGAGAATCAGGGTGGCGGTGCTGGCGCTGGCGGAGCTCGCCGACAGGGCCGCGGCCGCCCTGGCCGGGCGCGACGGCAAGGACGCGCTGGTGGCATTCGCGAACGCCTACCGGGACTACGCGAAAGAGCATCCCGGCAGGTACGCCGCGACACAGGTCGAGCTTGAGATGGTGGACACCGGCGCGGGGGTCCGGCACTCGGAGATGACGCGGGCACTCCTTCGGGGATACGACCTGCCGGAGCCCGACCAGACGGATGCGGTACGGATTCTGCACAGCACGTTCCACGGATATGTGAGCCTGGAAAGGGTAGGCGGGTTCCGCCGTCACCCCCGCGAAGTGGAGGCCTCGTGGTCCAGAACCCTGGACGCCCTCGACGCCGTCCTCAGAAACTGGCCTCCAGCCTGATGCGCCCTACCGCTGCTCCGGTGGGCGTCGCTGATCCGTACGGCGGGGTGAGCACCCAGATGTAACAGTGATCGCGGCCTTCGTGCCCATCACTCGGATAGCGTCTTGGGCCATGCGGCTTCATGTGGGATGTGCGATGTGGACCCATGCCCGATGGCAGGGGCGCTTCCTACCGCACCCGCTCGCCCCGGGAGAGCGGCTGCGCGCGTACGCGACCTGGTGTAACGCAGTGGAGGGCAACACGACGTTCTACGCGACGCCGACGAGGGACACGGTGGAGTCGTGGGCGCGGCAGACCGCCCCCGACTTCCGCTTCGTGGTGAAGCTGCCCAAGCCGATCACGCATGAGCGCCGCCTCGTCGGCGTCGACGACGAGGTCCGTTCGTTCCTGGACACGATCGAGCCGCTCGGGCCGCGGATCCACGCCCTCTGGATCCAGCTGCCGGGGTCGTTCGGCCCCACCGATGTCGGGGCACTGGCCGGCTTTCTCCGCCGGCTTCCCCGTTCGTACGGCTGTGCCGTCGAGGTCCGGCACCGCGCGTTCTTCGACGATCCCCGATCCGTACGGCTCCTCGAAAAAGTCCTGGCCGAGGCCGAGGCCGAGTGGGTTCCGTTCGACACCGTCGCCTTCTTCCAGAGCCCGCCGACCAGCGACGCCGAACGAGACGCGTGGACGAAGAAGCCGCGGGTGCCGCGCCGGTCGTCGGCGCTCACCGATCGTCCGATCGTCCGTTATCTCGGCCGGGACGACACGGCACGCACGGTCGAGGGCTGGCGGCAGTGGGTGGTCACGGTCGCAGAATGGCTGCGTGAGGGCCGCTCTCCGACGGTTTTCATCCACACCCCCGACAACGCCGAGGCGCTGACGCTCGCCCGTCGTTTTCACGATGACGTACGGGCCGCCCTGCCCGGGCTCGAGCCGCTGCCCGAGCCCATGCCGACCACACCGACAGAGCCGCTGACCCTCTTCTGATCGGTCGAGACTAACCGGCCGTGGGGTGTTTCGACCGGTGGGCGGTGACCAGCAGGTACTCCCAGTCCATGGCGCCGCCGACCGGATCGTGTCGGCGGGCCAGCTCGGCGAGTTCGCGATCCAGTGCGGCGACGCGCTCCGGCTGGTCGGCGATCCCCCGGTATGCGGCGATCGTCGGCCCATAGTGTGACTTGAAGTAGTCGCGGAAGCCTTCCGGTGTGTCGAACAGGCCCACGCGCACCGTCTGCCGGCGCATCGCGAGATCCTCGACGTGTTCACCCAGCAGGGAGCGGACGTGCTCCTCGTCCCCCCACAACGGCGGCGGCCGCACGCCCGGCGGAGGCGGGGCGACGTACGGCTTCATCGCCGCGAACATCTGCCCGACGAAACCCCCGGGGGTCCAGCTCAGCAGCCCGATGACGCCGCCCGGCCGGCATACCCGTACCAGCTCGTCGGCCGCGGCACGGTGATGCGGCGCGAACATGACGCCGACGCACGACATGACGACGTCGAACTCGCCGTCGGCGAACGGCAGTGCCTCGGCGTCGGCCGGCCGCCAGTCGACCTTCACGCCGTGCCGTACGGCCTGCTCGCGTCCGGCCTCGAGCAGTTCCGGCGTCAGGTCGCAGGCGACGACGTCGCCTCCGGCCAGCGCGGCCGGGATCGCCGCGTTACCGGATCCGGTGGCGACGTCGAGCACCCGGGCACCGGGGCTGATCCCGCACGCCTGAACGAGGGTCGCGCCGAGCGTCGGAATGATCTCGCGGGCCAGGGCGGGATAGTCGCCGAGCGCCCACATCGCGCGATGACCGGCCTTCAGGGCATGGTCTCCCTCTGCCGTCTCGTCCGGAGCGTTCACGCCGGTCACCTCCCCGTTCGGCATCCCACGCTTACCGTTCCCGCCCTGGGTATTCCGTATGTGTCTGTCTCGCCCACTTCACGTGAGAGGTCCCGTGGGAAGTACGCCGCCGTCTCCGGGCAGCTGGAGCTCCTTTCGGTTTGCCGCGATTGCCCCGGTAGCCTGGAGTGAGGTGCTTCCACGGAAGGGCCGGGTAGGGGGCCTGCCGTTATGAGTGGAGGTGGTTGCGGTGAGTGACTCCGCGAGTCGATCTCGTAACGTCTCCATGGATCGCTGAAGCGCCGCGCTTTCCCTGGAACAGGCGACCGAGGCGCGACTTTTCCGCTCCCCACATGCCGTAGGCATGCGCGGAACCGTGGTTTTCGCTTGTCGCGATGGGAACCGGTATGACGATCACCCAAGAACCCCGCCAGATCCGTGACCGTATGAGCGCCGGCGACCTCGCGGGTCTCGCCCAGACGCTCAAGGACCTGCCGCCCGTCGAGATCGTCGATCTGCTCGAAGACCTCCCGCCGCGGGAGGCCGCCGTGGCGTTCCGGGTGCTGCCCAAGCAGACCGCCGTCGCGACCTTCGACCAGCTTCGGACGACGACGCAGGCCGACCTCGTCGCCGAACTCGGCCACGGACACGTCGCCGACATATTCGCCGAACTCGACCCTGATGACCAGGTTGGACTGCTCGACGAACTGCCGGCAAGGGTCGCCAAGGAGTTGCTGCGCTCCCTGCACGGCGAGGACCTGCAGGCGGCCATGGTCGTGCTCGGTTATCCACAGGGCTCGGTGGGGCGGCGCATGTCCCCTGAGTACGTGCACGCGCGGCCCGCCGAGACCGCCGCGACCGTGATCACCAGAGCCACGGACCTGGCCTCGGTATCGGAGACGATCTACACCATTCCGGTGATCAGCCGTGACCGGGACCTGCTCGGTGTGGTCAGTCTCCGGGAACTACTCGCCGCCGAAGGCGATCGGGAGGTCGCGGAACTGATGACTCCGGCGGTCGGCGCCCGCGCCACCGAGGATGTCGAGGAGGTGGCACGTAGGTGCCTCGACCACGGCATCCTGGCCATGCCGATCACCGATGACGAGAACCGGCTCGTCGGGCTGTTGACCATTGACGACGCCGCGAGGATCAGCCAGGCCGCGGCCGTGGAAGACCAGGCGCGCGCGGGTGCCTCCGAGCCGCTGCGCCGGCCCTATCTGCTCACCTCGGTGCGCAGCATCACCAGGTCTCGGATCGTCTGGCTGCTCGTGCTCGCCGTCTCGGCGACCCTCACCGTCAACGTGCTGGAGATGTTCGAGGCCACACTCGAACAGCGAGTCGCTCTCGCGCTGTTCATCCCCCTGCTCACCGGGATCGGCGGAAACACCGGATCGCAGGCGGCCACCACCGTGACCCGCGCCCTCGCCATGGGTGACATCCGGGTGAGGGACGTCGTCAGGGTGGCCTCCAAGGAGGCACGGGCCGGGTTGCTCCTCGGTGGTCATCTCGGCCTGCTCGGGCTGTTGGCCGCGTCACCGTTCTACGGCATGCAACTCGGCGCCGTCATCGCTGTGACGCTGCTGACGGTATGCCCGCTGGCCGCGACCGTCGGGGGAGTCATGCCGCTGGTCGCCAAGGCGTGCCGGGTGGATCCGGCCGTCTTCTCCACCCCCTTCATCTCCACGTTCTGCGATGCCACCGGTCTGCTCGTGTATTTCACCGTCGCCACACTCGTTCTCGGACTGTGACGCGCACTGCTGCTCGGCATTTTCATCGTCGCGATGCTCACCCCCAGCGGATCGGGCAGGCTGCGGATCGTACGCCGCCACTTCCTTCCGCATCTGGCACCCCATGTCGCGCTCGCGGCGGTGCTCATGATGCCGCACGCGATCTGGCACGAAACCGCGCTCAGCTTCCTCGGACTCGGACTGCCTCCCCACCTCGCGTCGCTCGGGAACATGATCAATGACGGATCCAGGTCGCTTCTCGCGGGCAACTGGTGGGCCTCGCTCGTTCCGGGGCTGTCCGGCTGGAGACCGGCGGAGCCGAGCCCGTGGACCTGGTCGGGGCACCGGAAGACGTCCTGGCCCGCCGGGTGCGCGGCCGCATGATCGGCCTCGTCCCGCAGAGCCCGGCCACGCACCTCACCCCGGTCCGTACGGCTCGCGCCCAGCTCGCCGAGACCCTCCGAGAGCTCGGCAACCCGGCCGGGCCGGACGATCTGGCCGCCCTGGCCCGGAGGGTCGGGCTCCGGCCGGCCGACCTCGACCTCTATCCCCATCAACTTTCCGGCGGGATGGCGCAACGGGTGGCGAACGCCCTGGCGCTGGCCGGAGATCCCTGGTTGATCATCGCGGACGAGCCCACCACCGGCCTCGACCGGCCTCTCGTCGAGACCACCATGTCCGAGCTGCGGCGGCTGACCGGCGAGGGCCGGGCCGTCCTGCTCATCACCCATGACCTGCGCGCCGCCGAGCAGGTCGCCGACCGGGTCGCCGTGATGTACGCCGGCCGGATCGTCTCGCTCACCTCCGCCGACGAATTCTTCACCCGGCCTCGCCATCCGTACGCCGCCGGACTGCTGGACGCGCTGCCCTCACGTCGTTTCACGGCCATCCCCGGCCATCCGCCCGAGCTCACCCTGCTCCCTGACGGATGTGCGTTCCGGCCACGCTGCGACCGGGCGACCGCGGCCTGCGAACGGATTCCCGAACTCAACGAGGTCGCCTGCCATCACCCACTGGAGCACCATGCTGTCCGCTGAAGGGCTGTCCGCTGAAGGTGTCACCGTCGTCTACGATCGTCGCCGCGTGCTGGACGGAGCATCGATGACCGTGCGCCCGGGGATCGTGACCGGGCTCTCCGGGCCCAGCGGGTGCGGCAAATCCACGCTCACCAGAGTCCTCGCGATGCTCCTGCGCCCGGCGGCCGGCCGCCTCACCATCGACGGGACGGAAGTCCGCCGCTGGCTGTGGCGCGGGCGCTGGCGTTGCGGCCGCGCTACGTGATCTGTGACGAGATGACCACCATGCTCGACGCCTCCACGCAGGCCCACCTCGTCGCACGCCTGGAGAGCTATCGACAGGAGACCGGCGCGGGCGTGCTGGCCGTGACCCACGACATCGATCTCCTCGAGCGTTGGTGCCGACCGGATGCCGTTCATCATCTGCCGGGATCCGGCGATCATGGTTGAGGGGATGCCCGCGTGCGTGACGAAGCAAGTGGCGAGGCCGGTCAGGAATCGAGAAGCCCCGGCCGCCACGCAGCCCCTAGCGTGATGGTCATGGCAACCACCACTTCCACCGCGGCCCACACGTCCCTCGCGTCCGTCACCCTTGAGGTGGCCGACGTCGAGGCCGCCCGCCTCTTCTACAGCGCCTTCGGCGTGGACACGTACATACGCCTGCGGGCATCCGAGGCCCACTCCACCGGATTCCGCGGCTTCACCCTGGCTCTCACGGTGTCCGGGCCGGCCACTGTTGACGGGTTCCTCAGCGCCGCCGTCGATGCCGGAGCCACGGTGCTGAAGCCCGCTGCGAAGTCGCTGTGGGGTTACGGCGGCGTCGTCCAGGCCCCGGACGGGACGATCTGGAAGATCGCGACCTCGGAGAAGAAGGACACCGGCCCCGCCACCCGCGAGATCGACGAGGTCGTCCTGCTGCTCGGTGTCGAGGGCGTGAAGGCCACCAAGCAGTTCTACGTCAGCCGGGGACTGACCGTGGCCAAGAGCTTCGGCGGCAAGTACGTCGAGTTCGCCCCCGGCGCCTCCAGCGCCGTCAAGTTGGCGCTGTACAAGCGCCGCGCCCTGGCCAAGGACCTCGGCGTCCCCGCCGACGGCACGGGCTCGCACCGCATCGTCCTCGGCAGCACCGCCGACGCCTTCACCGACCTGGACGGGTTCGCCTGGGAGGCCGCCGCGTAGCTCGCCCTACGCCGTCCTGATTTCCGACCATGCACTCCCGCAGGAGCAGGAGAAGACGGCGGCGTGGCGCGGTTTGTCCCGGGCGGAGAAGGAGTCGGCAGCGGAGCAGGATCTACCGGAATGCGGGCCAGTGCTCCGGCGTTCACGCCGGGGGTGAAGGCCCGCGCGGGAGTGCCCTCTGGGGCGCGAGCGTGCCTGAACGGTAAACAGCTTGAGGCAGCTCAACCACGTACGGTAGGTTTTCCGTGCTCGGCGATAATAACCAAACCACCGAGCGTGCTCGGAACGCCGCAGGAACTGCGGTGTCAGCGCGTGGAGCCTTCGCCGTTAGGGGGGCTGTGAAGCGCGAACCCCCGCACCTCGGTGACGGGAAGAATCTCCGGCATTCATGCTGGAGAGGAGTTCAAGACGCGCGTGTCCACGCGCCGTGGCCCGGCCAGACCGGGATCTGGCCGGGCGGACGGCAGGCTGGTGAGAACGGGGCAGGTCAGAAGGGGTACTGTGCGGGTTCGCCGCGCATGGTGATCCAGCGGGTCTCGGTGAAGGCCTCGATGTTGGCGGCCGCGCCGCCGAAGCGGGACCCGGTGCCGGAGGCCCGTACGCCGCCGAAGGGGGCGTTGGCCTCGTCGTTCACGGTCTGGTCGTTGATGTGCACGATCCCGGTGGGGATCTGCTCGGCGACGGCGAGCCCGTGCATGACGTCGCGGGTCACGATGCCGAGCGAGAGTCCGTACTCACTGGCCCCGGCCAGTTCCACGGCCTCCGCCACCGACGACACCCGGGTGACCGGCGCGACGGGACCGAACACCTCCTCGGCGAAGGCGGGCGCGGTGAGGGGAATGTCAGCCAGCACCGTGGGCCGGTAGAAGAGGTTCTCGTACGACCCACCGGCGGCGATCCGCGCGCCCTGGTCGGCGCTGGCCGTGACCATGCCGTGGATCTTGTCGCGCTGTCCCGCGTCGATGACCGGACCCAGCGAGACCTCGCCGGTCGCCGGATCGCCGACCGTGAGCTTGCCCGCCTTCTCGGCGAGCCGCGCCACGAAGTCGTCGTACAGGCGGTCGGCGACGAGGTGACGGCCGGTGGTCATGCAGATCTGGCCCTGGTGGAAGAACGACCCCCACGCGGCCAGGTTGACCGCGGCGTCGACGTCCGCGTCGTCGAGCACGAGCAGCGCGGAGTTGCCGCCCAGCTCGAGGTGTGCGCGCTTGAGGTGCTTGCCCGCGAGCTCGCCGATCCGGCGGCCCACGGCCGTCGAGCCGGTGAACGAGATGACCCGGATGTTCGGGTCGGTGACCATGGCCTCGCCGACGTCGGCGCCGCCGGGCAGCATCTGCAGCACACCCGGGGGCAGGCCGGCCTCCTCGAACACGCGGGCCATCAGCGTGCCGCCGGTGACGGCGGTGCGGGGGTCGGGCTTGAGGATGACCGCGTTGCCGAGCGCGAGAGCCGGGGCGACCGACCGGATGCCGAGGATGATCGGCACGTTGAACGGCGCGATCACCCCGACCACGCCCGCCGGCATCCGCCGCGCCAGGGACAGCCGGGGCTCCCCCGACGGGAGGATCTCGCCGACGGCCCGGCTGGGCAGCGAGGCCGCCTCGTAGCATTCCTCGGCGGCGACGTGCAGTGCGAACCCGGCCATTCCGGGGACCGCGCCGACCTCGCGGATGTTCCAGCCGCTGATCTCCTCGGCGTGCCGCTGCCACAGGTCTCCGGCCCGGCGGAGCACGGCCGCCCGCTCGGTGTGCGGCATCGCCGCCCATTCCTTCTGGGCCTTGACGGCGGTGACCGCGGCTTCGGCGACGTCCTCGGGGGTCGCCCGCCCCATCCGGCCGAGCTCGCTCCCGGTGGCCGGCTCGATGACCGCGTAGTCGCCGCCGTGTGCGGCGGTCCACTCGCCGTTCTTGAAGATGTTCCCCTGCCAGTCGGCACCGTCGAGAAGTCCCACAGCGGACACCCGTCCTTCCTCTTTCCTTGGGGTTTCAGCGGTTCTGTTCAGCAGTCAGGTCGGGCGCGGGGATGGCCGGTCGGGGCAGCGGCGGGCACAGGCGCTCGACGAGGCGGGCAGCGTCGAGCACGACGTCGTCCCGCATGGCGGCGCCCGCGAGCTGCAACCCCACCGGCAGACCGTCGGCGAGCGCGACGGGTATGGAGATCGCGGGCAGCCCGGCCGCGTTGTACGCCGACGTGAGCCGGGTCAGCACCAGCTCGACGGGCCACTCCTGGCCGTCGACGTCGAGGACCATCGCCCCGATCGGGGGTGCCGTCACGGGCATGGTGGCACTGGCCAGCACGTCGTACGACGCGAGCGCCCCGTGTGACTCGAGAGCACGGTGCAGCGCGGCCGTTCGCCGCCGGATCGCCGCCTCGTTCCGCTCGACCTGTTCGGCATCGAGCGGAGCCATCCGCATCAGGTCGGCGAGGTCCGGCCCGAACCGGGCGGGATCCCGTTCGAATGCCTCCCGGTGGAAGGCGCCGGCCTCGGCGACGATCCTGGCGAGCACGGCCTCGGGCAGCAGCGGGTCGTCGGGGATGACGACGTCCTCGACGCGCACGCCGCTGTCTTCGAGCAGCGCCCGGGTGGCCGCCATCGCCTCGCGCACCTCGGGGGCGAGCACCGCGTCGTACCAGCCGCCCAGCCAGCCCACCCGGAGCGCCCGCGATGGTACGGCGGCAGGCACAGGTGCGGCCAGTCCGGACATCAGCAGCGCCGCGTCGTCCACGGTGCGCGCCAGCACGCCGAGGTGGTCGAGCGACGGCGCAAGCGGCAGCACGCCGTCGAGCGGGATCCGGCCGCGGGTCGGCTTGAACCCGACGCAGCCGCTGAGCGCGGCCGGAATGCGGACGCTGCCGGCCGTGTCCGAGCCGAGCGCGCCCAGGCAGCTCCCGGCGGCGACGGAGGCCGCCGAGCCGCCGGAGGAGCCGCCGGGGATGTGCCCGTGGCGATAGGGGTTGTGGGTGGGACCGAAGAACGCGCTGTCCGTGCGCCCGCCCCAGGCGAGCTCGTGCGTGGTGTGCTTGCCGAGGATCACGGCTCCGGCGTCTCGCAGCGCGCGCACCGCGCTCGCGTCCCGCGCGGGAATGTGGTCGGCGAACCTGGGCGACCCGTAGCTCGTACGGACCCCCGCGGTGTCGATCAGGTCCTTGATCCCGATGGGGATGCCGTGCAGTGGGCCGTGCCGTACGCCGCCTGTCAGTGCGACCGCCCGGGCGCGGGCCTCGTCGGCGGTCACCGTGGCGTAGGCGTTCAGGTGCGGCTCGGTGGCCTCGATCCTGGCCAGCATCCGCTCGACCAGCTCCACGGGGGAGATCTCGCCGTCGGCGATGGCGGCCGCGGCAGCCGTGGCGGTGTCGACAGATGTGATGATCACGCGCCGCGCCCCCGCACGAAGTAGCCGACGGGGAACAGGCTCAGCCCGGTCCGGTCGCGCATCAGGCCCCACAGTCCGCGCGGCAGCCAGAGCGCGGTCGCGATGCCGACGGCGCCGAGGAGCACGAGATACCACGAGCCGTAGTCGGCCAGCAGCTGCTGCAGCCCGAAGAAGATCACCGCGCCGAGCAGCGGGCCCTCGATGTAGCCGATGCCGCCGATCACCACGATGAAAATCATGTAAGCGGACCACTGCACGCTGAAGATGGCATCGGGGTTGACGCTGAGCGAGCTCACGGTTATCATTCCGCCCGCGGCGCCGCACCCGGCGGCCGACACGAGGTAGACCACGCGCTTGGCCCGCCGTACGTCGATCCCGACCGAGCTCGCCGCGGTCTCCTCGTCGCGAACCGCCATGAGCGACAGGCCGAGCCGGCCGCGCAGCAGCAGGTAGCACGCGGCGATCGTGGCCAGCGCCAGCGCGAGCGCGACCCAGTAGGTGAGCGCGCCGCGCAGGGTCTGGTCGAGGCCGGACATGCCGGCCAGGCCCTTGCCGCTGCCGCCGCCGACGCTGTCGATCCGTACGACCAGGAGGCGGTAGACCTCGGCGATCACCCAGGTCCCGACGGCGAAGTAGTCGCCGCGCAGCCGGAACGCGAGCCACGAGGTGGGCACCGCGAAGATCACGCAGGTGACGGCCGCGAGCGGGACCGCCAGGTACGGCTGCACGCCCTGGTCGGCGAAGGCGATCACACTGTAGGCGCCGATCCCGATGTAGGCCTGCTGCCCGACCGAGACCAGGCCGCCGAAGCCGGCCAGCAGGTTCCACATGCTCGCCAGCGCGATCAACACGAACAGGTTGACCAGCGTGTCGGTGACGTTGCTGAACACCGCGAACGGCAGCGCCGCGAGGACCGCGACCGCGGCGAGCATGACGACGGCCGACAGCTTCGACGACCGGGCGGCGCGGCTCACGTCCAGCGCGGCGGCCGCGCGGGAGGTCACCATCTGGGAGATCGTCATGCGGTCCGTCCTGCGATCAGGCCCTGCGGCCGGAAGGCCAGCACGGCGAGGAAGACGAGATGGCCGGCGAGCAGGGTCAGCGCGGGATCGATCTGCGCGCCCAGCGACTGGGTGACGCCGAGGACCATGCCGCCTAGCAGCGTCCCCCACAGCGACCCGAGCCCGCCGATGACGACCGCCTCGAAGGCGAAGATCAGCCGCGAGGGGCCGGTGGCGGGGTCGAACGACGAGCGCATCGCGAACATCAGGCCGGCCAGCGCCACGGTGGCGAACGCGATGGCGGTCGCGATGCCGTACACGTGCCGGCTGTCGGCGCCCACGAGGTTCGCGGTCTCGCGGTCGTCGGAGGACGCGCGCAGCATCCGGCCGAGACCGGTGCGCGACAGGAACAGCTGGATGCCGGCCAGTGCGGCACAGGCCAACAGGAACGTCGCCAGCGACAGGTAGCCGATCGAGATCGAGCCGTTGAGCTCGAACGAGCCGGTGCCGAACGATCCCCCGTCGAGGGTGCGGGTGTCGGCCGAGAAGACCTCGAGCAGCACGTTCTGCAGCACGATCGACAGGCCGAACGTGACCAGCAGGGTGGCCAGCGGCCCGGACGACAGGCTGCGTTGCAGCAGGACCCGCTGGGTCAGGTAGCCGAGCACCGCGAACAGCGGCACGGTCACCACCAGCACGATCCACAGCGGCAGCCCGGTGCCGCTGACCAGGGCGAGCGCCAGGAACGACGCCACCACGGCGAGGTCACCGTGCGCCAGGTTGACGATCCGCATGACGCCGAACATCAGCGAGAGCCCGGTCGCGAACAGCGCGTAGAGGCCGCCGAGCAGCAGTCCTTGGATGACGGCGTTGAGCCAGCCCATGTCAGTCGTGTCCCTCTCGGGCGCTTCCGGCGGGGAGCGCCTGTCCGATGCCGAAGTACGCGTGCTCGACCTGCTCGGCGGTCAGGTCCCGCGGCCGCCCTTCGAGTACGGACCGTCCCTCCAGCAGGCAGTGCACGCGGTCGGCCACCCGCATCGCCTGGGAGACGTCCTGCTCGACGATCAGCGCGGTGGTGCCGGCGCCGACGATGCCGGGGAGGACCTCGTAGATGCGGCGTACGATCACCGGCGCGAGGCCCAGCGACAACTCGTCGATGAGCAGCAGGTCGGGGTTGGCGAGCAGCGCCCTGCCGATCGCCACCGACTGCTGCTCGCCGCCCGACAGCTGCGAGGCGTTCTGCCTGCGCCGGTCGGACATCCACGGGAACAGCTCGTAGACGCGGGTGACCGTCCAGGGGCCGGGGCGTCTGCGGTAGGCGCCGGTGAGCAGGTTCTCCTCGACCGTGAGGGAGTGGAACAGCCGCCGTCCCTCCGGCACGAGGGCGATCCCCTCCGACACCCGCTTGTACGCCGGGAGCCGGGTGATGTCCCGGCCGCAGAGGCGGATGGATCCCGAGGTCGGCGGGTTGAGCCCGGCCAGGGCACGCAGCAGCGTGGACTTGCCCGCACCGTTGGCGCCGATGATCGCGAGCACCTCGCCCTTCTCGAGGTCGAGGTTGAGGCCGTCCACCGCGCGCAACTGCCCGTGGTGCACGGTCAGGTCGCTGATCGACAGCAGCGTCACGAGTCCTCCCCGTCGGTCAGGCCCTCCTCGTCGGCCAGGCCGGTCTCCGGGCCGCCGCCCAGGTAGAGCTCACGCACCTTCGGGTCGGCGAGCACCCGCATCGGCTCGCCGTCCGCGATGACGTCGCCGCCGGCCAGGCAGACCATCCGGCCGACGGCCTCGACCAGCGCGTGCACGACGTGCTCGATCCAGACGATGCCGAGACCCTCGGCGTGCAGCTGCTTCACGACCTCGACGAGTTCGAGCACCTCCGGCTCGGTCAGGCCGCCGGCGACCTCGTCGAGCAGCAGCAGCCGCGGCCCCGTGCCCAGGGCCCGCGCCACCTCGAGGCGCTTGCGCTGGAGCAGCGCGAGCCGCCCGGCGGGAGTGTTGGCCAGTTCGGCCAGGCCCGTACGCTCGAGCACCTCCATCGCGTGCGTCCAGGCCTGCCTGCCCTTGAGCGCGGCGCCCTGGTGCGCGCAGACCAGCACGTTCTCGAACACGGTCAGGTGCTCGAAGGGCCGGGGCACCTGGTAGGTGCGGCCGATCCCGGCACGGGTGCGGGTGTGGGGCGGGACTTCGGTGACCTCCCGCCCCTGGAACCACACCGCACCGCTGTCCGGGCGGAGATCACCGGAGATCATCGCGAACAGGCTGGACTTGCCGGCGCCGTTCGGACCCACGATCCCGAGCGCCTCACCCGGCCGGACCGACAGCGTCAGATCCTTGGCGACCGTCACCCTGCCGAACCTTTTGGTGATCTCGTCGAGGTGCAGCAGCGCTTGTTCTGTCATCAGCCGTTGGTGGGCCGCAGGTCGCCGCCGACCGGCACGGCCTTGTTCGGCGTGTTGTCCACGATCACGACATCCCAGGGGAACTTCTCCCCCTTGCGCCACTGACCGCCGACCGGATGCTGGATCGCGATGCCCGGCTCGGGACCCGCCGTGAAGTCCAGGTCGCCGCTCATGCAGCTGAGCTTCATGCCGCGCAGCCTGGCCGCGACCTCGTCACGGTCCTTGGGGTCACCGGCCTCCTTGAACGCCTGGATCGCGATCTCGAACAGCGAGTAGACCGAGCCCAGGGCCTGGGTCCACTGCTTGCCCGTCTCCGCGGCGAAGTCGTCGGCGAGCTGCTGGGCGCTCTTGCCGTCCAGGATCGACTTGTACGGGTGCGCCGGGCTCCACCAGAAGTCGGTGGCGATGTTGTCGGTCAGCGCGCCGAGCGCCTCGGCCTCCGACGGGAACAGCATGACCTTCGCGACCGTGGCCAGCTTCGGCTTGAAGCCCTGCTGCTGCGCCTGCTTCCAGAAGGTCTGGAAGTCCGGGGGGATTGGGGTGCAGGTGAACAGCTCGGCACCCGACTCCTTGAACTTCGCGATCTGCGCGCTGAAGTCGGTCGCGCCGTTCTGGTAGGCGCCACCGTCGATCGGGGAGTAGCCGGCCTTCTCCATCATCGGGCCGAGGCCCTGGCGGAACGCGTTGGCGTCGGTGTCGTTGGGCCACAGCGCCGCGACGTTCTTGTTGGAGACGTCCATGCGCTCCCACATCGGGAAGAAGCAGTCGGCGAACTCCTTCATGCCGAAGAAGAACAGCGTCGTGTACTTGAAACCCTCACCCGGCTTGCCGTTCCGGCCGTGGAACCACGCCTCCCAGGGGGCGATCGTGGTGACGTTGGGGATCCCGTTGGCCTCGCACTGGTCGGCCACGGGGTTGGTGGTGTCGGGTGTGGAGGAACCGACGATCAGGTCCACCTTGTCGCTGTTGATGAGCTGCCGGGTGACCTCGGTGGCGCGGTTCGGGTTGGACTGCGTGTCCTTGATGATGATCTCGATGGTGCGCTTCTTGCCGCCGGCGGTGAAGCCGCTCCGCATCGCCTCCTGGATCTGCTTGACCACGAAATTGTCGGCGGTGGCGAAGCCGGCCAGCGGACCCGTCTGGGGACTGACGTAGCCGATCTTGAGTACGTCCGAGGACGAACCGCCGGTGCCCTTCAGCCCGCCGCAGGCGCTCAGCAGGGATGTGCCGCCGAGGGCGGCGGCGCCGAGACCGACCGCGCTGAGGAAGGAACGGCGGTCCATCCCGCCGCCCATGGAAGCGTCGCTCACGCCAGGCTCCTTGCGTAAACGGTGTCCGCGCGCGGGGGCGCCGCATGGAACACCGGGAGTTGTTCTTTAAGGGATCAGGTGAGTCGTCCGAGACCACTCGACCGGTTCGTGACGGGGAGGGACGCCGGACCGTTGAATGCCGGGGGACATCAGGGAATTCGGGATGCGGGGGGAGTTCCGAATGGGGGGGGTTCCGAATGTGGGGGAGTTCGGGATGTGGGGAATTCGTGAGTCGCGGAAGTTGCCCCGACCGTACGAGCCCCCTCGGGCACGAGCAACAGAGCGTTCCAAAATTTCGAACGCGAATTGCTCTCTTGAAACACGATCTAAGAGATGGGGCGGTGGCCGAGGCGGCGGGAGATCTCGGCGGCCGTACGGCGGAGGGCCGGCTCGACGCGTCCCGCCAGCGCGTCGACGGAGGTCGGCGCGATGGTCAGGTGGACGGCGATGTTCACCGCCGCGACGACCTCCCCGGTACGGTCGTGGACCGGCGCGGCGAACGACCGCAGACCCGGGGCGAGCTCCTCGTCGTTGACCGCGATGCCGCTCTGGCGCACCTTGGCGAGGGCCGCCATGAGCTGCTCGCGGTTGGTGATCGTCTTGGGTCCTCGACGCGCCAGATCGGTGCGGTCGAGGATCTGCCGCAGCGTCGCCTGGTCCTTGTACGCCAGCAGGACCTTGCCCATCGACGTGCAGTAGGCGGGCAGCCGGGAACCCGCGTGCAGGTTGAGGTCCATGGCGAGGGAGCTGCGGCGGTTGCTGCGCCGCCGGTCCACGTAGACGACGTCCGGCCCGTCGCTCAGGCCCATGCTGACCGTGAACCCCGTCTCGTCGGCGAGGGCCTGCAGCAGCGGCGCGGCGACCCGCGGGAGCTCCATCGAGTCGATCGCCGCGAAGCCTAGGTCCACCACCCGGGGGCCGAGGAAATACTTCCTGGTCTCCGGGTCCTGCTGGACGTACTCCAGCTTGGTCAGCGTGGCGACGTACCGGTAGGTGGTGCTCTTGTTGAGGCCGACGGTCCGGGCGAGGTCGGCGATCCCGAGCGTGGAGCGGTCGCCAGCGAAGGCTGACAGGATGCGCAGGCCGCGCTCCAGCGACACCGAGAAGGAGGCGGAGGGCTCGGTACGGCCACGGGGGCGCGGGGCGTTCTCTGCGGTCATGGGCGTCAGGATACGGACAGAAACGGACAGGATACGGACAGAGCGTTTTACGTACTCGAACGATGGCTTGACCGCCGGGCCGTTCACGTGAACGCTTCTCGTTCGGGCGCGTCGCGGCCTCCAAGGACAGAGAATCCGATGCGAGTGAGGAGATCGAGGCAGATGGCACCGGGGGAACGCATCGGACACTTCATCGGTGGAGAGTGGGTGACCTCCGAGTCCGGCCGCTCGTACCGGAAGCGCTCTCCCTGGTCCGGTGAGGTTCTCGCCGAGGTGGCCGCCGGCGACGGTGAGGACGCGCGGCGGGCGATCGTCGCCGCCCACGAGGCGTTCGAGGGCTGGGCCGGGGCGCTGCCCTGGCGACGGCAGCAGATCTTCCTGTGTGCGGCCGACATCCTCGAACGCCGCCGCGACGAGGTGCTGGGCGCTCTCGCCGTCGAGACCGGGTGCGGCCGTGTCTTCGGCGAGGTCCAGGTCGGCTTCGCGCTCAAACTGCTCCGGCAGGCCGCTCAGCTGGGCTATCGGCCGGCCGGGGAGTTGCTCCCCTCGGATGTGGAGGGCACGCGTGCGGCGGCCGTCCGGCGTCCGGTGGGCGTGGTCGGGGCGATAGCGCCGTGGAACGCCTCGCTCACGCTGGCGGGCCGGGCGGTCGTCGGGCCGCTCGCCCTCGGCAACACTGTGGTGCTGAAACCCTCGGAGGAGTCTCCGTACACGGGTGGTGCCCTTTGGGCGGAGATCCTCCAGGAGGCCGGACTGCCGGCCGGGACGTTCAACGTCGTCACCCACGCCCCGGGGGAGGCCGGAGCGGTGGGCGACGCGATGCTCGCGAGCCCCCTCGTCAAGCGGATCAACTTCACCGGGTCGACGCCGACGGGCAGGCGGCTCGCCGAGAAGGCCGGGACGTACCTGAAGCGCGTCGTGCTTCAGCTCAGCGGCCAGAACCCGCTCATCGTCGCGGCCGACGCCGATGTCGGGTACGCGGTGGACGCGGCGGCCTACGGCGCCTTCGTGCATCAGGGGCAGGTGTGCATGTGCGCGCGACGCGTCTATGTCGAACGGCCGCTGGCCGAGGAGTTCACCACCCGGTTCGCGGCGAAGGTGGCGACGCTGCCGACCGGAGATCCGTCCGATCCGGCGACGGTCGTCGGCCCGGTCATCAACGAGTGGGCCCTGGCCCTTCTGGAGCGCCGGGTCAACGAGGCCGTAGAGCTCGGCGCCCGCGTCCTGGCCGGGGGCGTCCCCGCGCCGCCGTGCTATCCGGCCACGGTCCTCGCCGACGTCCCCGACGAAGCCGAGATCGCCCAGGGTGAGACCTTCGGACCGGTGGTGATCGTGGAGGCCGTCGACTCGGCGGAGGAGGCGGTCGCCCGGGCCAACGCCTCGGACCTCGGGCTGGCCGCCTCGATCATCACCGGGGACACCCGCCGCGGCCTGCGTCTGGCGTCCACCTTGGAGGTCGGCATCGTCCACGTGAACGACCAGCCCGTCAACGACGAGCCGCAGATGCCGTTCGGCGGGGTCAGGGACAGCGGCTGGGGACGGTTCGGCCTCGGGTTCGCCGCCGAGGAGTTCTGCGAGCTCCGATGGGTCACCGTACGCGACCAGGACCGCGAGTTCCCCTTCTGACAGTGGGGAACGCGCTGGTCGTTCCGACGGGCTCCGGCATTTGACGTAGAGGGTGCATGGCGGATCGGCTCAGTCAGGTGGCGTCGGTTTGCCGATTCCGTGAGTGATCTCCTCCGGGAGCATCGGAGTCGTACTCCCCTCCTGTCGCGCCCCACCAGGGCCGAGCTGGAACCACTCGGAAAGTGAGGTGCCCCTTGGCGCCCCCCACCTCAACCCTCCTCGACGTGGCTGCCCGTACCGTGGACACGGTAAAGGTGTACGGGCGCGACGAGTCCGTCGTCCGTGCGCTGGACGGTGTGACCATCGACTTCACCCGTGGCGCGTTCACGGCGATCATGGGCCCGTCCGGGTCCGGAAAGTCGACCCTGCTGCATTGCCTCGCCGGGCTGGACACCGTGACCTCCGGAGAGGTCTACATCGGTGATACGGCGATCGCGGGGCTGTCCGACAGCGACCTGACGTTGTTGCGGCGCGACCGGCTCGGGTTCGTGTTCCAGACCTACAACCTGGTCCCCACGTTGACCGCCGCGGAGAACATCGAGCTGCCGCTCCGTCTGGCTGGCCGGCGTGCCGACCCGGCGTGGCTGGAGACCGTCGTCGCCGCCGTGGGACTCGCGGATCGGCTGGGACACCGGCCGGCGGAGCTGTCCGGCGGACAGCAGCAGCGGGTCGCCGCGGCCAGGGCGCTGGTCACCCGGCCGGAGATCCTCTTCGCGGACGAGCCGACGGGCGCGTTGGACTCGCGCTCCAGCGCGGAGCTGCTGGCCTTCCTGCGCCGCGCGGTGGACGAGTTCGGCCAGACGATCGTCATGGTGACCCACGACCCGATGGCCGCCGCCCGGGCGGACCGGGTGGTGTTCCTGGCCGACGGCCGCATCGTCAACGAGATGAGCGCGCCCACCGCGGGCGACATCCTGGACGCGATGAAGAAGCTGGGTGGCTAGATGTTCATCGTCGCTCTCAAGGGACTGGCCGCCCGCAAGCTGCGGCTGTTGCTGACCGCCGTCTCCATCGCCCTGGGCGTGTCGTTCGTCACCGGGACTTTCGTGCTCGGCGACACGATGACCGCCACGTTCGACAAGCTGTACGCCGACATGGGGGCGGGAACGGACGTCACCGTCCGGGCCCGGCCCTCCTTCACCGACACCAGCACCCTGGGCTCGACCCGTCCCATGCCCGTCGACCTGGTGGACCGGGTCCGGGAGGTGCCCGGGGTCGCGGCCGCTGAGGGCGGCGTCACCGGCTACGCCCTCATGCTGGACAAGTCCGGCGAACCGATCCAGCCGGGCGGCGCCCCCACGCTCGGTGTGAGCCACGCCGCGGACGAGAAGCTCGGCGGCAGCATCAGCCTGCGGGCGGGGCGGGCGCCGGCCGGGCCGAACGAGGTGGCCATCGACGCGGCGACCGCACGCAAGCACGGCTACGCCCCGGGCGACCGCATCCGGATCGTCTTCGAGTCCGGCAAGCCGGCCGACTTCGCGCTGGTCGGCGTCATCGGGTTCGGCGACGCCGACAATCTGGCCGGCGCGACCCTCGCCGCGTTCGACCTGTCGACCGCGCAACGGGTGCTTGGCCGTCCCGGCCAGGTGGACGAGATCGCGGTCCGGGCCGTCGACGGGATCGGCCCGGACGAACTGCGGACTCGTGTGGCGGCCGTACTGCCGGCCGATATGGAGGCCGTGACCCGCGCGACCGTGGCCGGCGAGGCCAGCCGGGCGGTGCGCGAGGGCCTGTCCTTCTTCACCACCGCGTTCCTCGGTTTCGCGGCGGTCTCCCTGCTCGTCGGCGGCTTCCTCATCTGGAACACGTTCTCGATCCTGGTGGCGCAGCGCGGCCGGGAGCACGCCCTGTTGCGCGCGATCGGCGCCCGACGCCGGCAACTGCTCGCCGCGGTCCTGATCGAGGCGGTCGGGACCGGTCTGCTGGCGTCGGCACTCGGGCTCGGCCTGGGTCTGGTCGTCGCGGGCGGGCTGCGCGGCCTGCTCGCCTCGGTCGGCATCGAGGTGCCGACGACGACGCTGCAGATCGAGTCGCGTACGGTCGTCGCCGCGCTGGCGGTCGGCCTCGGCGTGACCCTGGTCGCGGCGCTGGTGCCGGCCTGGCGGGCCACGCGCGTACCACCGATCGCGGCGCTGCGGGAGGCCGCCACGCCGGCCCACACGTTGCCGAAGGCCCGGATCGTTCTGGGCGGGGTTCTCCTCGCGGCCGGCCTGCCCGCACTCTCCTGGGCGATCGCCGGTGCGTCCCGTGCCGGTGCGGCGACGCTCGGCTCGCTGGCCACCTTCGTCGGGTTTCTCCTGCTCGCTCCCGCGCTGGTCCGCCCCCTGGTCGCGGTGCTCGGGGCGCCGATCGCCCGGCTCGGTATGGCAGGGGCGCTGGCCCGGCAGAACGCGGGCCGGACACCGCGGCGCACCGCGTCGACCGCCGCCGCGCTCACCATCGGGCTCACCCTCGTGGTGGCGATGACGGTCGTGGCGACCTCCATGAAGGCTTCGGTCGCCGATGTGCTGGTCCGCGCCAACCGTGCAGACCTGATATTGAAGGCCGGCAGCCAGATGGCTCCCGGCATCCCGGCGGCCGCAGCGGACAAGCTGCGCGTGCTCCCCGAGGTGGGGGTGGTCTCGCCGATGCGGTTCGGCCGGATCCAGGTCGCCGGTCAGACCAACTCGGTCGCGGCCGTCGATCCCGGAACGGCGGAGCAGGTGGCCGACATCGGGGTCGCGTCCGGCTCGCTGTCGGCGCTCGCCGACGGTGAGTTCATGGCGACGGTGGACGAGGCGAAGGCGCATGGCTGGCAGGCTGGCGACCAGGTGACGCTGCGCTTCCCGCACACGGGGGACCACACGCTGCGGCTCGCCGGCACCTACACCGACACCACCTTGCTCGGCGCCGGCTATCTGATCACAATTCCGACGTACGAGGAGAACTTCAGCGAGCGACTGGACGTCGCCGTGCTCGTCACCGCCGCCGGGGGCGTCGCCGCGGATGCCCTGAAGCGGTCCGTGCAGCAGGCGCTGGCCGACTACCCCAACGTCGCGGTCCAGGACACCGCCGAGTTCAACGCCACCCAGGGCGCCACCGTCGACCAACTGCTCGGCCTGGTCAACGTGCTGCTCGGCCTGGCCGTACTCATCGCGCTGCTCGGCGTGGTGAACACGCTGGCGCTGTCCGTGCTCGAACGCACCCGCGAACTGGGCCTGCTGCGCGCGGTGGGCATGACCCGGCGACAGGTGCGCGCCTGCATCCGCTGGGAGGCGGTGCTCGTCGCCGCGATCGGGTCCGTGCTGGGGACGGTGCTCGGGCTCGTCATCGGCATGGCCGCGGCCCGGGCCCTGGCCGGCGAGGGGATCACCGTGCTTCAGGTGCCGATCGCCCAGCCCCTGGTGTACGCCGTGGTGGGCGCGGCCGCCGGGATCCTCGCCGCGATCACCCCGGCCCGGAAGGCGGCGAAGGTGGACGTCCTGCGGGCCGTCGTCGCCGAGTGATCGGGTTCGGTTCAAGAACCCGACTGTGACCCCCGGGGCCGGGACCGCACTCGCGTTCCCGGCCTCGGTCAAGAGTTCTCCTGCTGACGCGGCGGAGATCAAGCTGGATATGCTCTGTATATCGCCCGCTCGTCGTGCCTGCCGCCCGCAGGCGTACCGAACAGGTAGCGGAAGGGGCGAGGTCGTGAGCATCACCGTCTGCCGGGACTCCTGGGGGATCCCGCACCTTCGGGCGGACGGCGAGCGGGAGCTCGCCTTCGCCCAGGGACGCGTCACCGCGCTGGACCGCGCCTGGCAGATCGAGGTCGAACGGCACCGGGCCGCCGGGACGAGCGCCGCCTTCCTCGGCCCCGCCGCGGTCGGCTGGGATCGGTTCGCCCGGCAGGTCCGGCTGGCGGACACCGCCAGGCGCTGCTTCGACGACCTCGACGCCGACACCGCCGCCTGGGTGCGCGCGTACGTGGACGGGGTCGACGCCGGTCTGGCCGAGGGCGCCCGCCGGGCGCCGGAGTTCGCGGCGGTCGGGCTTCGGCCGGGGCGGTGGCGGCCCTGGACGCCGCTGGCCATCTGGCTGTCCCACCACATCCTCTTCGCCGGCTTCCCCGCCAAGCTGTGGCGCGAGGAGGTCGCCCGGCGGCTCGGCGTCGAGGCGATCGGGCTGTTCGCCTCCGATGGGGCGGCCGTCTCCGGCAGCAACGGCTGGCTCGTGCCCGGTGATCGCACCACCACCGGGCACGCCATCATCGCGGGCGATCCGCACCGGTTCATCGAGGACCCCGGCGTCTACCAGCAGATCCACCTCGCCTGCCCCGAGTACGACGTGGTGGGGCTGGCCGTGCCCGGCGTCCCCGGCATCCCCCATTTCGGGCACACCGGCACGGTGGCCTGGGCGATCACCAACGCCATGGCCGACTACCAGGATCTCTACCGTGAACGGCTCAGGCGCAGCGGAACGCGGATCGAGGCGCTCGGCCCGGGCGGGTGGCGGCCCGCCGCGGCCCACGTCGAGACCATCGAGGTCGCCGGCGCCTCCGAGCCCGTCGAGGTCGAGGTCATCGAGACCGAGCGCGGCCCGGTCGTGATGGCCGAGCCATACGAACCGGGTGCCGCCGATGCCGCCTGGGAGGCGATCAGTCTCCGCTATCCGCCGCGGGTGCGCGGAGAGCTGGGGTTCGAGGCGCTGCCCGCTCTGCTCAGGGCGGTGACCGTCGCCGATGTGGACCGGGCGCTCGACCGGTGGGCCGAGCCCGTCAACGTCGTGCTGGCGGCGGACATCCGCGGCGGGACCCTGCACCGCGTGGCGGGCGTGGTGCCGGTCCGGCATCCGGACAACGGCCTGCGCGTCGTGCCGGCCTGGGACTCGGCGTACGAGTGGCACGGCCGGCACGTGCCGATGCCGCGCCGTGTGGTCGACGGCATCACGGTGATGGCGAACCAGCGGGACCTGTCCGAGCCGCTCGGCGTCGAGTTCGCCGCGCCGCATCGCGCCGACCGGATCTGCCACCTGCTCGAAAGCTCGCCCGGCCTCTGGGCCGTCGAGGGCATGGCGGCCGTGCACACCGACACCCACCTGGCCTCGGCGGCAGCGCTGCTGGATCTGCTGGCCGGACTCGACGGGCTGGGCCTGGCCGCCGTACGGCTACGCGACCGGCTGATGAGCTGGGACCGTCGGATGGACGCCGACAGCGCCGATGCCCTGGCCTACGCCGAGCTGCGGTCGGCGGTGGTACGGCGGCTCGCGGCCCACCCCGCGCTCGCCGCGCTGATAGATCATGATGGGCCGGTGTACCCGGAGGTCTTCCTGCCGTGGCTCTCCCCGGCCCCCCGTGTCGCGCACGGACTGGGGACGTTGCTCACCACCGACCCCCTGCCCGACCTGTTGCCCGGGCTGGAACGGACAGAGCTGGTCGAACTGGTGCGGGCGGCCCTCGAGAAGGTGGCATCCCGCGAGACTGCGAGCAGCTGGGGGGATGCCCACCGGCTCGCGCCCCGGCGGGCGCTGCCCGAAGGCTCCTCCGAGGATCCGCCGGAACGGCCCGGGCTGTCCGGCGACCACGACTGCGTGCTGGCGACGTCGAGCATCCCCGGTGTCACCCACCACTGCGCCCGTGGGCCGGCCGCGCGCTATGTGTGGGATCTGGCGCGACGTGACGACAGCCGGTGGGTGGTCCCGCTCGGCGCCTCCGGCGTACCCGGCGATCCCCACCGGCGCGACCAGCTGCCGCTGTGGCTGCGCGGCGAACTCGTCCCCGTGATCACCGACTGGCGTCATCTCACCGAGGAGCGAACGTGACCACCGAGTCCCGCGCAGTGCCGTTGCTCGACACCCTTTCGAAGCATCTGGAGAGCCTCGCGGCCGAGCGCGGAGGCGTGCTGGGTGTGCTGCCGGGGCTGGTCTCGGACGACTCCCCGGACTGGATCCGCGTCGCGGATCTGGTGCGTGAGCCGTACGACGGGCTGCGCGTGTTCGTGGAGGAGACCGCGGGCCGGTGGGGCGCGCCGCCTCACGTGGGGGCGGCGCTGCTGTGGAAGACGTACGGCTACTGGCACACGCTGCCGATGGTTCTCGGGTGGGCGCTTGGGCGTCGGGTGCCGCTGATGCGCCTCGACGACACGCTGGTGAGGTCGTCGGCGGCGGGTGTGACGGTCGCGGCGACCGGGGTGACCGTCGCGGTCCTTCCCGACGATCCGCTGGCCGGCGCGCCCGGCGCGGTGGTCGTAGAGGACCTGGCGGCGGCCATCCGTGAGTCGCTCATGGAAGGTCAACTGCCGGTCATCAAGGCGTTGAACGCGCTGACCAAGGTGGGCGAGCGCACGCTGTGGGGCTCCACGGCCGAGGCGATCGTCCATCCGTTCACGCTGCTCGGCTCGTACGGCGAGGCGCGTCGGTTACTGGACGAGATCGGGCCGCCGGTGGCCGGACTGGTCGTCCCGGAGGGTGACGGGTTCCGCCGGCGCACCTGCTGCCTGTGGATCACCCTCCAGCCCTCCGACCCCTGCTCCACCTGCTGCATCCGCCGGTGAGGCGCCCTCCTCGGGCATCCTCGTAATGGTGAGCCGCACGCTGCCCTGGTTGTTCCCGTAGCAGCCCCACGCGTCGTTGGCGAAGGCGTACAGGTACCCGCTCCTGGCCACCCGGTGGCGGGTGCCGGCGCCCACGGCGATGCGCTCGTGGGCCCTGGTCGTACCGCCGACGGACATCGCGTCGTTGGCGACGACGGCGACCAGTGACATCCACGGCATGTCCTCCTCCCGGCGCGCGCCGACGAAGTCCGCCACCCTGTTCCGTGTCACAAGCCGGAACAGCTTTTCGCCTCGGCCGAGCAACGTGCCCACGAGCCGGCCCTTCTCGACGAGAGGGTTGAAGCGGCGAAGGCCCGTGGTTCCGGCGGGTCCGGACAGGATGTCGGCGTCCCGCCAATGGCCCGTGGCGGTGAAGCGGTAGTCACCGGGCTCGAGGTAGAGCCCCGTCTCGTTCCACGGCAGGTGGGCGAAGACCTCGACCGTCTTGCTCTGTCCTGCGGCGAGCACCTGGGTGGGCCGGTACGGCCCGCTGGTGATGGGCGGGTTCCGGTACCGGTCGTACGCCGACTGGTGGATCAGCGGGCTCACCGTGTTCGGGTCGATCTCGGGTACGGCACGCGGCCGTGGCTGAAGGAAGATCGCGAACACCGGCTTGAGCGACGGGTAGAGCAATGGCTCGAACACGCCGAGCAGGTCGCGGTTGTCGTCGTGCAGGATGTCGAGCGGATCGGGGTTGATCTGGTCTTCCACGACCTTCTTGTGGAAGCCGAGCTCGACCGCCTCGCGGGCTTCGTCGATCATCCACCGCAGTGCGCAGTCGCTCAGCCCTCGCTGAAGATGACCGCCGCCCACGTCCTGGTGGCTGCCGGGGAACCACACCTGCTTGACGACCTGTTCCGCCCCGTACGGTTCGGACCACAGCGCGGGCGTGTACGGACGGCGGCGTTCGTCCAGGGCCACGGCGTGGCGGCCGTGCCTGATATGCGGGTTGAGCCGCAGGTCGTGGAAGTCGTACCGGTGCAGCGGGTCCAGGAGATTGAGCCAGCCCAGGTAGTCCGGAATGCCGAGTGCGCCGACGGTCTCCCACACTCCGATGAAATGAACCGGGATCCGTTCGGCGTCATCGGGGTCCCAGCGGAAATTGAGATCGCGACGCCATTCACGGCTTCGAGTTTCTCGCCCCCTTCGCCGGTACCCACGGTCGTACAGATCCTTGACCCGAGGCCACAGCGTTTCCTCATCCCCCGGCCCGAAATCGACCAACCCGCACGCCGATATCATTCCGGCGAGGCTGCGCACGGTATAGGCGCCGCGACTGAAACCGAAAAGCGATATGTCATCCCCCGGCGCATATCGCGTGGTCAGCCAGAGATAGGCGTCCATCACGTTGTCGGACAGCCCGAGCCCGACGGCTCCTCCCAGCAGCCTGTTCCGCAGCGTGCCCACGCCGGGCTGGTAATAAGCCAATTGACGGACGTCGTCTCCACCCGTCTCGGTCAGCGCGTTGTACAGCCGGCACACGTTGGTGACCGACTGGATCTCCGGGCTACTCCAGGTACCGTCGCAGCACACGATGAGATGGGTCATGATTCCCCCGTGGTTTCCCCGTGATCCGCCGACCTCGTGGGAGGCGTGATCAAACGATTCCCGAGGGGTGTCCCACGGAAACTCGCCCTCGTATGTTTCGGGACCGCCCTGTGGATATCTGAGCTGAAATCCCGATTGATTCGATTGTCGGTTCGCTGTCGGTTCGCGCCTATTGGGCGGCCGGGGTGAGGGTGAGCGTGTCGGCCGCGTCCGCGCGGACGGCCTTCTCGGAGGAGCGCATCGGGGTCGTCTGCCCGTCGGCCCACAGCTCGGCCTGATCGTCGTAGTTGGTGTGGAAGGCGTGGCCGGAGGCGCCGGTCAGGTTGATCCAGCGTGAACGGTCGAAGTCGGCCAGGTCGATGACCATGCGCATCGACGGCACCCAGGTCACCTCGTAGCCGTCCGGGGCGTGCCAGCCGGTCGCGTCCACGGTGTCCTGGCCGCCCTGGGTGCGCAGCGGGCCGCGGTTGAACAGCCACTCGATCGGCCCGATGCCCGAGCTGCCGAGCGTCTCATGGGTGAGCTCCAGCGTGTGCAGGTCGCCCCAACGCCAGGCGGACGGGTCGTCGCCGAGCAACTCGGTGAGCTCCGCCCTGGCGTCCGCCAGGGCGGCGGTGAGCATGTCGTCCCTGGTCTCGGTCCGGTCCGTGGTGCTCACGTCGTCCCACCACGGGTCGTCCGGCCGGTCCAGCAGAACTCTGATCACCTCGTACCACCGGTCGCCGCCACCGGGCCGGGCGAAATCGGACAGCTCGTCGTCGAATGTCCGCCGCAGCAGGTGCCGCCAGACCGCGTTGAAGTAGGCGGCCCCGGCCGACTCGCGGTCCTGGTCGAAGTCCCAGCCCCGCAGCGGCTCCCCGGCGCCGACGCGCAGCAGGTGCGGCACGAGCAGGGGCGCGAGGCCGTTGCGGGCGTCACGCTGGATGTCCCGCAAGGTCTCGGCCGAGACCTTGCCCTTGGCGATGGCCTGCTCCAGAAGGTCGACGACGCGCTGGGAGCGGTAGCCGTACGACCAGTCATCGGTCAGGAACGGACCGCCCTTCTCCTGACGGATCACCGCGTTGTTGGCGGTGACGATGTATCCCGCCGGCGGGTTGTAGACATATGGCAGCTTCTCGAACGGGATGAAGCCCTGCCACTCGTACTCGCCGGTCCAGCCCGGCGCGGGCCAGCGGCCGTCGCCCTTGGCGCGGACCGGGATCCGGCCCGGGGCCTGATATCCGATGTTGCCGTCCACGTCGGCGTAGATCAGGTTCTGTGCCGGGACCTCGAAGGCCGCCGCGGCCGCGCGGAAGTCTTCGAAGTCGTCTGCCTTGTTCAACAGGAGGATCGCGTCGGCCGTGCGGCCCGGGTCCAGCGCGGTCCAGCGCAGCGCGACCTCCACTCCCTGCGACAGGCCCTGCGGCAGGTCCTGCGACAGGTCCGGTGGCTGCTCGCCCAGCTTGGCGGCGGCGCCCGGTACGGCTCTGCCCGCGTCGGCGAGCACCTCGGAGATGATCGGGCCATGGCCGGTCGAGCGTACGGTGAGGCTCACCGGCGTGCCGCCCGCGACCTTGATCTGCTCGACGCGGGTCTCCATGGCCCGCCACTCGCCCTTGAACTGGTAGGTGTCGCCCTTGGTCCGCTCCAGGTAGAGGTCGGTGACGTCCGGACCGAGGTTGGTGAAGCCCCAGGCGATGCGGTGGTTGTGGCCGATCACCACGCCGGGGAGCCCGGCGAAGGTGTAGCCGGTCAGGTCGAAGGGACACGCCGGGCCGCGCTGCCGGCAGTGCAGCCCCGCCTGATACCAGATCGACGGGATCCGTGGGCCGAGGTGCGGGTCGTTGGCGAGCAGCGGTTTGCCGGTCGTGGTGTGCGCCCCGCTCACCACCCAGGAGTTGGATCCGATGCCGGCGAGGTCGCCCCCGGCGGTGCCGAGCAGGGCGGGCAGGGCGCGCATCGCCTCGGCCGTCCTGGCCAGCGCCCGCGCCTGTTCGGGTACGGCCTGCCGTACGACTCGCGTCATGTCTTTCGCCGCGGTCCCGGTGCCGCTTTCACCTGTCACGATGGGCCGGTGCCGGTCGAACGGGTAGCCGGGGAAGAGCTGCTCGGCCCGGTCGACAGGGACGGACCCGGCGGCCAGCGCCCGGTCCAGCTCCTCGCCCATGTTGGAGCGCAGGTCCCAGGCCATCGCCTTCAGCCAGGCGAGGGAGTCGGCGGGGGTCCACCGCTCGGGCGTGTAGTCACCGTTGGTCAGCTTGAGCACGGCGTATTCCAGGCTCTTGTCCGCCGTGCCCGCGTGCTGGTCGAGCCAGGCGTTGACGCCCGCCGCGTAGTCCTCCAGGGCCTTGCGGGTCTCGGGCGCGAGCAGCGCGATCTCCTGCTCGGCGACCCGCCGCCAGCCGAGCGTGCGTACGACCTTGTCGATTTCGAGAGTGCTCGCGCCGAAGAGCTCCGACAGGCGGCCCGCCGTGGTCTTGCGGCGGAAGTCCATCTCCCAGAAGCGGTCCTGGGCGTGGACGTACCCCTGCGCCCGGAACAGGTCGGCCGGGCTGTCCGCGTAGATCTGCGGGATGCCGTACGCGTCCCGATGCACGGTCACCGGCGCTGCCAGGCCGGGCAGCCTGATCTCGCCGTCGAGCTGTGGGAACGACTGCCGCACCGTCCAGACCACCACGCCCGCCCCGGCGATCGCCACCACGAGGACCAGGACCAGCAGCGTGGTCAGGACGCGGGCGGCCCAGCGAAGCGGGCGCGGCAGGCGAGCGAAGGGAGCGATCCTGACCACGGACGACCTCTCATGACACGTAGCCCCAGCAGCACATGTAGCCATGGAACAGCCTGGCAGCCGGCCATGTAAGGCAGATTACTTCCCGGTAGCGTTTCGGCCTCACCCTGGCTTGTTCAACTGGTGGGTTAACGATCAGGTCTCTTCTTCCCGGACCGGTAACCCCCGATGGTCGTCCGCTCGTTCACAGAACATCTACGCTTCAAAGACTTCGGGAGTACGGACGGTGGCGTACCAGCAAGGTCCCCAGGATCCATGGCAGTGGCAGCAGACCCAACCGGGGCAACAACCGCCCTTCCAGACGCCCTACGGTCCGCCCTCGGGATATGGCTATCCGCCGCCGCAGCCTCCGAAGAAGAACAACACGGCGCTGATCGTGGTCGTCATCGGTGTCGTCGCCCTGTGCATCTTCGGCGGTTGCTCCACGATCCTCGTCCTGGCCAGTGGCAAACCCCCGAAGGCCGTCGCCACAGCCCCGGTAGCCGAAACCGAGCCCCAAGAGCAGCCGCGGCCACAAGAGGAGCCGAAGGAGGAGACACAGGAACAGGAGCAGGTCGCCGATCCGCTCCCCGCAGAGGTTCAGCGGCCCGCGAACGCCGGGGGCACCCTCACCCGTAAACAACCAGCCGGTGCGCAGAGCGTGATGGCCGCTGGCCCGGCGTCGATCTGACCGCT
>NZ_JBHMQT010000041.1:0-90219 GCF_042435035.1 Sphaerimonospora cavernae
GCCGTCCTGGCTCGTTACGCCACCTGCATGGTGGACGGCTGTCCCCTCCCGGCGAGCATGTGCCAAGTCGACCATGTGGACAACTGGAGCGACGGCGGCCGCACCGACCTCGCCAAACTCGGCCCCACCTGCCAACATCACAACCGGGACCGCTACCGGCACCCCGACCGCTACATACGCCGCCAGATCGGCCCCGACCGATGGGCCTTCACCTACATCGGCCCCTCGTACACGAGCAGACGCTGACGAACCTGGACAAAACAGTCAGTACACGATCAGGACGTGATCAGGTCGTGTTTCAAAGTCATGACCTGCTGCGCCGGGAAGGTAGCTTGTGTGTGCGGCGATCAATCTGGGGTCGCGACCCGGAAGAAGCCCTCGGCGACCAGTGCGCGAAGCTCGGCGGGCACGCGGCGCAGCAGTTCGGGCGGTTCCGCTCCGGTGAGCTCCGCGATCGCGGCCAGCAGCGGGCGCGCGGGGATCTCGCCGTCGCAAACCCCGGCGAGCGCCGCCTCCACCGTGCCCACGGCCGCGGTACGGCGCAACCCCCGGGTCTGCCTCAGCAGGATCCGTGACGGGTCGTCGGCGCCGGGCGGGCCGACCCGCTCCTCCACCACCCCGTCGGCGATCAGCAGCGGCACGTCCAGCAGGTCCTCGTCCGTCATCGCGTGCGCCGCCTTGACCGCGCGCAGCACATTCGGGATGTGCGCGCCGACCGGGGACTCGACCTGCTGCCGCAGCTCCTCCACCCGGACCACCGGATTCGGCGAGCCCGAGTCATGCAGCGCGATCCAGCCGAACCCGACACCGGTCACGCCCATCGACTCGAACCACGACAGCCATTCGTCGTATCGCTCCCGGTAGGCGGCCGTGCCCTGCTCGGCCGAGTCGCGCAGCCACAGCTCGACGTATTCCGCCGGGTCCTGGACATCGCGCTGTACGGCCCAGCCGTCGCAACCGGTCTCTGTCAGCCAGCCGCCCACCCTGTCCTGCCAGTCCTCACCCCTGACATGCAGCCAGTTGGCCAGAAACCGGGCGTGCCCGCCCGGGCAGAGGTGGCGGGGCGCCTGCCGGATCAGGTCCCGGCAGAACTCGTCGCCGCGGAAGCCGGACTCCCGGTACGCGTACCGGGAGTCGGGAGAGATCACGAACGGCGGGTTGGACACCACGAGGTCGAACCGCTCCCCGGGCACCGGGCCGTACACCGACCCCTCCCGCGCGTCGACCCGCTGCCGCGGCACGCCGGACAGTTCCCAGCTCAGCCGGGCGAGTCGAAGCGCCCTGGGGTTCACATCGGTCGCGACGACCTGATCGGCCCGGTCGGCCAGGTG
The DNA here is from genome assembly GCF_042435035.1 of Sphaerimonospora cavernae. Lineage (NCBI taxonomy): Bacteria > Bacillati > Actinomycetota > Actinomycetes > Streptosporangiales > Streptosporangiaceae > Sphaerimonospora > Sphaerimonospora cavernae. The sequence continues at coordinate 1,332 of NZ_JBHMQT010000041.1, forward strand.
GAGCACCTGCACCCCGCAGCCGGTACCCAGATCGAGGGCCCGTCCCACCGGCTCGGTCCACGCCAGCTGCGCGAGGCTGGCTGACGCGCCGCCCGCCCCGACGACGTGATCGGGCCGCAGCGCCGGGTCGCCGGGCCGGACCTTGCGGTCGGAGACCACCCAGGCGGTGCGGTCCGTACCACCGACCGAGCCGTACGAGCTGGGCGAGATAGGCGAGATAGGCGAGATGGTCCATGGCTGCAGGTGAACGGTGGCCTGCACAGTGTCGCCCACCCGGACCAGCAAGCCGGCATCGATCAGATCGCGCAGCGGCAGGTCCGGCGCCGCCGCGCTCACCGGGACGCCCAGCCACCACAGGCGGATGAGCACGGCGAGCGGATCGCCCTCACGGGTCGCGCGCAGCGCGGGCACGGTCTCCTCGCGCGCCAGGGCGGTCGCGGCCATATCGCCCAGCCGGTCCCGTACGCCGTCGATCGTGTACCCGATCTCAAGGAACCTGTCGCGAAGCCGCAGGACCAGGTCGGAAGGGGCGTCCACGGAGAAGAATCTATCGCGGCCGGGCACGCTGCACGCCCACTTGGCGAGCGACCCAGCGGATGGTCAGGGCGGAGATCGGGCGAATATCCGGCGAATGGGGCCTGTGGTCACGACCTAAGTCATGCGCAGGCCGTTCCAGGCGGCCTCGCCGAGCCCGCGGATCTCCTCCTCCGTGGGCTGATGCGCGCCGGCGAACCACAGGCGGCACATCTCCTGCGCCGGGCCGAGCCAGAGCACGTAGCACATTGTCGACGAGACGGGGCGGAGCACGTCGTTCTTGACGTGCGGGCGCCACCAGTCGGCCACCTGCCGGAAGAAGCTCCGCCTCGCCTCCGCCACCTCCGGGCCACCGGGCTCGGTGCGACGGGGCGGGCGCTCACTGACCAGCAGCCGGGCCCGCTCGGGATGCTCACCGCACCAGGCCATGTGCCGCGCGACGATGGCCTCGATCCCGGCGCGCGCGTCGTCGTGCCGGGTGAGTTCCCCCAGGAAGGCGTCCTGGTACATCCCCAGGATCTCGGTGTAAAGCACCCCGAAGACGTGTTCCTTGCTGGTGAAATGGTGATAAAAGCTCCCCACGCTGACACCGCTCTCCTGGCGGAGGCTGGCGAGCGTGGTGGCCGAGACACCGTTCTGGCTGAACCGGCGCAGCGCCCCCTCGATGATCCGGGCCCGGCCGTCTCGGCCGTTCTTCGCGCTCTTCACAGGTTCAATGGTGACGCAACAGAACCTTGTTCTGCAAACATGACCGGGATTTTAAGGATCATAACATCCGATGTTCGGACGCGCGATCATCCGCGCTTCATATACTGCGGCGGATCGGCGGCAGACGTGATATGCCGCGTTGCCGGGTGGGACGGGGCGCCGCAGCGGGGGCCCGCTTGCGTCGGCCTCGCTGAACCTTTCATGGGCGGGCGCACGACCACCCGGGGGGCTGCCTACGCTGGTTCACGTGTACCGCTTCCTCGTCACGCCGCGCTGGCTCGGCTTCCACCTGCTCGTGCTGGCGCTCATTCCGGCCTTCTTCTTTCTCGGGAAATGGCAGTACGGGAGGTTCGAGGCGCGGTCCGCGGCGAGCACCCAGATCACCGCCAACCTGAAGGAACCGGTGGTGTCGCTCGAAAGCGTCGACACCGTCGGCGGGACTGTCCCCAAGGCGATGCGGTACCGCTCGGTCACCGTGACCGGACGTTATGACCCGGCGCACGAGGTCGTCGTACGGCGGCGCACCCAGAACAGCCGCGTGGGGTTCTATGTGGTGACCCCGCTCGTCACGTCCCAGGGCGCGGTTCTGGTCAACCGCGGCTGGGTCCCGGCGGGCGCGACCGCCGACGCGCACCCGCGAGTCCCCGCGCCTCCCGGCGGCGATGTGACGGTCACCGGCCGCCTCCGGCCAGCTGAGTCCGAGGACGACACCGGCATCAGGAACCGGGGCGGCCTACCTCCCGGCCAGGTTCTGCTGATCGACACCGGTGTGATCGGCAAGAGCCTTCCGTACCAACTCTTCGGGGGGTTCGTCGAGTTGACCGAGCAGGAGCCGCAGGCTGACCCGGCGCCGGACCCGGTGCCGCGGCCCGACGTCGGCGGGGGCGGGGGTCTCAACCTGGCCTATGCCGTACAGTGGTGGATCTTCATCGGGGTAGGGGTCGGCGGCTGGGCGATGCTGATCCGACGGGAGGCCCGCGACCTGCGGAAAGCCGGACAGGAAAGCCCGGCAAAAGCGTCAGTTTAGGATGTTTGCCGAGGCTTGGCGTCGTGGGGTGAGCAAACGGATACCAACCGGAGACCTCGCAGCTTGTTCGGTGTGACCCCTTGGCCGTACGGTTGCCATTGTGACAACGCCGCTGCATCCCGACCCAGAGCCGAGGCGGCGGGATTACGTGATCATATCGGTGGACGATCACCTGATCGAGCCGGCCGATCTCTTCGACGACCGCCTGCCCGAGAAGTACAAGGACCATGCCCCCAAGGTCGTCGAGACCGAGGCCGGACACCAGGTCTGGCGGTACGGCGGGGCCACCTACCCGTGCGCCGGACTGGACGTGGGAGCTGGCCTGCCCAAGGAGCAATGGACGCTCGACCCGGTGCGCTACGAGGAGATGCGGCCGGGCTGCCATGACATCGAGGCCAGGATCACCGACATGGACCGTGCCGGGATCTGGGCGGCCCTGTGCTTCCCCGGCATGCTGGCCAACCAGGCGGGAGTGCTGTTCGCCAGGACGCGTGACCAGGACCTCGGCCTCGCCCTGGTCCGCGCCTGGAACGACTGGCACGTCGACGTGTGGGCGGGCACCTACCCCGAGCGCATGATCGCACTGCAGATCCCCTGGCTGCGCGACCCGGACGTCGCCGCCAAGGAGATCAGGGCCAACGCCGCGCGCGGCTTCAAAGCGGTCGTCTTCCCCGAATTCCCCACCAGGCTGCGACTGCCGTCCATCCACAGCGGCCACTGGGATCCGTTCTTCGCCGCCTGCGAGGAGACCGGCACGGTCGTCTGCCTGCATACGGGCGCGTCCTCATGGGCGCCGGTGCCGTCGCCGGACACGCCGATCGAGGCGATCACCACGCTGATCCCGGCGAGCGCGATGTTCGCCTGCGCCGACTGGCTCTGGTCGGGGGTGGCGCTGCGCTTCCCCGCGCTGCGCATCCTGATCGTCGAGGGCGGCGTGGGCTGGCTGCCGATGCTGGCCGAGCGTGTCGACTACGCGCTGGATCATCCGGTGGCCGGCGAGTCCAACTGGGAGGGCGGCCTCAAGCCGAGTGAGGTGCTGCGGCGGAACTTCTTCTTCGGCACCTTGGACGACAGCGCGCTCGGCGCCGTCCGGATGGCCGTCGGCATGGAGCACGTGCTGCTGGAGAGCGGATATCCCCGGGCCGAGTCCACCTGGCCCGACTCCCAGCAGGCGGTGGCCCGCAACCTCGGCAACCTGCCGCCCTCCGACATCGCCCGGGTCGCGTACGGCAACGCCGCACGCCTTTTCGGCCACCCGCTCCCGTCCCGGGCCTGGCTGCGAATGGAGCAACTCTAGGTCGTCTGGCTAGGTGGTCTGGCTAGGTCGTCTCCGGATGTGGGGGCGGGTCCTGCCGCTCCCACTCGACGTACCGGCCGCCCTCGCCGAGCAGCGACGTCAGCAGCCAGAGGAACACCCCGAAGTCGTCGACCACGCCGATCCCCAGGAGGAAGTCGGGGATGGCGTCGATCGGCGAGATGATGTACGCCACGGCCGCGCCGAACATGGCGATCTTGCCCTTGGTGAGTCCGGGATAGTGGCCGCGCAGCGCCGCGCCGATCATCCGGGGCAGCGCCTTGATCCGGCTGCCGATCCCGGGCGAGCCGGGCTGGGCCACCTCGCGGTACGCACGCCAGGTCGCCGCCGCACGTCCTGCCTTCGCCGCCTTCGCCATGTGGACACCTCCACCGGGTTACCGTGCCCCCTTTGCCCTCTCGTTAACGTACGGCGGAGCGTCCCCGTTCCTGAAGGTCCTAACGGAAATGCCGGAAAGGCCCGTGCTTGAAAGGCCCGTGTTCGAAAGACACGGAGGCCTCGATCTGGGCGGCGATCCGGACGAGCAGGTCCTCCCGTCCGGCCGCGGCGACGAACTGGACACCGACCGGCAGGCCTTCGGCCGTACGATGCACCGGGAGCGAGATCGCGGGCTGACCGGTCGAGTTGAACGGTGCGGTGAAGGCCGCGCCCAGGCCTGCCCGCTCAAGCGCCAGATAGACCTCGTCGTCAGAGATCCAGCCGAGCGGGAAGGGCGCGACGGCGAGCGTCGGTGTGAGCAACAGATCGAATCCCGTCGTCCCCGATCCTGCCGTCCACCACCGCGCCATCCGCCGGCGGTATCCGTTCAGCAGCCTCAGCGCGGCCAGGTAGTCGGTGGCGGTCATGCTCCGGCCGGCGTCGGCCACCAACCGGTTGTGCGGCTCCAACTCCGCCAGTTCCACGGGTCTGCCCCGCCAGGCGGCGACGGTCTCCAGCTCGGCGGCCACGTTGGCGCTGATCAGCGCACCGTGATACATGGGGAACTCGGGATCACCAAGTGCCTCGGGGTGAGCGGGTACGACCTCGTGGCCGAGTGAGTCCAGCAGTTCCGCCGTTCGCGTCACGGCGGCGGTCGCCTCCGTGTCCTCGGGCACGTCGCCTCGGGGGTGGACGGTGACCAACCCGATTCGCAGCCGCCCGGGGTCCGCGCCGACCTCCTCCGCCAGCGGCCGCCGCCACGCCGGCGCGGCGTACGGGTCGCCCGGCATCATCTCGGAGAGCAGGTCGAGCAGCGCCGCGGTGTCCCGTACCGTCCGGGTGAGCACACCGGTCGTCGAGAGCCCGCCCCACGACTCGGCCAGCGAGGGTCCGTGGCTGACCCGGCCCCGGGTCGGCTTCAACCCGACCAGCCCACACATGCTCGCCGGGATGCGGATCGACCCTCCGCCGTCGCTCGCGGTCCCCACCGGGACCATCCCGACCGCCACCGCGGCGGCCGAGCCGCCGCTCGAGCCGCCGACCGAATAGGCCGGGTCGTAGGGGTTCCTGGTCGGGCCGAACGCCAGCGGCTCGGTCGTGATCGTGGTGCCCAACTCGGGCACGTTGGTCCGGCCCAGGATCACGAATCCGGCGCGGCGCAGCGCCGCGGTGCCGTGGGAGTCGTGGTCGGCCACCACGCCGTCGAGGATCTTCGATCCCGAGCCGCAGGGGTCTCCGGCGGACTCCCAGCCCATGTCTTTGAGCAGGATCGGCACGCCGCGGAAGAGCGCGTCTTCGGGGATGTCGTCGATCTCTGCGAGGGCCTGCTCGAACCGCCGGTGGATCACCGCGTTGAGTTCGCCGTCGAGGGCCTCGATGCGGGCGATCGCCGCCTCGGCCGGCTCACGCGGGGAGACCACCCCGTTCCGTACGGCTTCCGCCTGGCCGACCGCGTCCAACGACAGCACCTCGTCCACCGCGCCGTCCTCTCGTCAACAGGCCAAGCCACACTTGTGCCAGCTCGTCCCGGCGAATCGGAAACCGGTCTCATTGACCGGAACCCTGGCGAATTCAAAGACCAGGAATCGGATCAGACCCGAGTGAACTCGCCATTCGGCGCGAACCACGGCGATCTGTCCGCCGAAGGATACCGGATGGTCACGGACCCTCTAGATGATCGACATGCGGCGGCAAATTCCACCGTCCAGCAGGGATGACCGATCGCGGATGGTGGCATTGATCACCCTGTCGCGATCCCCGAGGTACTCCCCTCTCAAGAAGGACAGGAAATGATCGACCGGGGAACACATGTACTTCCGCCCATCGTGGTGGGTGCGGACCTGGATGACCGCCGTCGTCCTGATCGCCCTGCCCATGCAGAACGACATATCGAGCTACCTGCCGGTCGTCAGCGCACTGCTGCCGATGGCGTATCAGATCTCGGCGGAGCCGAAACCCGACCGGCCCCTACCCGATCAGCCGACCCCCGACCAGTCGGCACCAGGCGAACCAACGCCGGACGAGCCCGCGGCCGAAGATGCCGGGGCAGCAGATCCGAGGGAGGAGGATCCCATATTGGAGGATCTCGCAGTGGAAGATGCCGCGGCGGATGCCGTGGTGGAGGATGCCGTGGTGGACGAGCCCGGACCGGGGACGGTCACCCAGGTCGCCGCGGCGCTGCCCGGGATGAACCTGGCCGGCACATTCACCGCCAAGGTCGTCACTTGGGACGCCTCAGCCGCCGCGACGAGGCTGGGCCAGCAGGACGCCGCCCGGCACCTGGCGGAGGCCGGACTGAAATGGGTGTCCACCGGAGGATGCACCGACCGGCGCGGGTCGTCGTGCACGTCACTGGAGTCCATCAGGTACGGCACGCTCATGCGGCTGATCGACCTCAAACGGGCCAGCGACTGCGACATCACCGTCACGGGCGGCACCGAGGTCGGCCACTCCACCGGACGCTACAGCCACGGCAACGGCTACAAGGTCGACATCGCCCACAACAAGTGCATCGACGCATACATCAAGGGAAAGTTCCGTCGCCAGAAGAGCCGGGGGGACGGATCGGCGCTCTACCGTCCGCCCTCCGACTCCGTGACGCCCTCAGCCGTCTACGCCGACGAGCGCACCCACTGGGACATCTTCTTCCCCTGATTCCGCTGATTCCGCTGAAGATTCAGGATCCTCAGAAGATTCAGGCGACCGCTCAGGCGAACTCGGCCGCGATCAGTTCGGCGATCTCCGCCGCGTTGAGGGCCGCGCCCTTGCGCAGGTTGTCACCGCAGACGAAGAGGTCGAGCGTGTTCGGGAAGTCCAGCGCCTGGCGGATCCGGCCCACGTAGGTGGGGTCCGTGCCCACGACGTCGATCGGCATCGGGTATACGCCGTTCGCCGGGTCGTCCATCAGGACCACCGTCGGCGCCGCCTCCAAAACGCGGTGCGCGTCCGCCACCGTGATCTCCCGCTCGAAGGTCGCGTGTACGGCCAGCGAGTGCGTGGTGACCACCGGGACCCGGACGCAGGTCGCCGAGACCTTGAGATCCGGAATGCCGAGGATCTTACGTGACTCGTTGCGGAGCTTGATCTCCTCCGACGCCCAGCCGTCGTCCTTGAGCGATCCCGCCCACGGCACGACGTTGAACGCGATCGGCGCGGGGAACGGCGACTCGACGTCGCCGAGCTTGTTCTGCAGGACCTTGCGCACGTCCCCGGCCGCCTGGCCGACGGTACGGTCACCCGCCAGCGCCTCGACCTCGTCGTACAGCCGGGCCGGCCCGGCCACGCCGGCGCCGGAGACCGCCTGGTAGGAGGCCACGACCAGTTCGCGCAGGCCGTACTCCGCGTGGAGTGCGCCCATGGCGGCCATCATCGACAGCGTGGTGCAGTTCGGCGTCGCGATGATGCCGAGCGGACGGTTGCGGGCGTCGCCGGGGTTGACCTCCGGCACCACCAGCGGAACCTCGGGGTTCATCCGGAACGTGCCCGACTTGTCGATCACGATCGCGCCCCGGCCGGCGGCGATCGGCACCCATTCGGCGGACACCTCGTCAGGGACGTCGAAGATGGCGATGTCGACGCCGTCGAACACCTCGGCGGTCAACGCCTGGACGACCACGTCCTCGCCGCGCACCGGCAGGACCTTGCCGGCCGACCGGGCGGACGCGACCAGGCGGATCTCGCCGTAGACGTCCTCGCGGTTGCTGATGATCTCACGCATCACGGTGCCGACGGCACCGGTCGCACCGACAAGGGCGAGGGTCGGCTTCCCGCGGGACTGGTCGCTGCGCTCGCTCATCGTCCGGTACCTCCGTATACGACCGCCTCGACCTGGTCGGCGTCGAGGTTGAATGCGCGGTGCGCGGCGGCGACGGCGGTGTCCACGTCGTCCAGGTCCACGATCACCGAGATGCGGATCTCCGAGGTGGAGATCATTTCGATGTTCACGCCGGCGTCGGCCAGCGCGCCGAAGAACTTCGCCGTGACACCGGGGTGCGACCGCATCCCCGCCCCGATCAGGGAGACCTTGCCGATCTGGTCGTCATACAGCAGCGACTCGAAGGCCACCTGGCTCTGGATCTTCTTCAGTGCCGTGAGGGCGGCCTGACTGTCGCTGGACGGGAGCGTGAACGAGATGTCCGTACGGCTGGTCGCCGCGGCCGACACGTTCTGCACGATCATGTCGATGTTGATCTCGGCATCGGCCAGGGTTCTGAAGATGGCGGCAGCCTCGCCGACCTTGTCGGGCACTCCGACCACAGTGATCTTGGCCTCGCTCCGGTCGTGGGCGACTCCGGAGATGATGGGCTGCTCCATCTCGGTTCCTTCGGTATAGGGGTCGGACACGACCCAGGTGCCTTGCCTGGTGCTGAACGAGCTTCTGACGTGGATGGGCAGGCCGAACCGGCGGGCGTACTCCACGCAGCGCAGATGCAGGATCTTGGCCCCGCACGCGGCCATCTCCATCGCCTCGTCATAGGAGATGCGCGGGATCTGCTGGGCGGCCGGCACGATGCGGGGGTCGGCGGTGAAAATGCCGTCCACATCGGTGTAGATCTCGCACACATCCGCCTCGAGCGCGGCGGCGAGCGCGACGGCCGTGGTGTCGGATCCGCCCCGGCCCAGCGTCGTTATGTCTCTTGTGTTCTGGGAGACACCCTGGAAGCCCGCCACGATCGCGATCTGGCCGACGTCCAGCGCCTCGCGGATGCGCCCGGGCGTCACGTCGATGATGCGCGCCCTGCCGTGGGTCGAGTCGGTGATGACGCCCGCCTGGGAGCCGGTGAAGCTGCGCGCCTCGTGGCCCAGGTTGGCGATGGCCATCGCGAGCAACGCCATCGAGATGCGTTCGCCGGCGGTCAGCAGCATGTCCAGCTCGCGCCCCGGAGGCAGCGGCGACACCTGCTGGGCCAGTTCCAGCAGCTCGTCAGTGGTGTCGCCCATCGCGGACACGACCACCACGACCTCGTTGCCGGCTTTTTTCGTCGTGACGATCCGCTGCGCGACCCGCTTGATGCAGGCCGCGTCCGCCACCGACGAACCACCGTACTTCTGAACAACGAGCGCCACTGGAATCTCCAACGAATCAGGACGTGGAGCTCACAGTGTACTTGGGGTGCATTCTGACAAGCCGAGGCGGACCAACATGTGGACGGCTATGACGGCTATGTGGACGGCTCAGACGGTGGTGCTCTCCTCGACCACGTCGAGACGGGTGTGTGCGACCAGGGCGTGCAGGGCGCGCAGCGCAGCTCCGGCGTGGTTTCCCCAGGTGTTGAAATACGAGTACTGCCACCACCACAGCGCCTCCAGCGGCCGGCCGGCCCGGTAGTGCCGCAGCCCGTGGATCAGGTCGGCCGCCACCGCCGTGAGATCGTCCGACAGCCGGTACGGCGTGACCGCCGTGTCCTTGTACGGATCGAACACCTCGGCGTAGTCGTCCACCGGGCCCAGCCGTACGGCGAGAGCAGTACGAAGGGGATCGATGTCGGGGTCCTCGCCCAGCGGCGGCTCGAAGTTGCCCTGCAGGATCACGTCCTGCACGGCCCCGAGCTGGGTGCCCGCGAGACTGACCTGGGCCACCTCCACCAGCAGCAGCGGCAGGATCGCGTCGCCGCCCTCACCGCTCGCCAGGCGGGTCAGGCCGTCGATGTAGTTCTGCGCGTGCCCGGCGACCCGTGCGGCCAGATCGTTCCACTCGTCAGACATCCAGCAGCCTCCGTCCTTCGAAAGCGCGGCCCAGGGTGACCTCGTCCGCGTACTCGAGGTCACCGCCCACCGGCAGGCCGCTGGCCAGTCGTGTCACTTTCAACCCCATGGGCTTGACGAGCCTGGCCAGGTAGGTGGCCGTCGCCTCGCCCTCGAGGTTCGGATCGGTCGCGAGAATCAACTCTGTCACCTGGCCGTCGGCCAGCCGCACCATCAGCTCGCGAATCTTCAGGTCGTCCGGACCGATGCCGTCGATCGGACTGATCGCCCCGCCGAGCACGTGATAGCGGCCACGGAACTCGCGGGTCTTCTCGATCGCCACGACGTCCTTCGACTCCTCGACCACGCAGATCACCTGCGGGTCGCGTCGGGGATCGCGGCAGATCCGGCACTCGTCCTCCGCCGCGACATTGCCGCAGATCCGGCAGAAACGGACCTTCTCCTTGACCTCGAGCAGCGCGTGCGCCAGCCGCTTCACGTCCGTCGGATCGGCGGCGAGCACGTGGAACGCGATGCGCTGCGCACTCTTGGGACCGACGCCGGGCAGCAGCCCCAGCTCGTCGATCAGATTCTGGACGACCCCCTCATACATGGCTAGAACCCCGGCAGCTGGCCGAGGCCGCCTCCGAGTCCCTGCGCGAGCGGACCGAGCTTCTCCTCCTGCAACTCGGCTGCGGCGCGCACTGCGTCCCGGACCGCCGCCAGAACGAGATCGGCGACCGTCTCGGCGGTCTCCTGCGGGTCGTCGACGTCGATGGTCGACGGACTGATCTCCAGTTCGAGCAGCTCGCCGCTCCCGTTCACGGTCGCGACGACGAGGCCGCCTCCGGCGCTTCCCTCGATCTCGGCATCGCTGAGCTCCTGCTGTGCGGTGACGAGCTGCTGCTGCATCAGCTGAGCCTGCTCCAGCAAATGCTGGAGGTTGACATCCCCTGGATTCACGATCGTGTGCTCCCTCAGCGTCCAGCGACATGTTCGTCGCGATGAGCCTACGGTGTCCACCGCCGTTCCGACACCGGTGTGCGCACGTGTTCCCGGCGATCGGATCGCGTACGGCACGGCCCGTGCGTCCGCTCGGCCCTTCACCGCCTCAGGAGTGGTCGATCTCCTCGATGATCTGGCCGCCGAGCTCCCGCTGGACCAGGGCCAGGCCGGTGAGATCGCTCACGTCGGCGTCGGCGTCGTTGACCGGATCGACGTCGTCGAAATCGGCGCCAGTCCGGTTCCGGCCGGGCACGGCGTCCGGCCATGCCTGGCGCGGCCTGCTCTGAGCCGCGGCCCTGGCGGCGAATCTGGCCGCCGAGCCGGATCGGGGGGGCGTCGCCGGCCGGTTGAAGCCGTCCGACGACTCATCCGACGACTCGGCCAGCGGCTCGTCCGGCCAGGTCTCGTCGGTCGTACGGGACTCGCCGTCGGTCCGGGATCCGTCGCCCGTGGCGGCGCGCCCGTCCTGGCCGTCGCTCACTCCGCCACCCGTCCCACCGCTCGGGCCGCCGGGCGCTGCCTCCTGGCCGTCCCGGCTCGGTGCGCCGGCCGGCGGGCGGCCGACGTCGCCGGACGCCGCCGACGATCGAACGGCGCTGCCGGCACTCTGCGTCCCCTGCGTCCCCTGCGGCGCTGGAGGGCGCCGGTTCTGTGCGTGGGAGGCCTGAGGATGGGGGGCCTGAGGATGGGGGGCAGGGCCGCGCGCCGCACCGGCGGGCCCGGAGCTGCCGACCACCACCTCGACCCGCCAGCTTCCGCCGAGCACGTCGCCGAGGGCGGCGGCCACCAGCTCGTCGCGCTTGCCCTTGATGAAGCCCTGCACGTCGCCGGGCTTCTCGAAGCCGACGGTCACCACGTTGCCCTCGACGCCGAGCAGCCTGCCCTGACAGAGGAGAATCCACGCGACCTTCTGGCGGTTCTTGATCGCTTCGAGCACCTGCGGCCACGCCTGCTGCACCGGTCCGTGCTGTCCACCGTGCTGCGCCGACTGCGCGCTCCCGGCGGGCGGAGCCGTACGGACGTCCGCGGCCGGAGCACCACCCGGCCGTGCGGGCGTGGGCCAGTCATCCGCCACGGGGGCGGGGGCCGTACGAGGGACCGTATGAGGGGCGGTACGAGGGGCCACCGACGGGGAGGCGGGCTGAGGCTGTGCCGCGACCGGCTGCGGGACTGCGTCAGGAGTGGCGGCAGGAGTGGCGACGGGTGCCGCGGGTGCGGCCACGGCGGCGGGCACACCGCGTTCCAGCCGCTCCAGCCGTTCGAGCCGGGCCAGCAGCGCCAACTCGCCCTGATCGGCCGCGGGCAGCAGCACCCGGGCGCACATCAACTCGAGCAGCAGCCGGGGGGAGGTGGCCCCGCGCATCTCGGTCAGCCCCGCGTTGAACACCTCGGCCGCCCGGGTCAGCTCGGCCGATCCCATGGACGCGGCCTGCACCTGCAAACGTTCCAGTTCGTCAGCCGGCCGATCGAGCAGCCCGCTGGACGACGCCTCCGGCACGTTGGCGAGGATCACCAGGTCGCGGAGGCGCTCCAGCAGGTCCGTCGCGAAGCGGCGGGGGTCGTGGCCGCCCTCGATCACCCGGTTGACCGTGTGGAACACCTGCGCGCCGTCACGCCGGGCGAACGCGTCGACCACCTCGTCGAGCAGATCGCCGTCCGTGTAGCCGAGCAGCGAAACGGCACGCTGGTAGGTGATGCCCGCCTCGTCCGCGCCGGCGAGGAGCTGATCGAGGATCGACAGCGAGTCGCGGGCCGATCCGGCGCCCGCACGGACCACGAGCGGCAGTGCGGCCGGTTCGTACGGCACGGACTCCGACTCGAGGATCTCCTCCATGAGCTGCCGGAGCGTGGCGGGCGGCATGAGCCGGAAGGGATAGTGGTGGGTCCGGGACTTGATCGTCCCGATGACCTTCTCCGGTTCGGTGGTGGCGAAGACGAACTTGAGGTGCGGCGGAGGCTCCTCGACGAGCTTCAGCAGCGCGTTGAAGCCCTCACGGGTGACCATGTGGGCCTCGTCGATGATGTAGATCTTGAAGCGGGCCGCGACCGGGGCGAAGAAGGCCCGCTCCCGCAGATCCCGCGCGTCGTCGACGCCGCCGTGTGAGGCCGCGTCGATCTCGATCACGTCGAGGTGGCCCGGCCCGGTGGGAGCGAGGGCGACGCATGACTCGCACTCGCCGCACGGATCGGGCGTCGGCCCCTTCTCGCAGTTGAGGGAGCGAGCGAGAATGCGGGCACTGGAGGTTTTACCGCAACCACGCGGACCACTGAACAGGTAGGCGTGGTTGACGCGACCGCTCCGCAGCGCCTGACGCAGCGGTTCTGTGACGTGTTCCTGCCCCTTGACCTCGGCGAATGTCCCGGGTCTGTACTTGCGGTACAGCGCAAGACTCATGCCGTCTCCTCGGGGGGTAGACCCGGCGGGCGGTTCCGCTGGCTGGTTCCGCCAACTGAAGAACCCCTCGCACACCCGCCAGAGCCCGCTTATCCTTGCTGCCTTCCGGCCCTGGGGAGGTTCACAGGATGACGCCGCGCGAGGGGTCCTTCGACAGTCTAACCACTCCGGGGGGATGCGCGGACCGCGAAAGTCACGGTCACGTCACTGGTCACCACACCCCGGAAAGTCCGCTAAGCTTTTCGGCGGAGGATTCGCCTAGTTGGCCTAGGGCGCACGCTTGGAAAGCGTGTTGGGGGCAACCCCTCGCGAGTTCGAATCTCGCATCCTCCGCGCTTGGTTGAGCAGCAAGAACACGAAGGGCCCGGACAGATCCAGCCGGGCCCTTCGTGCGTCTCCGTCTCGGGTTCCCCACAACCGTGCCCAGAGCTTCCATCCTTGTCCGTTCAGACTATGGCAAGTATGGTCTCGAGTATGGCAACCAAGAAGGTGACAGTCACCATTCCCGAGGAACTCCTGGAGGAGATCCGCTCGGATGCGGCCGAGCGCGGGCTCTCTGCCTATGTCGCAGAGGCACTCCGGTACAAGCGCGACCGCGACCGGCTTCGGGAACTAGTCGTCTGGCTAGAGGAAGAGCACGGACCAGTCACCGCAGATGAGCGCTCAGCCGCATACCGAGAACTCGATGACCTTGACGCGGAGCACGCGCGACGCCGCGCCGCTCAGAGCAAGCGCGGCGGAGCGGCAGCGTGAGGAATCGCGGTGGGGAAGCCATGCAGCTCCGTGTCTTTGTGCTGGACAGCGAGGCACTGTCGCTCGCTGTCCGCGGCGACCGGATGATGATTGCCAGACTCGACCTTGCCGCGCGAGGCGAAGCCGAGGTCGTGACCTCACCTATGACGGTGGTGGAGGCGCACGACGGCAGGACCACAGAACAGCGCTGGGACTGGGTACTGTCGCGTGTGAACGTGGCCGAGCTGGGAAAGGCGGAGGCGCGACAGGCTCGCCGGATCCTCGCCGATGTTGGCCTGCACGGCCATAAGTACGCCATCGACGCCATGCTCGCCGTCGTAGCGCGACGTCAGAGAGGCCAAGTCACGGTGTTCACCTCTGACATCGACGATCTCGAGAAGCTCGTGCCGGATCGCATCGCCATCAGGAAGGTCTGACAGTCGCAGTCTGTCGGCGGGCATGTGCGTCGTGGTTCAGCGTCGTGGTTCAGCGTCGTGGTTCAGCGTCGTGGTTCAGCGTCCTGGAGGCCATCGCCCTCCTCGGCGAACACCTCGTCGAAGAGTTGGCGTGCCCTGTCCAGCGCCTCTGCCGAGATTGGTCCGTTCCGCCGCTCGTAGTCGGCAAGGTATTCATCCACGATCGACATTCTGACGGTCAGATCCAGCTGCGCAAGAACATCCGGCTGAGCCACTCGGAGTACGTCAGAGGCTCGGCGGTGAGGATGGGCGAAATCCACCAGAAGTTAACCAGCGCCAGCAGCGCGAACGCACCCACCAGGGTGACACCGATCGTGCGCCGCTCCGAGGAGGCCCCGTTCGTGCCCATGATCAGGCCGCAGGACAGGACGACGGCCAGGATCATGAAGGGCAGCACGGGAAGCGTGTAGAACAGGTACATCGTGCGGTGGTCGGCGATCGCGTAGTAGAACCACGGCAGCCACCCCATGCCGTACGCCAGGAGCACGGCTCCGGCCCGCCAGTCACGCGCGGCGAGATACCAGCCGATCATGGCGGCGAGCGCGGGCAGCGCCGCGTACCAGATGAGAGGGGTGCCGGCGCCGACGATCGACGAGAAGCATTCGTCCGCGCCGCACCCAGCGGCGGTCTTCTCGTAGAAGAACGCCGCGGGCCGCAGCAGCAGTGGCCAGGTCCACGGATCGGACTGGTAGCCGTGGTGGGTGCTCAGACTCGTATGGGAGCCGAGCAGTTGGAGTTGGTAGGTGACCAGCGAGCGCAGCGAGTCGATGACGAACGACCGCCCGGGTGACGTGGCCCCGTCCCAGTCGCGGCCCCATCCTCCGGCCGTGGCCAGCCAGCCGCCGAACGACGCGACATAGACGACGATCGGCACGCCCCCCAGCCACGCGGCTCCGAGTGGCCAGTCCAGCCGCGCCGCCTCCAGGCGGCGCAGGCCCACCGCCCGCCGGGCGCCGGCATCCCAGACGAGCGTCATGACCCCGAAGGCCAGGATGAAGAACAGGCCCGTCCACTTCGTCGCCAACGCCGCGCCCAGGCAGAGGCCGGCGGCCAGGCGCCATGGCCGCAGGCCCAGCCGCGGCCCGGTCGGCGTGGCGGCCGCGGCGTGCCACTCCACCAGTCGCTCCCGGACCCGCTCCCGATCCACCAGCAGGCAGGCGAATCCGGCCAGCACCCAGAACATCAGGAAGATGTCCAGCAGTGCCGTACGGGAGAGCACGAAGTGCAGGCCGTCCAGGGCGAGCAGGAAGCCCGCGAGGCAGCCGAGCAGCGTCGAGCGGGTCATCCGGCGGGCCACCCGGGCGAGGATGAGCACGGATACGGTGCCGACGAGCGCGGGCATGAACCGCCAGCCGAACGGGGTCAGGCCGAACAGCCATTCCCCCACGCCGATCATCCAGTTGCCGAGTGGCGGATGCATGGCGTAGACCGCGCAGTCCTGGACGGTCTCGCAGGTCGCGAAGAGATGCTCGCTGCCGTGCAGCATCAGGCTGTCGGCGTCATCGACGAACTTCCGCTCGACACCATGGGTGATCAGTGAGAAGGCATGCTTGGCGTAATAGGTCTCGTCGAAGACCACCGCATGCGGCGTGCCAAGGTGATAGAAGCGCAGAAACCCCCCGAACAACGCCACGACCAGGGGGCCTAGCCATCCCCACAGGGGATTGTCCGGCATCGGCGGCAGCAGCCGGTCGCGAACGGAAAGCGAAGCAGCGTACGGCTCCCGCGTCGCCGGAGTGGGGAGAAGCGACACCCCCGCATACTACGCATGAAGGGTACGACGGCGACTGATCTTGCGGATTCTGGGCAGGGCGGAATGGCGATGGCAACCGATCGCGCAAGTCAGCGTCCCAACAGCGGGAGCGTCCCAGGTGGATTTCGATGACCGAGCGCGGCTCGACGCCTCACAGGTGGAGGACGTCGGAGGCAGATCCAGAGGCGGCGGCCTGGCCATCGGCGGCGGGGCGGCCGGCATCATCGCGCTCATCCTCGCCCTGGTCTTCGGGGTCGACCCCGCCGAAATCCTCGGCGGCGGGGAGGCACAGCCGGGTGGGCTGCGACCCGGTACCGACCTGAGCCGGCAGTGCCAGACGGGCGCGGACGCCGACCAGTCCGAGAAATGCCGGGTCGTCGGGGTGGTCAACAGCATCCAGAAGTACTGGAAGGGCGAGGTCTCCAACTATCGCACCGCCAAGACCACCCTGTTCTCCGGCGGCGTCAACACCGGTTGCGGTTACGCCGACTCCTCTGTCGGCCCCTTCTACTGCCCGGCCGACAGACACGTCTATCTCGACCTGTCCTTCTTCGATCAGCTTCGGTCCCAGTTCGGCGCCGAGGGCGGCCCCTTCGCGCAGGCGTACGTGATCGGGCACGAGTACGGGCATCACGTGCAGAACCTACTCGGCACGATGGACCGGGCCGGCCAGGGCAGGGGCGCCGCGAGCGGCTCCGTACGGCTAGAACTCCAGGCGGACTGCTACGCGGGTGTCTGGGCCGACAACGCCGTGAGCACCGGCCTCTACGCCCGGAGGTTCACCGACACCGACATCCGGCAGGCGCTCGACGCCGCGGCCGCCGTCGGCGACGACCGCATCCAGAAGCGGGCACGCGGCCGGGTCGACCCGGAGGCGTTCACGCACGGCACGTCGGCGCAGCGGACGAAGTGGTTCAAGAGGGGCTACAAATCCGGCGACCCGTCCATGTGCGACACCTTCTCCGGAGGCATCTGACCCCGCCCCGGGCATCTCGAGTATTCCGGGCATGGCCCTGCGACAGGCTCGGGACCTCGTGGACGTGACTCTCTCTTAAACTACATACCGTGATCTTTAAAATGATCGGTGATGGCCGTCCCTATCCGGACCACGGTCTGTCACACCGCGAGTGGGCGCAGATCCCGCCCCGTCAGATCCGGCTCGACATGCTGATCACCACCAAGGCGGTGCTGGACCTCAACTCGCTGCTGGCCAAGGACTCGACGTTCTACGGGGACCTCTTCCCGCACGTCGTCCAGTGGCGGGACGACCTCTACCTCGAAGACGGACTTCATCGCGCCCTTCGGGCCGCCCTCCACCAGCGCTCCGTGCTGCACGCGCGAATCCTCGAGCTGGAGAAGTGACCCGGTCTCACAGTCGTCGCCCGCGAAGCTTCCCGTCGCTCCCGAATGCTCCCGGACAACACGAAACCCCCGAACCGTAGGTTCGAGGGTTTCCGATGTCCTGAGACATCGCAGTGGCGGTGGAGGTGGGATTTGAACCCACGGTAGGTTGCCCTACACACGCTTTCGAGGCGTGCGCCCTCGGCCACTAGGCGACTCCACCGCGCAGCAGCTTACCGGACGAACGGTGATACCCGCGCATCCGTTTCCCCGCATCCGTCGGCGATTCCCCCGCCACGTCCGCTCCGTGACCGCTCCTGGCCGGCTCGCGGGCCGCCTCATTGGCGGCTCAGCCGCGGCGGGCGGCGAAGAACTCCCCGAGCACGGCGGCGCATTCGTCGGCCAGCACACCCATGACGACCTCGGGCCGGTGGTTGAGCCGGCGGTCCCTGATGACGTCCCACAGCGAGCCCGCCGCGCCGCCCTTCTCATCCGCCGCGCCGTACACCACCCGATCGACCCGGGCGAGGACCGCGGCCCCGGCGCACATCGTGCAGGGTTCGAGCGTCACGACGAGAGTGCAGCCGGTGAGCCGCCACTCCCCGGTCACCCGCGCCGCCTCGCGCAGTGCGAGCAGCTCGGCGTGCGCGGTGGGATCGCCGCTCGTCTCGCGGTCGTTGCCGGCCGTCCACAGGATCGCGCCGTCCGGTCCCAGCACCACCGCGCCCACCGGCACCTCACCGCGCTGCCCGGCCCGTACGGCCTCCGCCAGCGCGAGCCGCATCGCCGGCTCGTAGCGTTCCTCCGGCACCCCGTTCACCGGGCCCTCGTTCACCGCAGCCGGTCGAGCTCGTCGGCGAACCCGAGGCGTTCGGCGATGAGAGACAGGATCTCCGCGGGGAGCACGCCCTCCTCCATGCTGAGCTCCAGCAGTTCCTCGGCGCTCAACGAGAAATCCGTGAGCAACTCGAGGTCGCCCACCGGACGGATGCCGAGGTCGGGCGCGTCCGCGTCCACGGCGACTCCGGCGAGCTCACCGAAGATCTCCCCGAGGGGATCGGTCAGCGCGGCATGGGCGTCGGAGATGAACACACGGGGGTCGAAGTCGTCCTCGTGGCGGACGATCGCGAACCACTCGTCCTCGACCTCGACGCACAGCAGAACCAACTCGTCGCCGCTGAGCCCGAGCGCCTCCTGCGCCGCGTCGCCCAGGTCGTCGGCTATCTCGGCCTCCCCGAGGTCGACCTCGGCGCCGGTCCAGCGACCGCCGGTCCTGGTGAAGGCCGCGGAGAAGAGGTTGGATCTCGAGGGCATCGCCGTCTCCCGAGGTCAGCCGATGGCAGCGTCGACGGCGCGTTCGAACGGCTGGTAGAAGCCCAGCCGCGCGGCGATGCTGGACAGCACCTCATCCGGCCACAGATCGGGGTCGCCGGACAGCGCCCCCAACTCCATCTCGTCGAGTCCGAGGTCGGCGAAGATGGACAGATCCCCGGCCGGGTACACGCCGTCGAGATCCTCATCCTCCGGAACCGGCACGTCGAGGTATTCGAGCACCTGCCGCGCGAGCGACCAGTCCCATGCCGCGGTGATGTCCGAGAGGAAGACACTCACCCGTTCGCCGAAAACCCGTAACACCACAAAGAAGTCATCCCCCACCGCGACCATGCCAATCGTGGTTCCCATGCTCGGCGTCTGGCGGAGAGCGTGGAGGAGTCCGTGCAGGTCGGAGGTGAGCGCGACGGGAAGCATCTCAGCCTCCCAGCGATCATCCTCACGATAGACCACGATGGCGAAGTCAAGCGCGTCTACGTCGTCTGTCATCGTCATCCCCACCGGCACGATCCTCACGTCACGCAATCGTCCCAGACTCGGCCCTCTCCCGCCCGCCGGTCACCCCAAATTGTGATCAAAAGAGTCAGACGACGTCGATGATCCGCCCTGGACACGGTAACTTTTCCTGCCATGAAGACCCTCGTCGTCGATCACCCGCTCGTCGCCCACAAGCTGACCGCACTCCGTGACGTGCGGACCGACTCGCCGACGTTCCGCCGACTCGCCGACGAGTTGGTCACGCTCCTCGCCTACGAGGCCACCCGTGACGTCCGCGTCACCGACGTCACCGTTGAAACGCCGCTCGTGACCGCCCGTGGCGTACGGCTCACCCGCCCGGCGCCGCTCGTCGTGCCGATCCTGCGTGCCGGGCTCGGCATGCTCGACGGCATGACCCGGATCCTGCCGACGGCCGAGGTGGGTTTCCTGGGCATGATCCGCGACGAGTCCACGCTGAAGGCCCAAACGTACGCCACCCGGCTGCCGGAGGACCTGTCCGGACGACAGTGCTATGTGCTCGATCCGATGCTGGCGACCGGCGGCACGCTTGCCGCGGCGGTCCGCTTCCTCTTCGATCGCGGGGCGCAGGATGTCACCGCCATCTGCCTGCTGGCCGCGCCCGAGGGGATCGCGCACATGGACGAGACCTTCCGCGGCACCGGCAAGCCGATCCGCGTAGTGACCGCCGCCCTCGACGAGCGGCTCAACGAGCAGGGCTACATCGTGCCCGGTCTCGGCGATGCCGGAGACCGTCTCTACGGCGTCGTCTGATCGGGGCGTCTGATCGGGGCGTCGGATGGGGCCGTCTGACCAGCATGAACGGAGGTCGGCGGGGCTTGATGGACGGGTTTGATCGTCGTCATCTGACCGGCTCGGCCTGATCTACCGCTCAGGCCACATTCCCCTGTCCTCTCGGTGAGAACCCTCTGGTGGTGAATCCCCCGGTCACGTCATGCGCGACTCGGTTACACTACGCGCTTATATGGGTACGTAGAGTTATGAAGACGTCTCTTCGTGTTCACGTGACGAACGCCAGGCGGTGTGAAGGCCGGTGCGGTCCGCGGGAAACGGGACGACGGCAACGGTTGATCATGGCTCGATGTTCGGCGGCTTCAACCGCTTTACCGAACCGGGCGACTGGGTAATGTATAGGTCATGGGAGTGGTGACGGCGGTGCAAGCCAAGAAGGTCCTCAAGTGGGGGGCCATCATCCTGGTGGCTTTCTACCTGTTGACAAGGCCGACTGACGCGGCCCGGACGGTCCACGGAGCGCTCAACGGCATGGTGAGCGCGGCCAACTCGATGGCTCAGTTCTTCGCCACCCTGACATGAGACTTGTGACCCACGGGGATTCCGCCCCGTCGTCGGTCAACCGTTACCTCCTCCCCCACGAGCAACAAGTCATCATGGTCAGGCGCCACCCCGCCGTCCTGCTCAGACCGGTCGCCGAGATCTTCGGTGGGCTGATCCTCGCGGGTCTGCTCAGCAAATGGCTGAGCGACAGCGGCGCGGGCCAGGCCCTCGTCCTGATCTGGTGGGCCTGGCTGCTACTCCTCATCCGGTTCGTGTGGAAGGTCGCCGAGTGGTCGGTCGACTACTTCGTCGTAACCTCCGCGCGCATGCTCCTCACCACCGGACTGATCACGCGCAAGGTCGCGATGATGCCCCTGGCCAAGGTCACCGACATGAGCTTCAAACGCTCACTCCTCGGCCGCATGCTCGGCTACGGCGAGTTCGTCATGGAGTCGGCCGGCCAGGATCAGGCGCTGAGCACCGTGACCTACATCCCCTACCCCGAGACCCTGTACCTAGAAGTCTGCCAAATGATCTTCCCCAGCAAGGACTCGGACGACGACTGACCCATCCCTCCATCCAACCCTTCACGACAACCGTGATCGAACCTTCACCGGGTGATTCTTGGTGGAGGGTTACACGATTCGGCGGCTTCATGCCATTATGGCCCCATCATTGACCATCCCCCGCCCTGAGAGATCAGATGCCGAGTCAGGGAACCATCGGTGACCGCGTCCGTGGATTGCGGTTGAGCAGGCGCATGTCCCAGGCCCAATTGGCCGGGCCCGACCTGTCGGACAGTTACGTCTCACTCATCGAGTCCGGAAAGCGGACGCCCACTCCAGTCGTTGCGCGCCTCCTCGCCGAGCGGCTCGGTTGCACCACTGAGTTCCTGCTTCACGGGATAGAGCCTCGCCAGCGCATCGACACCGAGCTCGGCCTCCGACACGCCGAGCTCGAGCTTTATCACGGCGACCCCGCCGCCGCCGCCGACCGATTCGGCGACATAGTGAAGGCGGCGGGCGAGGACAACGCCATGCTGGCCGCGCACGCGCGTGTCGGCGTGGCCCGCGCGCTGGAGGCGCAGGGGCGCACCGGACGGGCGGTTGAGGCCTACGAACGGCTCCGCCGGGAGGCGGCCGCACACCCCGAGCGCCTCGCCGACCTTCCTCTGGTGGTCTCGCTGTGCCGGTGCTACCAGCGGGCCGGCGACCGGCTGCGAGCTCGGGATCTCGGTGCCCACTCCCTCGCTCAGGCCGACCGGCTCGGCATCGCCGAGGGCGAGTTGGCCATGGAGCTGGCACTCGCGCTCGTGGAGACCGAGAGCGGCCTGCCCTACGTCGAGCGCGTACTCGCGGCGACACAGGTGACCAAGGCCGTCGATCAGACTTCCGAGGTGCTCGCCCTGTGGCAGGCCAGCGTGGCCGCCGCCGAGGGAGAGGACTCCGCGCTGGCCGTCCGCCTCGCGGAGGACGCCCTGTCGGCGGGTAGGAACGCTCGGATCGCGGTGCGCCGCGCACGGATCGCGATGCGCTGGGCGTGGATCGCCGTCGACACCGGGGACGCGGATTTGGACCGAGCCAACGAGCTCGCCGCCTCCGCGACAGGTGTCTTCTCCGCTTTTCCCGGGGAGAAGGCCGAGCATGCCCGCAGTCTCATCGTGCTGAGTCATGTGCGTTTTCGCGGTGGCGACACGGAATCCGCGGTGGATCTCGCCGAGCAGGCACTGGATCTGCTGGTCGCCATCCGCGGGACGACGGCCGCCACCGCGCATCTGGTGCTCGCCGAAGTCGCATTGGCACGCTCCCGCGACGCGGCTCCGGCGCTGCGGTGCGCCCAGGACCTGCTCGGCAGCGACACGGCGCTCCCCGGCATGGAAACCGCCCGGGCCTGGCGCAGGCTCGGTGACCTGTGGGGACAGGCCGGTGAGGTCGATCAGCAGGCCGGGGCATATCGTAGGGCCCTGGAAGCCGTGGGAATCCGCGTGCACATACCGGGCTCCACCTCTTCGGCCATGCTGATCCGATAAGCCTCCTGGGAGCCCCCGGCGATGGTCTGGAGGCTCTGGAATAATTAGGGTTGACCGGTCATTCAATCATCGGATGACCGGCACCCGAAGGAGGCTGAGTGTGAGTCTGCGGACGGCGCAGCGGGCGTCTCTGGTGGACCAGGTGATCGACCAGCTCAAGGAGCAGATCACCTCCGGTTCCTGGCAGATGCATGCCAAGATCCCCACTGAGACGGTTCTCGCCGAGCAGCTCGGAGTCGGTCGCAACACCGTGCGCGAGGCGGTGCGAGCGCTGACCCATGCGGGACTTCTGGAGTGCCGCCAGGGAGACGGGACCTATGTCCGGGCCACGAGCGAGCTGTCAGGTGCCATGGCCCGACGACTGCGAGCGGCTGAGCAGTTGGAGATCCTCGAAGTTCGGCGCGCGCTCGAAGTCGAGGCGGCCCGCCTTGCGGCTACCCGGCGCACCACCGAGGACGTGGCCGCCATCGAGGCGGCGCTGAGCGAGCGCGAAAAGGCATGGGCGAACGGCGACCCCGAGAAGTTCGTCGAGGCGGACCTGGCCTTCCATGTGACGGTCGTGGAGGCGACGCACAACAACGTACTGATTGATCTCTACACCGACTTCTCGGCGGCGCTGCGGGCGAGCATCGCGGCGGCGGGCGGTTCCTTGGAGCAGAACTACATCCCCCACGACGCCATCGTGCGGGCCATCGTCGCAGGAGATGCCACGGCAGCGGAGCGGGCTGGCCACGCGTGCATGGAGCACATCCTGATCGCGCTGACCGACACGCAGAACCTGACCGATTCGCAGAACGTGACGGCCTCGGCCTGAGCGACGCCGCGAGGCGCCATCTGGGCGACCGCAGCGCTAAGCGACCGCAGCCTTCAGGCGAGGCGGAGGGACATGACTAAGTAGCGGAAACCGGAGTCGCCCGCCTCGCTCGTGATCAGGGCGGGGCGGGTCGGTGAGTCCATGTGGAGGCGCACACACTCGGTCTCGACTCCGTTGAGGCCGTCGAGCAGGTAGTGCGGCTGGAACGCGATCTGGATGTCGTCTCCTGTCAGATCCGCTTCGATGATCTCGGTTCCCCGGCCGATCTCCCCGCCGCCGGCCTGGATCTGCACCTGGCCCTGGGAGAAGGAGAGCCGTACGGCCGTGTTGCGCTCCGCGACCAGAGCCACCCGCTTGACGGCCTCGGCGAAGGGGGCGACGGCCAGGTCGGCGTGGATCGCCCATTGCTGGGAGAGCCGCGATCGGTAGTCGATGAACTGGTCGTCGAGCAGCCTCACCGTGGTGGTGCGGCCCTGGCTCACGAAACCCGCGACGTTGTCGCTCAGCCCGATCGAAACCTCACCGCCGCGCAGTGCACGTGCCACCTCGACCAGGACCCTTGCGGGCACCACCACGCCGTGTCGTTCGTCCTGCCGCTCGGGGTGCCACAGGAAGTCCTCGGCCGCGATCCGATAACGGTCGGTGGCGGCCATCGTGACCCGCACGCCGTCGATGTCGACCCGGATGCCGGTGAGCATCGGCAGCGTCTCGTCCCGGCTCGCGGCGGCGGCGACGTGGCCGACCGCGCTCGCGAAGGCGCTCCCACCCACCGCGCCGATCTTCGGCGGCATGGCGGGCGGCTTCGGGAAGTCCTCGTCCGGCAGCGTGAGCAGACTGTATTCCAGGCTGCCGCAGCGCAGCACGGCCTCCGCACCGCTCCTGGCGATCTCGACGGGGCGGTCCGGGAGGCTTCTGGTGATCTCGGCCAGGACCCGGCCCGGGATCAGGACCCGCCCCGGCTCGGCGACATCGGCCTCGATCTGCGCGCGAGCGGACACGTCATAGTCGAAGGCCGAGACGTACAGGCCCTCGCCCGCCTCGAGCAGCAGTCCCGACAGCACGGGGATGGCGGGCCTGCCCGGCAGCACGCGGGCGGTCCAGGTCACGGCCTCGGCGAGCACACTGCTGTTCACCTGGAATTTCACCTTGGCCTCCTGCTCTCCCGGTCCGCGTCTCGTTGCAAAGGTAGCCCGTCGGACCGACAGAAAAGACCGGGCTCGCAAGACCGGCTTGAGAGAACCGCGCCGCCCGGCCTGAGCACTACCGGCTGTTGAGGAACGCCAGCACGGCGAGGACGCGGCGGTTGTCGTCGTCCGAGGGGGCCAGGCCGAGCTTGGCGAAGATGCCGGCCGTGTGCTTGCCGACCGCGCTCTCACTCAGATAGAGCCGCTGCCCGATCGCCACGTTGGATCTCCCCTCGGCCATGAGTTCCAGCACGTCACGCTCGCGCGACGTCAGCCCGCTCAGCCGTTCGTCTCGGGCGTTGCCGGCCAGCAGCTTCGCGATGACCTCCGGATCCATGGCCGTGCCCCCGGCGGCCACGCGGCGCACCGCGTCGACGAACTGCTCGCCGTTGAACACGCGGTCCTTGAGCAGGTAGCCGATCCCGCCCGAGCCGTCGGCCAGCAACTCCCTGGCGTAGAGCTGCTCGACATGCTGGGACAGCACGAGGACCGGCAGCCCCGGGACCTGCTTTCTCGCCGCCAGCGCCGCCTGCAGGCCCTCGTCGGTGAAAGTCGGCGGGAGCCGTACGTCGACGACGGCCACATCGGGACGCTCCCTGATAAGGGCGGCGTGCAGTTCGGGACCGGACTCGACGGCCGCGACCACGTCGAAGCCGTACGCGCCGAGCAGATGGACCAGGCCCTCCCGCAGGAGATGAAGGTCTTCGGCGAGGACTACCCGCACGCCCCCTCCTCGGCTCGCTTCTGCCGCGCGGTGACAACCGCGGCGACCGTGAACATGGCACCTCCCAGAGCGATCATGCCAGCGATCACCGGCCATTGGAACGGCTCAGGGAGATGAAGCGCGAGGAACCACGACTTTCCCTTTTCAGGGTTTCCGGTGAGCTTGATGACCATCGGGACGACCCCCTGCGGGAAGATGGGAATCCAGCACAGTGTCCAACACAGGGCCATGGTCACGCTCTTCCACGCGGGAACCGGCGTGAGCGTCGCGCCCAGCGCGCGGGGCAGCTCCAGAACAGCCGTGGTCGGACCGCCGACCGGGCTGTTCACCACGAGCACGCCGTCGAACGCCGCGACCCTGCGTTCGATGCCGTTAAGGCCCGTGCCGCGCGCCGGATCCGCCCCGCCGTGCCCGTTGTCGCTGACACTGATCCGCAGGTTGCCGCCGCGGTGGCTGATGTCGATCCACGCCTCGGTGGCGTCGCCGTGCCGTACGGCATTGGCGAGCAACTCACTGATCGCGAAGTAGGCCGCGGACTCGACTGGGGCCTGGGGGCGCCTGGGCAGTTCGACGGTCACGTGCGCGCGCAGCGGGCTGTCCAGGGCGAGCGCGCGCACCGCGTCGCCGAGGCCGCGCTCGGCCAGGACCGGCGGGTGGATGCCGCGCACGACCTGGCGCAACTCGTGCAGCGCGGTCGCCGAAGCCTCCCTGGCCTTGGCGAGCAGCGCCTTGGCCGCGTTCGGGTCGGAGACGACGAGCTGCTCGGCCGCGCCGATCGTCATGCCGATGGCGACCAGTCGCGCCTGGGCCCCGTCGTGCAGATCACGCTCGATCCGCCGCAGCTCGGCGGCCTGCGAGTCCACCACCTCGACCCGTGTCCTGGCGAGGTGATCCACCCGCCGCGCGAGCCTCGCCTTCTCGGTCGGAGCCAGCAGGGCGTGCGCGCGGCGTCCGTGGACGCGCACGCCCCACGGGGCCACCCAGGGTGCGGTGACCAGGGCGAGCAGAGCGAGCACGGGCCAGAGCAGGCCGGTGCCCGCCGCGAGCTGCACCGCGCCCAATGCGACGATCAGCGCGGGAGCCGCGGCCGCCAGGCCGCCGGACCACACATCGCTCAGCAGGTACGCGAAATCGCGCCAGGTGGCCGGGTCCTTCAGCACCCAGTTCAGCCGCCGGTTGAACGCCGGCATTATCGGCGTCTTGTAGAGGTTCCGCCCCTCGCGGTACCACCCGTCCGGGTACGGCACCGGCGGGAGTGGCGCCGGGCGGTACGGCTCTTCGATCTCGACCCCCGACCACGCGCGGGCCAGCCGCCGGTTCAGCCCGGTCATCGCGCGCGTGAGCCGTACGGCCGGCGGAAACAGGAAGACCATCCCCAGGCCGAAGCTGAGCAGTACGGCCCCCAGCATCACGACGGCGACGACCTGCCCGAGCACGGCCACACCGAAAAGAGCGACGCCCCTGGCCACTGCCGTGAGCGTCCTGCTGCCTGCCGTTCTCATCCGGTTGAGATCCATCTGCCCACCTCTCCTGTCACCGCCAGTGTGGGCCAGGACGAGATCGTCGCGCAGTGACCCTGAACGCCGGAAAGGGGTGGGGATAACTACACCCCGGCCGGGTTCCCAGCCGCATTCCCGCGAAGCCGCCAGACTCCTACCGTCGTCCACATGGCGATCATTACTGTGGACAACCTTCGCAAGACGTACGGCACCCGGGTGGCGGTCGAAGACGTCTCGTTCTCCGTCGAGGAGGGTGAGATCTTCGGCATCGTCGGCCGCAACGGAGCCGGCAAGACCACAACCGTCGAATGCGTGACCGGCCTGCGCACCCCGACATCGGGGACCATCCGCGTGGAAGCCGACCTGAAGCAACAGGTCGGGGTGCAACTACAGGACTGCTCGCTGCCCGACAAGATCCGGGTCGGCGAAGCGCTCAGCCTCTACGCCTCGTTCTACTCCCAGCCCGCCGACTGGCGAGCACTGCTCGAGGAGACCGGCCTCGATCCGCGTACGCCTTTCGCGAAGCTGTCCGGCGGGCAGCGTCAGCGGCTGTCGATCGCGCTCGCGCTGGTCGGCGACCCGAAGATCGCCATCCTCGACGAGCTCACCACCGGTCTCGATCCACAGGCGCGGCGGGACACCTGGGAGCTGATCGAGCGCATTCGCGACCGCGGCGTGACCGTGATCCTGGTCACGCACTTCATGGAGGAGGTCGAGCGGCTGTGCGACCGCGTCGCGATCATCTCGGCGGGGCGCATCCTCGTGGTGGACACCCCGGAGGGACTCATCGCCCGGGCGGGCGGCGAGCATCGCCTCACGTTCCGTACCCGCGAGCCGGTCGACGGCCTGCCGGCGCTCCCGGAGGTGTCGTCCGTGACGACGAACACCGACGGCATCCCAGCACAACCGCGGCGGAGGGGTCGGGCCGCGGCAGCCGATGACGCCGTCGAGGTCGTGGTCATCGGCACCGGTGACCTGCTCCCCGCCGTGATGTCCGCACTGCCGGCTTCCCTGATGTCCGACCTCCGCGTCGAGCGGACCACGCTCGACGACGCGTTTCTCGCCCTCACCGGCGAACCCGTCGACCAGCCCGCCGACCAGCCCACCGACCAGCCCGCCGCATAGGAGATACAAGACATGGTGACCATCCCCGCTACAGCCCGGCTCGCGGCTGTGGAAACGAAGCTCTTCCTCCGCGAGCCCGCCGCGGTCTTCTCCACAGTCATACTCCCCTTGGCGCTGTTGCTGGCTCTGGGCAGCTCGATCCCCGACTTCCGCAAGCCGGACCCCGCGCTCGGCGGGCAGCGCCCCGTGGACGCGCAGTTCCCCGGCATGATGGTCCTCCTGTCGGTCATGCTGCTCGCGCTCAGCGCGCTGCCGACGGCCCTGGTCATGTATCGGGAGCGGGGCGTACTCCGCCGGATGTCCACCACGCCCGTACGGCCGAGCTCGCTGCTGGCGGCCCAGCTCGTGATCAACGTGGGTGTGTCGGTCGTCGCGACGGCCCTGACCCTCAGCCTGGGTCACCTGGTCCTCGACACTCCGGCTCCGCGCGCGTTCTGGACGTTCGCCGGGGTCTTCGTGCTCGGCTCAACGGCGCTGTTCGCCGTCGGCCTGTGCCTCGCCGCGGTGGCGCCGAACTCCCGGGTCGTCCAGGGCGCGGGCGCGGCCGTGCTGTTCCCGCTGCTCTTCCTCGGCGGCATGTGGCTGCCGCGGCAAATGATGCCCGAGGTCCTCCGCCGGATCAGCGACTTCACCCCGGCCGGCGCCTTCGGCCAGGGGCTCACGGACGCACTCGCCGGTCATGCCCCCCAGCTGCTCCATCTCGCCGTACTCGCCGGATGGGCGGTGGTGGCCGGTCTCGCGGCGGCACGGCTGTTCCGCTGGCAGTGACCGGCACCGGCCCGGGCTCGCCGCCGGGTGGCGGAGATGTTTACCCGCGAGGTAATCGTCCCGCCCCGGTCCCCCGGCTAGCGTCGGGACCGTGACAGCAGCCCAGATCTATCAGCGGCCGTTCGGCGAACTGCTCCGCCACTGGCGCGAGCACCGGAGACTCAGCCAGCTCGAGCTCTCGATCCAGGCCGAGATATCCACCCGCCACCTCAGCTTCCTGGAAACCGGCCGGGCCCGGCCGAGCCGTGACATGGTCCTCCACATCTCCGAGCACCTCGAGATCCCGCTGCGCGAGCGGAACCACCTGCTGCTGAGCGCCGGCTACGCCCCGGCCTACACGGAGTCCCCGCTCGACTCCCCGCAGATGACGGCGGTCTGCGAGACGATCCGGCGGCTGCTGTCCGCGCATGAGCCCTACCCCGCGGTGGTCGTGGACCGGGGCTGGAACCTCGTCGACGCCAACGCGGCCATCGGCCTGATCGCCGAGGATGTCGACCCCGACCTGCTCACGAACGTGCTGCGGGCGAGCCTTCACCCGGAGGGACTCGCCCCCCGCATCGTCAACCTCGGCGAGTGGCGCGCTCACCTGCTCGGCCGGCTCAGGCGGCAGATCTCACTCACCGGCGACGCCGAACTCGGCGAATTGTACGCGGAACTTCACGGCTACCCCTGCGACCAGCCGGAGCCGGAGATCGAGCTGCCCGGGCCCGGCGACATCATGGTCCCCCTGCGGCTCAAGCACTCCTCGGGCCGGGAACTGTCGTTCTTCAGCATCGTGGCGACCTTCGGCACCCCGCTCGACATCACGGTCGCCGAGCTCGCCATCGAGTCGTTCTACCCCGCAGACCCCGGCACCGCCGATTTCCTCCGCGATGCCGTCCCTGACCGGACGGTCTCCTGACCGGGGGATTTCCTGGCGGCGCGAGGGGCAGCGGCGATGGGCCGGATCAGCGCCGGTAGAGATCGCCGCGGGTGGCCGCGCACACCACGGCGGCGAGTACGGCCGAGGCGGCGGCCGCCGTCCACAGCGGAGTGTGGTCCGGGCCGACGACACCGGCGTAGCTGTAGGTGGCGTTGAAGGCGGCGTGAAACAGCGCGGCGATGAGCACGCTGCCCCTGGCCGCATTGAACAGCGCACCGATGAGGACAGTGGTGCTCGTGGTCAACAGCAGGAAGCCGGCGAACGGCAGGCCGTTGTCGCTCTCGCCGGGCACGTGCAGCAGCGGGTAGTGCCACCCGGACCAGACGACGCCGAGGAGCAGGTTCGCCCACACAGGGCGCATGCGGGTCTGTAGCCGGGGCAGCAGCAGCCCGCGCCAGCCGGCCTCCTCGGTCAGCAGGTACAGGCCGATGCCGTACCCGAGGTAGGCCAGTGCCGCCGGCGGACTCATCATGACGCCGAGCTGCGGGTGGTGGCCGGCGGCCGCGGCGAGCGCCACGGCAACCGCCGCGACGCCGATGGGGGTGACCAGCGCGAGCAGGTAGGTGGCCGGCGATACCCGCCAGGCGATGAGCCGACGGCCGAGGTCGCGCAGGGCCGGGCGACCGCCGAGCAGCACGGTGACCAGGGCGATCGACGGGGTGAGCACCCACAACGCGATGCCCTGTGGCAGACGCCAGCCGATGAGGTCGTGTGCCTGGGCGATGGCCGACCCCCAGACCAGCCACGGCAGCGCGAACATCGCGACGCCGATGGCGAGCAGGTGCCGGATGCCGGCGGTACGGGCAACCACGGGATCGGCTGCGGGTGAGGGGATGCCGGCGGAGGGTGTGAGCGCGGTTGACATGGTGGTCGCCTTCCAGTCCTGATATCCCCCGAGCGGAGCGGTAACCACTGTGCACGTCGACGCGGCGGCGGTCATCGGGTGGCGGATGGATCGCCGAGCGTCGTGGTCTCCACCCTGAGGTGGAGACCACGACGGTCAGTCCATCCCGGCCCGGCCGGTCCGGAAGGCGTACGCGACGAGCGCCGCGCGGTCGCGGCAGCCGGTCTTGGCCAGCAGGTGGTTGACGTGGGTCTTGACGGTGGCCTCGGAGACGAACAGACGCTGCGCGATCTCGGCGTTGGACAGGCCCTGCGCGATCTCGGTGAGCACCTCGGTCTCGCGGGCCGTCAGACCGTCGTCGGGCGGCGCCGGTGGCCCGCCCACGCCCACGGGTGTCCTGTGCGCGAGCGTCTCCAGCAGCCGCCGCTGTACCGAGGGGTCGAGCTGGGCCTCGCCGGAGGCGACCGCGACGATCGCGTCGCGGATCTGCTCCGCACCGGCGTCCTTGGTGATGAACCCCCGGGCGCCGGCCTGCAGAGCGCCGAACACCCAGGTGTCATCGGCGTACGTGGTGAGCACGACGACGCGGGTGCGACTGCCGGCCGCCACCAGCTGCCGGGTCGCCTCTATCCCGTCGACATTCGGCATGCTGAGGTCCATGAGCACGACGTCGGGCTCGGCGGCGCCGGCCTGGCGCACCGCGTCGGCCCCGTCCCCGGCGGTGCCGACGACCTCGATGCCGTCGAGCAGGCCCAGCATCATCGCGAGCCCGTCACGGACCACTTTCTGATCGTCGGCGATCAGAACTCTGATGCGATCGGGTACGGCGATCACCGGCTCATCTCCTGTGGTAGGCGGGTGGGCATGACGAGGTGGACACGCCAACCATCGGGCGTGGAGCCGGCGTCGAGGTGCCCTCCGGCCAGTTCGGCGCGTTCGGCGAGGCCGGTCAGCCCGAAACCGCCCGACGGCAAATGCGGACCATGCCGGCCGAGCAGTGGACCTCAACCGCCGACGTCACACTGCTGGCGGTCGGCCTGGCCGCCTCCGCCGCGCTGGGCGTCTGGCGTGGGCGGACCATCGCGGTCTGGCAGGAGGCCGACGGCACCTGGTGGCGGCAGGGCTCTCGTACGACGCTGATGCTCTGGGGCGTTCTGCTGGTCGTGCGCGTCATCCTCGTCGGCGTCGACCACCTCGTCGGGCATCCGGACGCTTCCAACGTGGGCGCGATGCTCTGCACGCTGGCGGTCAGCTTCGCGGCGCAGAACGCCATCGTCGGCCTGAGGATGACGGGCTCCGGCACTCGTCCCGCCCCGGCCCTCGGGTCCGACAGCCGGTGACTTCGTTGTTCCGCACCTCACGGAGGCCCTGTCGGACCAGAAGCTCGGACGGTTTCACCACGCCGCCCGGGTCAGTGGGTGGCCATGTCCACGAAGCGGCTGTAGTGGCCCTGGAAGGCGACGGTCACGGTGGCGGTGGGGCCGTTGCGGTGCTTGGCCACGATCAGGTCGGCCTCACCCGCACGGGGGGACTCGCGCTCGTACGCGTCCTCCCGATGCAGAAGGATGACCATGTCCGCATCCTGCTCGATAGATCCACTTTCGCGCAGATCCGACACTTGTGGGCGTTTGTCGGTCCGCTGCTCGGGACCACGGTTGAGCTGGGAGATCGCGATGACCGGGACCTCCAGTTCCTTGGCCAGCAGCTTGAGCGCACGGGAGATCTCGGAGACCTCCTGCTGACGGCTCTCGGTCTTCTTCGGCGAGCTCATGAGCTGGAGGTAGTCGACGATCACGAACCGGAGGTCGTGGCGCTGCTTGAGACGGCGGCACTTCGCCCGGATCTCCATCATCGACATGTTCGGGGAGTCGTCGATGAACAGCGGCGCGTCGGCCACCTCGCCCATCCGGCGGGCCAGGCGGGTCCAGTCGTCGTCGTTCATCATGCCCGACCGCATGGTGTGCAGCGCCACCCGCGCCTCGGCCGACAGCAGTCGCATGGTGATCTCGTTGCGCGACATCTCCAGCGAGAAGACGACGGTCGCCATACCATTCTTAATCGCAGCAGACCGGGCGAAATCTAGACCTAAGGTGCTTTTGCCAATGGCAGGTCTTGCGGCCACGACGATCATCTGGCCGGGGTGGAGGCCGTTGGTCAGCGCGTCGAGGTCCTGGAAGCCGGTCGGAACGCCGACCATCTGGCCGCCGCGGCTGCCGATGGCCTCGATCTCGTCGAGGGCCCCCGGCATGATCTCCGAGAGCGGGAGATAGTCCTCCGACGTGCGCCGCTCGGTCACCTTGTAGATCTCGGCCTGGGCCCGGTCGACGAGGTCGTCGACCTCCTCACCCTGCCCGCCGTACCCGTAGGAGACGATCCGCGTGCCCGCCTCGATCAGTCGCCGCAGGATGGCCTGCTCTCGGACGATCTTCGCGTAGTAGCCGGCGTTGGCGGCCGTCGGCACGGTCGCGGTCAGCGTGTGGAGGTAGGCGCCGCCGCCGACCCGGGCGACCTCGCCGCGCCGCTGCAGTTCGTTGAAGACGGTGACCGCGTCGGCCGGCTCGCCCCGGCCGTAGAGGTCGATGACGGCATCAAAGATGATCTGATGCGCGGGACGGTAGAAGTCGTCGGCGCGCAGCGCCTCGATCACGTCGGCGATGGCGTCCTTGGACAGCAGCATGCCGCCGAGCACCGACTGCTCGGCCTCGATGTTACTCGGTGGCGTGCGCTCGAACGTCGCGTCCGATTCCCCGGGTCCCCCCGGGAAGTCGATAACGCTCACCTCACACCCCCCTGTCGGCGCTCATGCCGTACCCCGCCCACCGGCTCCGACCCGGTCCGACAGTCTCGCGGGCCGCGCCGCCCACGGCAACCTCGCCCGTGGACAACGCTGTGGAAAACATGTGCAGGTCTCGCCCCTCACCTGTGGGAACACTGGGGACAGCCCTGTGGACAATGCTCCCGCCCCTGCCGAAACCCGCGGCTGACCTGGCCGTTCTCCGTCCACGCCCTGTGGAAGAAAGAAAGTCGCCCGACGGGTTGATACCGATCGAGCATGGCTCGGTAAGCCGCAAAATGAGTTCATGCCTCGTACCGATGAGCCGGCGGAGCCCGCGGTGGAAGCCGCAGAACAGGACCGGCGTGGCCGGTCCCACGACCGAGAGATCCTCAGGCTGGCCGTTCCGGCTTTCGGGGCACTCGTGGCGGAACCGCTGTTTCTGCTCACCGACTCCGTCATCGTCGGCCGCCTTCCCGATCCGGCGCTGGGCGCACTCGGCGTGGCCAGCGCGGCTCTGGCTGCCCTGGTGGGCCTGTGCGTGTTCCTCGCGTACGCCACCACAGCGTCAGTCGCCCGGCAGGTGGGGGCGGGGGACGTCCGGCAGGCGATGCGCCAGGGCATCGACGGTCTGTGGCTGGCGGCCGCGATCGGTCTGGTCGTCAGCGCGGCGTGCTGGCCTCTTGCACCATTTATCGTACACCTGTTCGGTGCAACGGGGGAGCTCGCCGCACAGGCCGTCACCTACTTACGCGTAAGCCTCTTCGGCATCCCGGCGATGCTGCTGGTGCTCGCCGGGACCGGCGTACTGCGCGGCATGCAGGACACCCGGACGCCGCTGGTCGTGTCCGTGGCCTCGTTCGCGCTGAACGGGCTGCTCAGCCTCTGGTTCGTTCTCGGGCTCGGCTGGGGGATCGCGGGTTCCGCCTGGGGGACGGTGGCCGCCCAGGCTCTGTCGGCCGCGGTCTATCTCACGCTGGTGGTACGGACCGCCCGTCGGCACAACGCCCCACTGCGGCCCGACCTCGCCGGCCTCAGGGCCGCCGGCACCGCCGGGTTCGCCCTGGTCATCCGTACGGCCTGCCTGCAGGCCGTACTGCTGGTGGCCACGTCGATCGCCACCAGGATGGGGGACGACCAGATCGGAGCGCACACCATCGCCGCCCGGATCTGGACATTCCTCGCGTTCGCCCTGGACGCGATCGCGATCGCGGGACAGGCGATCACAGGTCGGACGCTGGGCGCCGGGGACGCCGCCGCCACGCGAGACGCGACCGCACGCATGGTCCGGTGGGGCGTCGCCTGCGGCGTGGTGTTCTGCGCGGCCGTGCTGCTGATCCGGCCGCTCGTCCCGGGCGTGTTCGACGCCAACGCGGGAGTGACCGCGCACCTGCTGGCCATACTGTGGCCGGTGGCGCTCTTCCAGCCGGTCGCCGGCGTCGTCTTCGTGCTCGACGGAGTGCTGATCGGTGCGGGCGACCAGCGCTATCTGGCGTGGGCCGGCCTGTGGGCCACCATCGCCTACCTGCCGTTCGCGGCGCTGGCCGGCGTGGCCGGCAGCATGGTCGCCCTCTGGCTGGCGCTCGGCGCGTGGATGGTCGCTCGGTTGATCACGCTGGGCATTCGGGCGTACGGCACGGCCTGGCTGGTCACCGGGGCCTGACCGGCGCGTGTGACCGGCGAGTGGCCAGGATTTGATGACCATGTGACACGCGGGGTCTTGTTCCCTTGATGCCCGTGGGGCACTGTTTCGTAACTGTCCGCCTATGCACGCCCCACAACCGACCCGCTCAGGATTGGCTTCCCGGTGTCCTCCCTGTCATCCACTCCGGACGCACGATCCACCTCGGTCCTGCGTCGCATGCCGCCGGACGAGGTCCTCGGGCTGGGCTCACGGGCCAAGCAGGGGCTCTCCCAGATCTACGGGCGCGGCGACCTGGTCGTCTTCGGCCTCGGCGTGATGATCGGGGCGGGGATCTTCAACATCGCCGGTCGGCAGGCGGCCACGATCGCCGGGCCGGGCGTGATCCTCTCCTTCATGATCGCCGGAATCGCCAGTCTCCTCGTGGCCCTGTGCTACGCGGAGCTCGCGTCCGCGATGCCGGTCTCGGGCAGCGCGTACACGTTCACCTACGTCGTCTTCGGCGAGATGTGGGCCTGGATCGTCGGCTGTGCGCTCATCGTGGAGCTGGAGCTCGCCGCCGCGTCCGTGGCCAGGGCCTGGTCGCTGTACGCGGCGCAGACGCTGGCCGACCTCGGTGTGCAGGTGCCCGCACTGGGTGGCAAGGCCGTCGGCCCCGACCTGTTCACATTGGCCATCCTGACCGTCCTAACCTTTGTCGTGGCGTTCAACGCCCGGGTCGGCCTGCGCGTGCTGTGGGTCATGGTCGGGGCGAAGCTGGTGGCCATCACCGCCGTCATCGTCGTCGGCGCACGACACGTCGACGCCGCGAACCTCGCGAGCATCCCGGCCGATCCCCTGCCGCTGGCCCGGGACGCCGACGTGCTGCACAGCACGCTTTTCGGCCTGACCTTCGGCCAGGCGCACGCCTTCGGCTGGCTGGGCATCCTGGCCGCCGCCCCCGCCATCGTCTTCGCGTACGTCGGGTTCGACCTGGTGGCCACCACCGCCGAGGAGACCAGGGACGCCCCGCGCGTCGTGCCCCAGGGCATGATCCGGAGCCTGGCGATCACCACGGTCATCTACATCGCGGTCGCGGCCGTGATGGTGGGCATGGTGCGCTACACGGAGATCTCGTTGGAGACCCCGCTCGGCAACGCCTTCCGGGCCGTCGGCGAGCACTTCATGGTCCACGTCATCAACATCGGCGCCGTGCTGGGACTCACCACCGTCATCCTGGTGCTGCTGGTCAGCCAGACCCGCGTGGTGTTCGCGATGGCCCGCGACGGGCTGCTGCCCCGAAGCCTCGGACGGCTCACCGGCCGGCACCAGACCCCCGCCACGGCGTCCCTGATCAGCGGTGCCGCCGCCATCCTGCTCGCCGAGCTCGCTCCGGTGCTCACGATGGAACAACTCGTCGTGATGGGCACCCTGTTCGCGTTCCTGTTCGTGGCCGCCGGGGTCATCGCGCTGCGCCGGAGGATGCCCGAACTGCCCGCGAGCTTCCGTACCCCGCTCTTCCCCCTTGTGCCGGTGCTCGCCATCCTGGCCACGCTCTGGCTGATGGTCAATCTCCAGGTCATCACCTGGATCTACTTCGCCGTGTGCATGGCCGGCGCTGTGCTGCTCTACCTGCTGTACGGCAGACGCGCGAGCCTGCTGGCCCCGCCCCCGCCGGGCCGGGGCCGCCACCGCCGCTGAACCCGCACTCTTCAGAGACGGCCCAGGATCCGACTGAGGAACTCCCGGGTGCGGGGATGCTCGGGCGCCGTGAAGATCTGCTCGGGCGAGCCGCGCTCCAGCAGCACCCCGCCGTCGAGAAAGCAGACCGTGTCGGCGATGTCGCGGGCGAACTCCATCTCGTGCGTGGCCAGGATCATCGTCATCCCGGCCTCCTTGAGCTCGCGGATGATGCCGAGGACCTCGGTGACCAGGGTCGGGTCGAGCGCGGAGGTGACCTCGTCGAGCAGCAGCAGCCGCGGCCGGGTGGCGATCGCCCGGATGATGGCCACCCGCTGCTGCTGTCCGCCGGAGAGCCGGTCGGGATACTCTCCCGCCCGGTCGGCCAGTCCGAACCTCGCCAGCAGTTCCCCGGCCCGCTTCTCGGCCTCCGCCCGAGGCGTACGGTGGACCTTGCGCGGCGCCAGCGTGATGTTGTCGAGCACGGTCATGTGCGGGAAGAGGTTGTAGGCCTGGAAGACCGTGCCGATCCGCTTGCGCACCTCGTCCGGGTCCACGCCGGGATCGGTGATCTCCGCGCCGTCGAGGTGGATCGCGCCGTCGTCGACCGCCTCAAGCAGGTTGACGCAGCGCAGCAGCGTCGACTTGCCCGACCCCGAGGCGCCGATCAGGCAGACGACCTCGTGCGGGGCGACCTCCAGGTCGATGCCGCGCAGCACGCTCTGCCCGTGGTAGTGCTTCCAGACGTCCTCGATCTTCAGCAGGCTCACACCCGTCCACCGCCTCCCGCCTGGCGCCGTGCCACACGGGCCGCCAGGTGGTCGGTGAGGCGCGCCGTCGGCACGGTCAGCGCGATGAACAGCAGCGCGGCGGCCAGATAGGGCGTGTAGTTGAAGGAGGCCTGGGCGTGGATCTGGGCCTGGCGGAGCGCCTCCAGCGGGCCGAGCAGGGCCACGAGCGCGCTGTCCTTCTGCAGGGAGACGAAATCGTTCAGCAGCGGGGGGACCACCCGGCGGACCGCCTGCGGCAGCACCACATAGCGCATGGTCTGGCCCTGGGTCAGCGCCAGTGACCGCGCGGCGGCCCGCTGACTGGGGTGGATCGAGTCGATCCCCGAACGGAACACCTCGGCGACGTATGCCCCGTACGACAGCACGAGCGCGATGATGCCGAGCGTCACCGGGTCGGTCGGCGCGCCCTGGAGCTCGAGTGCCGGGATGCCGAACCCGACCAGGTAGACCAGCAGGATGGTGGGGATGCCGCGGAAGATGTCGGTGTACAGCACGGCCAGCGCGCGCAGCGGGAAGAACACCGGCGAGCGCAGGCCGCGCACGAGGGCCACGATCAGCCCCAGCACCAGGATGAACACCTCGGCGACCAGGAAGATCTTGATGGTCAGGAGGAACCCGCGCAGCACGTCGGGGAGCGCCTCGACGAACGCGCCGGGGCTGAAGAACGTCTCCCTGACCCGAAACCAGCCCGGTGACGCGGTGACGGCCACGACGACCGTGACGGCGACGAGCAGGGTGGAGGCCGTGGCGACCGAGACCGACCTCCGGGCCCGGCGGCTCAGCTCGGCCTCACGGCGGCTCTGCCGCTCGCTCTTCACCCAGCTTCTCGTCTCGGGCGCGGCGGCGGCGGTCTCCACCCGGGTCGGCTGCGCCTCCTCGGTCAACTCAGCTCCGGCGCACCCGCGGCCGCGGTCAGCCACTGGCTCTCGATCCCGGCCAGCTCACCGGACGCCTTGAGCTCACCGAGCGCCTTGTCGACACAGGTGACCAGGCCGTTGCCCTTCTGGAAGAGCAGACCGAACTCCTCGGGGCTGTCCGACTGGGCGGCGAACTGACCCACGATCTTCGAGCCCTCCACCTGGGCGGCGGTGACGTAGAAGGCGGTCGGCAGGTCCACGACGATGGCGTCGATCTGCTTGTTCTTCAACGCGTTGATCGCGTCGATCTGCTGGTTGAACACGCTGGGATCGACGCCGGACCGGATCACCTGCCGGACCGCCTGCAGCGCGGTGGTGCCCACCTGGACTCCGATCTTGGCGTCCTTGAGCTCGGCCAGGGTGGCGGCCTTGGCGAACTTGGAGCTCCCCAGGGCGACCACGCCCTGCTTGACGGTGTAGTACCCCTCACTGAAGTCGACGGCCTTCTTACGCTCCGGGGTGATGGAGATCTGGTTGATGTCGAAGTCGAACTTCTTCGGCCCGGGGGCGAACGAGGAGTCGAAGGGGACGACGGCCCAGGCGACCTCGTCCTTGGTGAAGCCCATCTTCTGGGCGACGGCGTACGCCACCGCGCTCTCGAAGCCCTGCCCGTTGGCGGGGTCGTCGTCCTTGAACCACGGCTCGTAGGCCGGCTTGTCGGTGCCGATGGTCAGCTTGCCGGGGGTGACGAGCGTGAGGCCGTCCTTGGCGCAGCTCGCCGTGGCGGCCGTACCCGTCCCATCGCCGGCGGCGGACGGCTGGCCGTCCGAGGATTGGGAGGCCGGCGCGCATGCGGCGGCGGCCAGCGTGAGGCCGCCGAGCGCCAGAAGCACGGCGGCACGGCGCACGGGTCGACGGCGCACGGGGGAACGGCGCATCACAGCCTCCAACAGCACGATCTTCCACGGAATCCGTAAATTTAGCTGGGAAGATAGTAGCGTTTTGGCAATACCCGAGTCCGTCCCCGGTCCCCCCGGAAACGACCGAGGCCCCCCTCCGGAGATCGGAGAGGGGCCCGACGGTGATCAGGCCGGGTGTTCGGCGAACACTTCCGACGGAGGATCAGCCGGCGACGACCTCGACATCGAGGTTGGCGACGACCTCCGGGTGCAGCCTGACGCTGACCCGGTGGGTGCCGACGCTCTTGATCGCATTATCGATCACGATGCGGCGCCGGTCGAGCTGCGGGCCGCCGGCGGACTTGACCGCCTCGGCGATGTCGCCCGTGGTGATCGAGCCGAACAGCCGGCCCGCCTCGCCCGCCCGCGTCGCGAGCTTGACCTTCAGCCCGCCGAGCCGACCGGCGACCTCCTGGGCCGAGCCCAGGTCGCGGATCTCGCGGGCGGCACGCGCCTTCTTGATGGAGGCGATCTGCGACTCGGCGCCGCGGGTCCAGCGGATCGCGAATCCACGGGGGACGAGGTAGTTGCGGCCGTAGCCGTCCTTCACCTCGACCACGTCGCCGGGAGCGCCGAGGCCGGAGACCTCAGTCGTGAGAATCAGCTTCATTTCCTGGGTCTCCCTTCTCAGCGCGCCGTGCTCGTGTAAGGCAGCAAGGCCATCTCACGGGCGTTCTTGATGGCGGTGGCCACGTCGCGCTGGTGCTGGGTGCAGTTGCCCGTCACCCGGCGGGCACGGATCTTGCCGCGGTCGGAGATGAACTTCCGCAGCAGCCCCGTGTCCTTGTAGTCGACATAGGAGATCTTGTCGTGGCAGAAGAGGCAAACCTTCTTCTTCGGCTTGCGAACTGCCGGCTTGGCCATCGTGGTGCTCCTTTCAGAGCCCCGCGTCACGCGGGAATGGTCGCTCGGATTGTCGGTATGTGATGAAGATGAGAAGAGCGATGATCAGAAGGGCGGTTCGTCGCTGAAGTCGCCGCCGAATCCGCCGCCGCCCCCCTGGGGGGCGCCGAACCCGCCGCCACCTCCGCCACCCTGGCCGTAACCGCCCTGCGGCGCGGGGGTCGCGGACGCCCACGGGTCGTTCGCCGGGCCGCCGCCGAAGCCGCCGCCCTGGCGGGAGGTCTTGTTGACCTTCGCCGTGGCGTTGCGCAGCGACGGGCCGACCTCGTCGACCTCGACCTCGTAGACCGTGCGCTTCTCGCCTTCCTTGGTCTCGTACGACCGTTGGCGCAGCCGTCCCTGCACGATGACCCGCATGCCGCGCTGCAGGCTCTCGGCGACGTTCTCCGCCGCCTGCCGCCACACGTTGCAGGTGAGGAACAGCCCCTCGCCGTCCTTCCACTCGTTGGTCTGCTTGTCGAGGAACCGCGGAGTGGACGCGATGCGGAACCGGGCCACGGCTTGCCCCGTCGGGGTGAAGCGCAGCTCGGGGTCGTCGACAAGGTTGCCGACGATGGTGATCTGGGTGTCGCCTGCTGCCATCGGTCGCTTTAGCCTTCCTATCCCGTGCGCCGACCCGTTCAAGGGCCCAGCGTACGGCTACCCCCCGACAAACTTGTCGGGCTTGGCGGCACTGGTCAGTGAAGCTCGGGCCGCATGACCTTGGTGCGGAGGATGCCCTCGTTCAGGTTCAGCTGGCGGTCCAGCTCCTTCACCGTGGCGGGCTCCGCGGTCAGGTCGACGACGGCGTAGATGCCCTCGGCCTTCTTGGCGATGTCGTAGGCCAGCTTGCGGCGCCCCCACACGTCGACCTTCTCCACGCTGCCGCCGTCGTTGCGTACGACGGCCAGGAACTGGTCGAGCGAGGGCTGCACGGTGCGCTCATCGAGGGACGGGTCGAGGATGACCATCATCTCGTAACGACGCATGCCGAATCCAACCTCCTCTGGACTCTTGCGGTCACGACGCCTTGCCGTGACAGGAGGATCCGCCGCGCGGGGCCGGGCGGCGGCTTATGTTTCCCGCCGCTCATACCATGCGCAGTCGGTCAAGGCTACCAGCCCCTTGGCCGTACGCCGTCCTGAGCCCACACTGGAAGGTGAGCCGAACCGCAAGGTAAGAGGGGGTGTCTCAGATGAGACAGGTCACAACCCGCCCCACCGAGAGGCCGTCATCGCGTTTCACTCTCAACACGGACGGCGGGCGGCATCCGCTGACGAACTTCCTGACGGTCGCCACGCTCATGCTGGGCATCATGGCCTTCGTCACCGGGTTCATCGTCGACAGCCACATCTTCGCGTCCTGGGTGGGCGCGCTCGGGTTCTGGGGCGGCCTCTACGTGCAGTACATCTCGGTCACCACCGCCCAGCGATGCCTCATCATCGCGGGAGTGGTGACGTCGTTCGTGGGGATGGCCCTGGGGGTCGCGCACGGCGGCTTCGTTCCGCACGTCTGAGGCCGGGCCGGGGACACCGGGCTCGTCGGTCAGCCTCCGACGTGCAGATCCACGCCGAGAAGGATCAGGAACCACAGGAAGATCGCCAACAGGGCCTGCGCGACCTGCTTGAGAAGGGCCGGGGTGAGGTAGTGGTGGACCCACGCGACGTAGACACCGACCAGGAGGTAGACGAGTAGGAGGAAGCTGCTCAACCGATATCTCACGCCCGTCTCCTTAGTATCATCGGCTCATCTGTCGGTGGTGAGTTGGCGGCTGCCCTCATGTGCCTTAGTGAAACATTCCCGGTACGTCGGCGCCCGCGGGAATCCCGCCCGGCGGACCGGACCGGTAGCGGCGACCTCCGCACCTCCCTCCACAACGAACAGGGGAAGAAGTGACGACGTCACAGCGACCACAGCGCATCGGTGCCCACGTCGACCAGGACGACCCGCTGGCCCACGCGGCCGCCAGGAACGCCGACGTCGTGCAGTTCTTCCTCGGCGACCCGCAGGGGTGGAAGGGACCGGTCGTCCCGGCCTCCGCCGCCGCTCTGCGCGGCTCGGACGTGGACGTCTACATCCACGCGCCGTACGTGATCAACGTGGCGACGGCCAACAACCGGATCAGGATCCCCAGCCGCAAGCTCCTCGACGGCCATCTGAAGGCCGCCGCCTCGATCGGCGCCAAGGGCCTGATCGTCCACGGCGGGCACGTCAACGCGGGCGACGATCCCCAGGTCGGGTTCGACAACTGGCGCAAGGTATTCGAGCGCATGGAGTGCGAGATCCCCGTGCTGATCGAGAACACGGCGGGCGGCGGCAACGCCATGGCGCGCAAGCTCGACCGGATCGCCCGCCTCTGGGACGCGGCCACCTCCGGCGCGTCGGACCCCTCGGTCGTCGGCTTCTGCCTCGACACCTGTCACTTCCACGCGGGCGGCGAGGAGCTCGTGGGGCTGGTCGACCGGGTGAAGGCGATCACCGGCCGGATCGACCTGATCCACTGCAACGACTCCAGGGACGCCTTCGACTCCGGTGCGGACCGCCACGCCAACCTCGGGGCCGGTCAGATCGACCCCGAGCACATCCTCGAGGTCTGCCGCGCGGCCGGGGCCCCGATCGTGGTCGAGACCCCGTTCGAGGGCCAGGCCGACGACATCGCTTTCCTACGCAAGCACCTCTAGCTCCACATCACCCGGGAGGGGGTGGTTGTCCACAGGCTGTGGACAGACTTGGTGGATTGCGACGCTCATCGAGTGGGTAGAAGCTCTGCCACTTCCTGCTCGACGACGACCGCCCGGCGTCGGCGGGTGCTGCGCCACAGCTGGGTGAACGACACGATCGCGGCGGCGACGAGCACCAGGTTGCGGACGACCAGCACGAGGGTTCCGGGCAGCTCACCGCTCCAGCTGTAGTCCTCCTCCACCCAGGGATACATGATCCCGGTGAGCAGCGCCGCGACCAGCACGAGCCAGGCGGCCGGCCTCTGGGTCGGGCCCCGCCTCTCTGAGCGCACGGTCAGCACGACGGCCGCGATGCCGATCACCCAGGTCAGGTACTGCGGGGACAGGACCCTGCTGGTGAGCACGAGGAAGAGCACGGCGGTCAGCGCGGCGTCGTAGAAAGACCTCGCCGTCGGGGCCGCCCGGAGCCACCACACCACCAGCAGCGCCAGCGCCAGCGGGGTCGCGATCAGGCTCACCCGTTCCGCCGTCCCGACGCCCCGCCCGACGAGCTCCATCGCACCGTGCTGGTAGGTGGTGAAGCCGTCCCACCAGCCCAGTGCCCGGGCCAGTGCGAACGGCGTCGCCGCCAGGGACTCGATCTGCAGCCCGCGCTCCCGCTGCGCGGTGAGGAAGTCGAGCGCGTGCGGCATCACCAGTACGGCGATGCCGCAGCCGACCGCGGAGACCGCGAGCATCGACCCGGAGGCGGTCAGCAGCTCCCGCCAGCGCCGCAGCCCGGCGAGCAGCGCGACCGGCCACGCCTTGATGATGAGCCCGATCCCGATCAACGATCCCCGTACGGCCGGATCCGCCGACGCCGTCAGCGCGAGGATCGCGACGAAGGTGACCATCAGGTCATATCTGGAGATCAGTAGCGGCCCAAGCAGCGCGGCCCCGATGGTCCAGGCCCACAGGCCCACCTTCGTACGGCTGCCGGCCTGCCGTACGGAGAACCGCCACAGCAGAAGCAGGGTGCCCAGGTCGAACAGGATGGCCAGCAGATGGAACGCGGTCCGATAACCAAACGGGAGCAGGTGGGGCGCGAGCATGGGCAGCGCGGCGAACGGCGGGTACTGCCACTTCTCGTCCCCGGCCGGGAACTCCCCGCCCAGCAGGACCTGCGACCAGTCACGGTAGAGCCTGACGTCGTTCGCGAACGCCCCCTCGTGACCGACCGGGATGACCTGCGTCGCGGCGAGGAACAGCACTGTCCGGGTGAGCGCCCACACCACGAGAACCGACCACGGCACCCGCCGTGATCGGCCCTTTGATCGTCCCCATAACCGACGCTGTGAACGCCTGTTTCGCACCGGCGGCCCCGCCCCCGCATCAGTTCCCCCGCCGCTCCCCGGCCGCAGCGAGCCTTCCTCTCAGGCTACCGAGAGTCGGATGAAAGATTCATGGCCGGCGCTACCGAACTCGGCCTGATGAGGGAACGCAGGGTCAGGCGGTCTTCGGCCCCGTCGAACACTCCGCCGGACCGGTCGTCCACGCCGGACTGCCGTACGACATCGTGCTCGGGACGGAGGATGTCCCACACCACGAGTGCCATCAGTACGACGATCGTGATCGCCCTCGCCCACATCGACAGGAAGTACGGCGTGTCGCCGATGCCCTGCTCGGCGAACTCCGGCATCCGGCCGGTCAGATAGAGCCAGATCGAGAAGAAGTACCAGCACTCGGCGATCTGCCAGGCGACCAGCGCCCCCCACCTGGGCCTGGCCAGCACGGCGAACGGCACCAGCCACAGCACATACTGCGGCGACCACACCTTGTTCGTGATCATAAAGGCGGCGAGCGCGAGGAAGCACAGCTGCGCCAGACGCGGGCGGCGCGGCGCGGCCAGGGCGAGCACGGCCACTCCCAGCAGCAGTACGGCCAGGGCGGCCATGGCCATCGTGTTCAGCTTCTCGGCGTCGGCGAGGATGCCCCACTGCTTCGCCTGGAAGAAGAACCACAGGCCCCCCCAGTCGGCGCCGCGCTCGCTGCTGAAGGAGTAGAACCTCTTCCAGCCCTCAAAGTTGATCACCATGACCGGGACGTTCACCAGCAGCCACGTCCCGGCGGCCGCCGCCGCGGTCTTCAGGAACGGCAGCCATTTGGCCGTACGGACCGTGAGCAGGAACAGCGCGCCGAGGAACATCAGCGGATAGAACTTCGTCGCCACCGCCAGCGCCAGCAGCACTCCGGCGAGATATTCCAGCTTCCTGGCCCAGGCCAGCAGACCGCCCAGCGCCAGCGCACCGGCCGCG
The DNA here is from genome assembly GCF_042435035.1 of Sphaerimonospora cavernae. Taxonomy (NCBI): domain Bacteria; kingdom Bacillati; phylum Actinomycetota; class Actinomycetes; order Streptosporangiales; family Streptosporangiaceae; genus Sphaerimonospora; species Sphaerimonospora cavernae. The sequence continues at coordinate 46,290 of NZ_JBHMQT010000041.1, forward strand.
AGGTCCCAGTTGATGTACGCGGTGAGGATGACGGCCGGGCTGACGGCGTACCACAGCGCGTCCCAGCGGCGTCCCGACCCGGCCAGCGCCGCCATGAACACCACCCCGACGATCAGCGAGAGGCCCATGAGCAGCACGGTGACGTCGTAGAAACGCACGCCGTCGCCGCCCGCGAGCCGCCGCCCGAACTCCATGATCGCCCCGATGCCGACCGGATACTCCACCGGATAATCGACATAGGGGATCTTGCCCTCGTTGAGGTGCTCCGCCCAGAACAGCGGATAGATGTCCGTGTAGCAGTAGTGGGTGTACTGCCCGGCGCCGCCGTTCCAGACGCCGCCGAACCGGCAGGGCCACTTCCACAGGTATGCGAGCACGGCGCCGAGCCCCGCGAGAAGCGCGAGAGGCAGGTACGGCTCCATCCGCGCGGCGAATCCGGGCAGCGGGCCAGGGGGGGTGGTGGTCCGGGTCGTCATGGTCGGTATTGCACCATCAATGACCACCGCTTGGCGACCTCCGCCGTTGGAGATCCCCGGTGCGTGCCGCTCGGCATGGCATGAGAGGGGGCCCACGGCATCGCTTCCGTGGGCCCCCTCACATCGGGAGCGGGTGCTCGCGGCCTACCCGGCGCTACCCGGCGCTGCCCCTGCGCTTGCCCGTCGATTGGACCGGCGTGGCCGCGACCGCGGCGGGAGCGCCGTTCCCGACCGGTTGGTCACCGCCGAAGGGCCGGCCGCCCTCACTCTGGAGTTCCAGGACACCGTCGTCGCCGCATGCCGGATCGTCCGGCAGGCACTGAGAATCGCTGGGCCCGGGCGGGGGGTCCGTCGGGAAGTCGTCGGTCGGGAAGTCGTCGGTCGGGAATTCGTCCGTGGGGAATTCGTCCGTCGGCTCCGGAGTCGGCGTCGGACTCGGCGCGATGTTCTCCGGCATGCCGATCCCCGCCTTCGGCGGGAACTGCTCGACCTGCTTGCCCTCATGGGCCGCCATCATGAAATTACGCCAGATGCTGGTCGGCGGACCCGCACCCTCGAACCCCAACGACGTCTCGAAGGGCTTGGAGTAAGGATTCGCCTCGCTGTACTTCTTGCTGGGTTTGCCGTTGGGCGTGACCGGGCAGTTGGCATGTATCGGTTGGACGATCTTTCCGCTCTTCGTCTTGCATTGCTCCCGGTACATGCCCACGGCGGTGGACAGTTGCGGGGTGAAGCCGACGAACCAAGCTTCTTTCTCGTCGTTGTTGGTGCCGGTCTTACCCGCGGCCGGACGGCCGATCCCCTTGCCCGCCGCGGTACCGCCCTTGAGGACCTGCTCCATCGCCACGACCGCGTCGGCGGCCGAGTCGGGAGAGATGACGTGCTTGACGTCCTTCTTCTCTGTGAGGACGACCGTCTTGCCCTGCTTGACCTCTTTGATCACGTGGTAGTCGACATGCTTGCCCTGATTGGCGAAGATCGAATATCCGGCGGCCTGCTCGACCGGGGTGACCAGGGCACTGCCGATGGAGAACTGATACTTGTGCTCCGCGATGTCCTTCTCCATCCGGTTCTTGTTGAGCCCCGCCTCCTCGACGATCTGCTTCACGGCGCTGAGCTCGCCGATCGTGTTGTTAACCTCATCCAGCCGGTACGCCATCGACGCGAAGGCGGTGTTGATCGAATGCGAGGTCGCGTAGATGGCGTCGATCGCCGGCGGAACGGAGTGGCCGTTGGTGATGCCGCCCTTGGCCTGACCGGGCAGTTCCTTCGGCACGGTCTGGTTGCCGGGCAGCCAGCTGTTGAGGCTGTAGCCGGCCTCCAGCCAGGCCGCCAGGACATACGGCTTGAACGCCGAGGCCGCCTGCTTCTTGGAGTCGAACGGCTCGTTCCAGGGGTCGGTGAGGTAGTCGTCACCCCCATAGATCGCCAGGACCTGGCCGTTTCTGGGATCAACGGCGGCAAGACCCGCGTGGAACTCCTTCGACATGCCCGACGTGACGCCCTTGACGGCTTTCTTTGCCTCCTGCATGAGCTTCTTGTCGAACGTGGTGTAGATCTTGAATCCACCGTTCTCGACCCTGTCGCGGTCGATGCCCCGATCATTCAGCTCATGAATGGCCTCGCTGATCATGTAACCCTTGAGGCCGCCGAACGCTTCGGACACCCGCTGCGGTTTCGGCTTGGGGAACTTGGCCGTGGCCGCGATGTCCGGATACTTGAGCTTGCCGTTCTCATCCGTCATGTGGGCCATGCCGTCTTTGATGACGTAGCTGAACCGCTCCTGGGTGCCGGCGAAGTTTCCCGCGTCCTCCTGCTTGTCGAAGTCGCCGGGCCGCTGGATGCGGCCGGCCAGGTAGGCCCCCTGGGCCACGGTCAGGTCCTTCGCGCTCTTGCGGAAGAACTCCTTGGCCGCTGCCTCGATGCCGTAGGTGTTGCGGCCGAAGGGCACCGTGTTCAGGTAGTACTCGAGGACCTTGTCCTTGGACCACTCCTTGTCCAGCTTCACCGAGATGAAGATCTCGGTGACCTTCCGCTTGATCGTCACATCTCGGTTGAGCGTGTCGAAGTAGTTGCGGGCCATCTGCTGGGTGATGGTGGAGCCGCCCTGGGTCTGCTGGCCGGTGGCCGTCATCCACACCGACCGGGCGATGCCCGTGAGGTCGATCCCGGAGTCCTCGTAGAAGCTGCGGTTCTCCGCGGCGACCACCGCGTCCCTGACGTGCTGGGGCACCTGGTCGATCGAGATCCTGGTCCGCTTGGTGCCGATTCGGGCGATCGGCGTGCCGTCCCGGTAGTAGAAGACGCTCCCCTGGGAGATCGCGGTCTCCTGTGCGTCCCGCTCCGAGGGCAGGTCGGTGTTCATGTAGCCGACAATGATCATGCCGAACACGCCGGCCGTGAGCACGGCACAGCTCGCCAGCACGATCTTCCAGCTCGGGACGAAGCGCTTCCAGCCGGAGCGACGCGGCTTCTCGTCGTCCTCGAAGTCATCGGGACCGTCCGGGCCACCCGGGTCTCGGGGGCCACGGCCACCGGGACCCTCCGGTCCGCGCCCACCCGGTCCGCCGGGGCCGTCCGGACCCTCCGAGCCACCTCGGCCACGTCCGGGTCTGCGCCGCCGCCCACCCGACGACATGATCTCCGTCTCCTGCGCCCCGAACTCTCGCCGGGGACCGCCGCCGGGGGGCATCCCCATCGCCCCTTGCGCGGTGATCTGGGTGCGCTCCTCACCACCCGTGCCGCCAGGACCACCGGGGCCGCCACCGGGCCTGCCGCCCGGGCCGGGGCGCCGAGCCGGCTCCGGAGGGCGTCCCGAGCCCTGTCGCCCCTGCCGATCCTGCGGTGGAGGCGGCGGTGCCGCGTTCATGGCCACCGCGTTCATGGCCGCCGTGTCCTCGAACGCCGCGTCCATGCGACGGCCGCCGGGCGCCTGCCGGGGCGGCATGCCGGGCCGTACGGCACGCTGGCCCGTTTGCGGGAGAGCGGCCTGGGGATGTGACGGGCCCTGCGGATTGGGTGCGGGACGGGGGCTGGGCGCTGGATTGGGCCGGGGGTTGGGATGGGGGTTGGGCGTGGGACGGGGATGGCGGGCCGTCGGCTGCCCCTCGTGTTGGTGATTGGGCTGCTGGGGATTGGGCTGCCGAGGGTGTGGTGGCCGAGGGTCTCGGCCGCGTCCGGCGGAGGGATCTCCGTACTCGTCGGTTTCCCGGGGCGTGCGACGGCGGCGCCCGGGTCGGGGCGATCCGTCGGGGCCCGAGGGATCCTCGGGGCGGCCGGTCGGCTCCGGTCCATAGCTGCTGTTAGTCACGCGTCCTCGTCAGGTCTTCGGGGAATTCGTCGATGTCGGCCGAGGGCCGGTGGGAGTTCCTCCTGAAGGTGGGGTCGCCCTGCAGAGAGGAGCCCGGGGATCGGCTGCCGGAGAGGCCGAACGAGACCGCCAGGTGGTTCCTGGAACAACCATGTCAGACCTCCGGTATGGAGACTTGGGATTCACCGTACTTTCGCCGCCACGGGATATGGGGTGCGGCGACGGCGACCTGGTCCACCAGGTGCGGCGATTCGTCCCGATAGGTCGGTGTGACATTGCTCACGTTGAAAGCGATGTGCGCCGGGCAGAGGTCTGTAGTTGTGGTTTCGATCGCGGCGGGCGTCGTCGAGGGCGGCCATCCGGTCGCCGGTGTCGGCGTGCCCCACCGGCCCGTCCCACCCGACCCGTTCGGCTGACCACTGCTTCCCCATAAGTGGTCAGATTACGGCGATTTGCTGAATCCTGCCCAATCGTTGACACGTTGCGCTATATAACGCGCCGACGTATTCTGCCGATGTATCGGCTCGATACATCGGTCAGGCATAGGAGGTGGTTCCAGTGACGGGCTCCGGTTCACGAAGCGCTCTTCTCGAGCTCGCCGTCCTGGGATCGCTGCACGAGACCCCGCTCCACGGCTATGAGCTGCGTAAACGGCTCAACACCCTGCTCGGGATGTTCCGTGCGTTCTCCTACGGGTCCCTGTACCCGTGTCTCCGCGGTCTACTGGGCGACGGCCTCATCACGGAGGAGGAGCCTCCGGAGGACACCGTCCTCGGCCGACGATCGAAGATCGTCTACAAGTTGACCGCGGAGGGCAAGGAGCGGCTGCACGAACTCCTCACCCAGGCGGGTCCGTCCGCCTGGGAGGACGAGAGCTTCGGCATCCACTTCGCCTTCTTCCGCCATGCCGAGGCGGAGGTACGGCTGCGCATTCTCGAGGGCCGCCGCAGCCGCCTGGAGGAACGACTCGAACGTGTCCGTACGGCGCTGGCCCGCACAAGGGAGCGGCTCGACCGCTACACCCTCGAGTTGCAGCACCACGGACTGGAGTCGGTCGAACGGGAGGTCCGCTGGCTCAACGAGCTCATCGACTCGGAACGGCGGAGCAGCGCCGCCGGCGAGGCCGCGGATCCCGCGCGAGCCGTGCAGGACAGAGATCAGAGGGCGGACTCGCCCGAGGCTGATGGATAAGTAAAGGAGCGAGTGCTATGGGTTCGGTGCGCGTAGCCATCGTCGGCGTGGGGAACTGCGCCGCTTCGCTGGTGCAGGGTGTCCACTACTACAGGGACGCGGATCCGAGCAGCCGAGTGCCGGGCCTGATGCACGTGCGCTTCGGCGATTATCACGTCGGAGACGTGGAGTTCGTCGCCGCGTTCGACGTGGACGCCAAGAAGGTCGGCCGAGATCTCTCCGAGGCGATCGTCGCCTCCGAGAACAACACGATCAAGATTTGCGACGTGCCGCCGCTCGGCGTCACCGTGCAGCGCGGACCCACCTTCGACGGTCTCGGCGAGTACTACCAGGAGATCATCGAGGAGTCCGACGAGAAGCCGGTGGACGTCGTCCAGGCACTCAGGGACGCCCGGGTCGACGTCCTGGTCTCCTACCTGCCGGTGGGCTCGGAGGAGGCCGACCGCTTCTACGCCCAGTGCGCGATCGACGCCAAGGTGGCGTTCGTCAACGCCCTGCCCGTCTTCATCGCCTCCGACCCGGAGTGGGCGGCCAAGTTCACCGAGGCCGGCGTCCCGATCGTGGGCGACGACATCAAGTCCCAGGTCGGCGCGACCATCACCCACCGCGTGATGGCCAAGCTGTTCGAGGACCGCGGGGTCGAGCTGCTGCGCACGTACCAGCTCAACTTCGGCGGCAACATGGACTTCATGAACATGCTGGAGCGCACCCGCCTCCAGTCCAAGAAGATCTCCAAGACGCAGTCGGTCACGTCGCAGATCCCGCACGAGATGGCCAAGGCCGACGTGCACATCGGCCCGTCCGACCATGTGCCGTGGCTCGACGACCGCAAGTGGGCGTACGTCCGCCTGGAGGGCCGTTCCTTCGGCGACACCCCGCTGAACCTGGAGTACAAGCTGGAGGTCTGGGACTCGCCCAACTCCGCCGGCATCATCATCGACGCGGTGCGCGCCGCCAAGATCGCTCTCGACCGGGGGATCGGCGGGCCGCTGCTGTCGCCCTCGTCGTACTTCATGAAGTCGCCGCCGGAGCAGTACTCCGACGACGCCGCCCGTGAAGCGGTCGAGAAGTTCATCCGCGGCGAGGCCGAGCGCTGAACCACGCCGCCGTGCCGTACGGTGCCCCGGCTCAGCCCGAGCCGGGGCGTTTCTGTTGCTGTGCCTCAGAGACGGGGCTGTCAGAGACGGGCGGCCGACGGCAGATCTGCCGGGTCGGCCACCGGCCAGGCCAGCGGGTCGGGGCCGAGCGAGACGAGCAGCGGCAACTGCTCCCCGGCCCACGGGGAGATCGGTATGTCGCCGCTCAGGACCTCGTCGACGTACTGCTTCCAGGGCAGCCAGCGGGCCGCGCCGACCTCCTCCGGGTTGGGCGTGGCATCCGACGAGGCGAGGACACGGAAGACGGGGCACATCTCGTTCTCCACGATCCCGTTGTCCATCACGGCGCGGTAGGCGAAGCGTGGCAGCAGCAGATCGACGGAGTCCACCCGCAGCCCCAACTCGAAGGAGAGCCGGCGCATCACCGCCGACCGGACCGGTTCGCCCGGCAGCGGGTGCCCGCAGCAGCTGTTGGTCCACTGGTCCGGCCAGGTGAGCTTGTGCCCGGCCCGCCGGGTCAGCAGCACCTGCCCGTGCTCGTCGAAGACGTAGCTGGAGAACGCGAGATGGAGCGGGGTCTCGGCGCCATGGATCGTCCACTTGGAAGCGGTGCCGATCGGGTTGCCCTCACCGTCGAGCAGTACGACATGTTCGTCAGCGGTCACGCCTCCGAGACTACGTGATCATGTTCTCATCTCAGGGATGTTCCCGATATCCGTGACCTGATCGCCCGCGTAGGCTGTGTGCGTGTCCTTCGTCTCGGATCTGCGCGTGCTCCTCGAGGGCCGGGACTTCCGCCGGCTTTTCGGCACCCGTCTCGTGTCGCAGTTCTCGGACGGGATCTTCCAGTTCGCGGTGGCGGGTTACGCGTTCTTCAGCCCGGAAAAGCAGGCCACGGCCGCCGAGATGGCCGTGGCCATGGCCGTGCTGTTCCTGCCGTACAGCGTGTTCGGGCCCTTCGTCGGCGTCCTGATCGACCGCTGGTCGCGGCGGCAGATCCTGGTCGTCGCGCCCCTCGTGCGGGGAACACTGCTGCTGCTGACGGCCGGTCTGGTGGCCTTGAGCGTCCCGGACGAGGCCTTCTACGGCGCGGCCCTCGCCGTGCTCGCCGTGAACCGGTTCTTCCTCGCGGCGCTCGGGGCGTCACTGCCCCACGTGGTGCCGCCGGAACGACTCATCATGGCCAACGCCATCACCCCCACGTCGGGCACGGTCCTCACCGCCGTCGGCATGGGCGTCGCGTTCCTGCTCCGCCTGATCTTCGGTTCGGGTCACGGGGGCACGGCGGCACTGCTCGTGATCTCCGGCCTGTCCTTCGGCCTGTCCGCGATCATCGCGGCGACCATGGAGCGTTCCCTGCTCGGGCCGGCGTACGACGCGGCGCGACCCCCGGCCGGCGAAGCCGTACGGATCGTCCTGCGCGGCCTCGCCGACGGCGCCCGGCATGTCGTACGGCGGCGCAGAGCGGCCGCGACCCTGGGCGCCATGGCCACCTACCGGCTCCTGTTCGGGATGTCGCTGGCGATGGCGGTCATGCTCTATCGCTACTACTTCACGACCGACGACGTGGATGCCGCGCTCAAGGGCATCACGCTGGTCGGCGCGGCGACGGGCGTCGGCTTCTTCCTGGCCATGCCGGTCACGCCGTGGGCGACCGACCGGTTCCGGATCGAGACGTGGGTTCCCGCCATGCTCACCGCCTGCGGGGTGGTGGAGTTCACACTGTTCGCGACCTTCCATGAGTGGGCGTTCATCGTCGCGGGCCTGCTGCTGGGCGTCGCCGGGCAGAGCGTGAAAATCTGCGCCGACACCGTCGTACAGCGGGATGTGGACGACGCCTACCTCGGCCGGATCTTCTCCATCTACGACATGCTGTTCAACGTCACGACCGTCATGGGCGCAGCGCTGGCGGCTGCGATGCTGCCACCGGACGGCAGGTCCTACCTGGCGCTGGGCGTGATCAGCGTCTGCTATCTGCTGGGCGCCCTGGCCTACCGGCTGATCGTCCCTGCCGCCGCCCCCGCGAGCCCGCCGTCGTCGCCGACTGAACGTCAGACCGCCTGACGCCGTACGCATCCACCAGGGTCGGAACGTACGCCCAGGTTAGGGTGGGTGCCGTGGAAGCTGAGGACATCCTGCGACTGGACCGCGAGCACGTCTGGCATCCGTACACCGCGGTGCCGTCCGGCGTGCCCGCGGCGGTGCCGTCCCACGTGCCCGTGCACGCGGTCCGCGCCGCCCATGGCGTACGGCTCACGCTCACGGACGGCCGGGAGGTCGTCGACGGCATGTCGTCGTGGTGGGCGGCCATCCACGGGTACAACCACCCGAGGCTGAACCAGGCCATCCGCGACCAGCTCGACGACATGGCCCACGTCATGTTCGGCGGCCTCACCCACGAGCCCGCCGTACGGCTCGCGCGGACGCTGGTCGAGCTGACCGGGCTGGACCGCGTCTTTCTGGCCGACTCCGGCTCGGTGGCCGTCGAGGTCGCGATCAAGATGGCCCTGCAGTACGCGGCGTCGACCGGCCACCCCGGCCGGACCAGGCTGTTCACCGTCCGGGGCGGCTACCACGGCGACACGTTCGGCGCGATGGCGGCCTGCGATCCGGTGAACGGCATGCACCACCTGTTCTCCGGCGTGCTGCCGAGCCACGTCTTCGGACCTGTTCCACCGGCCGGGTACGACGAGGCCTACCTGGCGGAGCTGTCCGCACTCGTGGCGGCGCACGCGGGCGAGCTGGCCGCGATCATCGTCGAGCCGATCGTGCAGGGCGCCGGAGGCATGCGCTTCTATCACCCGGCCTACCTGCGGCGGCTGCGCGAACTGGCCGACGAGCACGGCATCCTGCTGATCGCCGACGAGATCGCGACCGGTTTCGGCCGCACCGGGGAGCTGTTCGGCTGCGACCACGCCGGGATCCGCCCCGACATCATGTGCCTGGGCAAGGCGCTGACCGGCGGATACCTGACGCTCGCCGCGACCCTGTGCACGGCGCCGGTGGCCGACGCCATCGGCGTGCTGATGCACGGGCCGACCTTCATGGGCAATCCGCTCGCGACGGCGGTCGCCGGCGCCTCACTCGACCTGCTGGGCGAGCGTCCGTGGCGGGAGGAGGTCAAGCGGATCGAGGCCGGGCTGCTCGACGGCCTCGCGCCGACCGCCGGGCACCCCGGGGTGCGTGACGTCCGGGTCCTCGGCGCGATCGGGGTGATCGAGATGGTCGACCCCGTCGATGTCGCCAAAATTCAGGACATCGTGATGCGCCAGGGCGTCTGGCTCCGACCGTTCGGCCACCTGATCTACACGATGCCGCCCTACGCCTGCACCCCCGACGACATCACGACCATCACCAAAGCCATGGTCACCGCCGCCACATCAGGGTGATCATGGCAGGAGGTCGTTGTCGCGGGCCCACTTGAGCAGGGACTCGCGGGCGGCCTCCTTGCCGATCACCCCTTCATCCATGCGGATCTCCAGCATGTGCTTGTAGGCCTGGCCGATCACAGGGCCCGGGGGGAGCCCGAGGATCTCCTGGATCTCGTTGCCGTCCAGCTCCGGCCGGATCTTGGCGAGCTCCTCCTCCTCCGCCAGCCGGGCGATGCGCTCCTCGAGCTGGTCGTAGGTCCGCGACAGCGCCGCCGCCTTGCGCTTGTTGCGGGTCGTGCAGTCGGCCCTGGTCAGCTTGTGCAGCCGCTCCAGCAGGTGCCCGGCGTCGCGCACGTACCGCCGGACCGCGCTGTCGGTCCACCCCGCCGTGCCGTACCCGTGGAAGCGCAGGTGCAGCTCCACCAGCCGCGACACGTCGGCCACGACGTCTTTGGGGAAGCGCAGCTCGGTCAGCCGCTTCTTCGTCATCTGCGCCCCCACCACCTCGTGATGGTGGAACGAGACCCGGCCGCCCGGCTCGTTGCGGCGGGTCTTCGGCTTGCCGATGTCGTGCAGCAGCGCGGCCCACCGCAGCACCCGGTCCGGGCCGCCGGTCTCCAGGCCGATGGCCTGCTCGAGCACGATCAGCGTGTGCTCGTAGACGTCCTTGTGCCGATGGTGCTCGTCGATCTCCAGCCGGAGCTTCGGCAGCTCGGGCAGGACGTGGGCGGCCAGACCGGTCTCGACGAGCAGCGACAGCCCGGCTCGCGGCCGCGCCCCCAGCAGCAGCTTGTCGAGTTCGTCCCGGATGCGCTCGGCGGACACGATCTCGATCCGGCCCGCCATTTCGGCCATCGCCTCGACCACTCCGGCGTCCACGCTGAAGCCGAGCTGTGAGGCGAACCTGGCGGCCCGCAGCATGCGCAGCGGGTCGTCGTCGAACGACTGCTCCGGGCTGGCCGGCGTACGCAGCACCTTCGCGGCGAGGTCGGGCAGCCCTCCGTGAGGGTCCACGAACTCGTGGCTCGGCAGCCGGACCGCCATCGCGTTGACCGCGAAGTCACGGCGGGCGAGGTCGCCGTCGAGCGTGTCGCCGTACTCCACGTCGGGCTTGCGCGACGCCGGATCGTACGACTCGGTGCGATATGTGGTGATCTCGAGCAGCCAGCCGCCTTTGCGGACGCCGACGGTGCCGAAGTCGATCCCGATCGTCCACACCGCGTCGGCCCAGTCTTTGACGATCTCCAGCACCTGTTCCGGACGGGCGTCCGTCGTCAGGTCGAGATCGTTGCCGATGCGGCCGAGGAAGACGTCACGCACGGAGCCGCCGACCAGGGCCAGCTCGTGCCCGCGCGCCACGAACAGCTCGCCGAGTTCGTCGGCCACGGGAGCGAGCCGACGAAACAGCTCGTCGACGGCTCGCCGCTGGCTCTCGGTCAGATTTGAAACGGACACGGCTGGGTAGGTCCTTCGGTCACGGAACAGGTTCTCCCCCCGAATGCCCTTTGGTGTCACCTAGGGGAGACATACACCTAGCGAGCACCAGGGACACCCCCTGAGGTCGGTTCGGGAGCGCTGGACGACGCAAGGAGCACACGAGATGAAGGACGCTCTCGCGATTCACCGCCGGCTCCTCGCCCGCCAGATCCACCATGAGATCGTACGTCTTCCGCGGCCCTTGACATGCGCCGACGAACTCCCTGAGATGCTCGATGCGACTCCTGAGGCGTGTGCCCGCGTTTCCGTTTTCGAAGTGCCGACCCGCGGCCGCATGGAGCCGGTGGCCGTGGTCGGGGCCGTCGCCGCCCACCCCACGCCGCAGGCCGTCGGAGCGGTGCTGCACGCCCGTGACGTACGGCCGGCCTCGTCGTTCCTGGTGAACTCGGTCACCGACTATCCCGACCGGCTGGTCTGCCCGCTGCTGCTCCCCGACGATCTCAGGGTCCTCGTCGACCAGCGCATGGTCGAGCATCTCGATCCGGGCGAATTCGTGCACACCCCCACGGGCGAGCGCCGTACGGCGCTGCGGATCCGGGCATTTCACCTTTTCAACCTGATATCGGGCAAGCGTGTAGATCTTGAAACAGCACGTCGGACGGGACTCGTGAGGCTGGCCAGTCCTATGCGGACGGCATAGGCCATAGCATTCTGGGCGTGCGCCGTTCCTCATCGCCGGCCCGCGCATGATCCGTAAGGCCGCGCTGCTGACCCTGCTGACCGCCGTGCTCGCTCCCGCGGGCATGGCCGGTACGGCTGTCGCCGCTTCGAGCCGCCATGCGGCGGGCACGGCTGCCGTGACCGCGGTGGCCGCCACGGCGCCGATGGACCCCCTCGTCGTGGAGAAGGTCACGCCGGAGATCCCACGTGAGGCCGCCACATCCATCACGATCTCCGGCACCGTGACCGGGACGCCCCAGTCGTCGGTACAGGTCCGGATCCATTACTCGCCGGGCCGGCCGTTCGCGACGCGGGCCGAGCTGGCGACCTTCCTGGGCGACGACGGTTACGTCACGACGAACTGGCGGACGAAGATCCAGGTCACCCAGCTCGACCAGTCGGGGAAGCTGCCCTTCGAGTTCAGCGTGACGCCGCAGGAGCTGGGCATGTCACGCGCCGGGGTCTTTCCCCTGGCCATCGAGGTCCTCGACGCCGTGACCGGACAGCGGGTCGCGATCGACCGGACGGTCCTGCCGTACGTGCCCGCGGACGCCGAGCAGATCCCCAAGGTCAGGCTGGCACTCGCGATGCCGATCGTCGACCGTCCCCACCGGGCGGACGACAGCACGTTCATGGACGACGACCTGCGCGGATCGGTCGCCTCCGGCCGCCTGGCCAACCTGCTGAAGCTGGTCAAGACGAGCCACGAGACCGTGACCTGGTTCGTCGATCCCGCCCTGCTGGAGGACGTGCGCCTGACGTCCGCCGGGTCGTACACGATCAAGACGAGCGACGGCATCCGGCGCGCGGCCGCCGACCCCGCGGCCGGCAAGTGGCTCGACGACCTGCGCACCGCCCTGTCCGGCAAGCCGGTGCTGGCCACGCCGTACGCCGATCCGGACCTGGCGGCGCTGGTGCACAACAAGCTGGACGAGCCCGCCGTCGCGGCGATACGGCGGGGCTCGAGCGTGGCCTCCGATGTGCTCGGCAGGGAGGTCCCGACATCTACGACATGGCCCGCCGGCGGGCGGCTCGACCGCGACACCCTCGACGAACTGGCGATGTCCGGGGTGAAGTCGGTCCTGCTGTCCGGCGACGCGTTCCTGTCGCCGCCCCCGGACGACACCGGAACCGCCCAAACCGGGACACCACAGACCGGCACCACCCCGTCCACGCCCGACGCCGCGCTGCGGGTCGACACCGTGGCCGAGACCCCGGTGACCGCGCTGCTCACCGACCCCGCCCTGGGCCAGATCCTCGGCGCCGACGTCTCCGCCGCCGGCGGCGCCATGCTGGCCCGTCAGCGGTTCCTCGGCGAGACCGCGATGATCGCCTTCGAGGAGACCGGCCAGCCGGGACAGGAGGGACAGGCGGGACAGGCGGCGGAGCCGGGGCGCGCTCAGCCGGCCCGGACGGTCGTCGCCGTGCCCGAGACACGGACCTGGAACCCCGACCCCGCGTTCGTTTCCTCCCTGCTGCAGGCGGCCGCCGGCGCCCCCTGGCTGCGGATGACTTCGCTCGACTCGGTGAAGCCGACCCGGGCGGCACGCTCCGATTTCAGCTACACCGACCAGGACAGGCAGGCCGAGCTGCGCAACTCCTACCTGGGCACGGTGCGCAGGCTCGGGCAGGAAGCCGACGCGGTGTCCACGGTCACCACGAAGCATGACCAGCTCTTCCACGGGGCCATCCTGCGGCTGACCGCGGCCGCATGGCGGACCGACCGCAAGCGGGCGCACGCCTTCGCCAAGCAGGTGGAGTCCTCGATCGACGACCGCCTCCGCAGGGTGTCGGTGATCGACACGCCCAGGGCCGTGGCCGGCGCGGACGGCCAGGTGCCGGTCAGCGTGGCGAACAAGCTGGACAGCGACGTCACCATCAAGATCCGTGTGACGTCCGACGATGCGGCGCGCCTCGCGATCGACGTCTCGGGAGGGGTGTACGAGACCGAGCCCATCACCGTGCTGCGCGACCGCACCCAGCTCGTGAATGTGCCGGTGACCGTGCCGGGGGGTGGCGGAGGCGAGGCGACCATCTCCGTCCAGGTCCTGACGGCGGAGGGCAAGCGGTACGGCAAGGCGGTGCACGTGACCGTCCGGGCCACCGACTACACCGGCATCGCCGTCGTCATCGTGGGGGCCGCCCTGGTCATCATGCTGGCCGCGGTCGTGATGCGCATCCTGCGTCGCCGGTCACGCAGGGCCTTCCCGTTCAGCGCGCCCGATGGCGGCCCCGCGCCGCCGGACGCGACGCCATCCGATGCGGCACCGTCCGGTCAGGCGCCGCCCGGTCAGGCTCGGGCCGTACCGGTCGAGGTCGAGCGGGGGGACAAGCCCCCGGCATAGTTGGTCGTGGTCGCCGAAGGAGTCCTCGGCGAAGGCCGTCCGTCGCGAGCTGAAGGAATGACATGAGCAGGATGCTCCGAGCCGGTGCGATCATGGCGGCCGGCACGATGGTCTCGCGGCTCACCGGCTTCCTCCGTACGGCACTGCTCGCGGCGGCCATCGGCACCTGGGCGCTCGGCGACGCCTACAACGCGGCCTACATGATCCCGCTCATCCTGTTCGATCTCCTGCTGCAGGGCGTGCTGAGCAGCGTGATCGTCCCACTGATCGTCCGGGCGCAGCAGAACGACTCCGACGGCGGGCAGGCCTTCGAGCAGCGACTGATGACGCTGGCGGTGGTCGTGCTGGCCGGGGTCGCCGTGGTCGGCGTGCTACTCGCCCATCCGATCATGGAGCTCTACACGGCGGCGAACTGGTCGGCGCACAAGGTCGACGTGGCCGCCACGCTGGCGAGGTTCCTGCTGCCGCAGATCGCGCTCCTCGGCATCGGGGCCATGGCCGGGGCGATCCTGAACACCCGCGACAGGTTCGGCGCCCCCATGTGGGCACCGGTACTCAACAACATCGTGCAGATCGGCATGCTGGTCGCCTACCTGAAGATCGGCACAGCCGACATCGAGAAGGTGACCTACGGGCAGCTCGCGCTGCTGGGGCTCGGCACCACGGCGGGCATCGTCGCCCAGACGATCGTGCTCGTCATCGCGCTGCACCGGGTCGGGTTCCGGTTCCGGCCGCGGCTGGACCTGCGCGGCAGCGGCCTCGGTCAGGCGGCCAGGATGGCGGTCTGGACGTTCGTCTATGTCGGCGTGACCCAGGTCGGTTTCTGGGTGACGACCAAGCTCTCCACGGGGGCAGGCGGCCAGGCGGCGGGAGCCGGCAACAGCGCCTACGCCTACGCCTACCAACTCTTCCAGCTCCCGTACGGAATCATCGCGGTGTCGGTGATCACGGCGATGCTGCCGCGGATGAGCAGGTACGTCGCCGAGGGGGACCTGGACTCCGCGCGCGCGGAGTTCGCCTCGGGGGTGCGGCTGGTGTCAGCGGTGATCGTCCCGTCGAGCCTGCTGCTGCTGGTGCTCGGCCCGGCGGTCACCACAGTGATCTTCTCGTGGGGGCGCATGACCGTGGACAGCGCCCTGTACATCGGCTATGTGCTGATGGTCTTCGGGCTCGCGCTGGTGCCGTTCTCGATCTTCCAGCTTCTACTGCGGGTCTTCTACAGCTTCGGCGACACCCGTACCCCGGCCGCCATCGCCGGGGTAAATGTCGCGATAAGCGCAACTTTAAGCCTCATCGCGTATTTCGTTCTTCCGGTGCGGTACATCGTGATCGGAATGGCGTTCTCTTTCTTGATCACGTATGTCATCGGGAGTGGGGTCGCGTGGACGCTGGCGAGCCGGCGGACCGGCGGGCTGGGCGGCCGGGAGGTCATGGCCGGACTGTCGAGGATGTTCGTCGCGGCGATCCCGGCTTCCGCGGTCGCGCTGGCCGTGCTCTGGCTGGTCCGGGAGATCGCCGGGATCACCGCGGTCAGCTCGGCGGTCGTCCTCGCCGTGGGCGGCGGGGCGGGCCTGCTGCTCTACCTGCTGACAGCCCATCGGATGCGGGTCCCCGAGGTCGGTTCCATCATTGGACTTGTGGCGAGCCGGGTAGGACGGTAGGAGTCCTCAAACGTGATCGACAGATCGAAGGCGGCCCGAATGTCCGATTCGGAGGTCTTCGATCGGGAAGGCGGGCAGGACCGGCATCCTACTGAGGAGTGCCCCGTATATCTTCGCCGCGGCCGCAGCAGGCAAGAAGATCTACGGGGCATGACCTAGCATGGTGCGCCTAGGAATCAACCGTTGAGAGCGGCGAGCGGAAGCGGGAAGGCGTGGGCGAAACCACCCGGCATCGGCTGATACATGCCGATGGGCCGCGGATCGAGGCGGCCGCATGAGCATGTCCGCGGTCGAACCCGGCACCCGGCTGGCTGACCGGTTCCGCCTGGAGGACCGGGTCGACGAGTCCGGCGGCGCGACCCTCTGGAAGGCCATCGACGAGATCCTCGCCAGGCCGGTCGCCGTGCACACGTTCTCGCCGGAGTTCGCCCGTGTCACCGAGGTGGTGACCGCGGCGCGGCTGGCGAGCCGCCTCACCGATCCCCGGCTCACCCAGGTCTTCGACGCCGCGGACGAGGACGGCACGGCCTATGTGGTGAGCGAGTGGGTCAGCGGGGAGTCTCTGCTCGACCTGCTGTCGAACGGGGCCGTCGAACCCGAACGCGGGGCCGCCCTGGTAGCCGAGGCCGCCGAGGCGCTGGCCCACGCCCACGAGGCGGGGCTCACCCACCTGCACCTCACGCCCGAGCGCCTCATGTGGACCACGGGTGGCACCGTCAAGCTGCTCGGTCTCGCCGTGGACGCCGCGATCCTCGGTCTGGAGGCGGGGGAGGACGCCGCCCGCGAGGACGCGGAGGGCCTGGGCCGGCTGCTCTACGCCGCGGTGACCGGTCACTGGCCCGGTGAAGAGGACTGCGGCCTGCCCGCCGCCCCCACGGACGACGGCAAGATATGCACGCCCCGTCAGGTCACGGCCGGAGTCCCCGGCTATCTCGACGCCATCACCTGCCGTGCGCTGCTGCAGGAGCCCAAGCGGGGGCGGCCGCCGCTCTCGACTCCCGCCGAGGTGGCCGAGGCCCTCGCCGAGGTGCCGCGGCCGGCTCCCGCGCCGGTGACCACCGCCCCGCCCGCGCTGAACCTGCGTGACGGGGCCCCGGACGGGATGACCGCCTCCCCGGCCCAGCCCCCACCGCTGGGTCCGACGCCTGACTGGAACTCCGGGCCCGCCTGGAACGGCTCCAGCTGGGGCACGGGCGGGCCGCAGCAGACCACCGGCACCGCGAGCAAGATCCTGCTCACCGTCATCGTTCTGCTGGTCATGGCCGCCGTCGGCGTCGGCGCGTGGACCGTGGGCAAGAACCTGGGCAACGCGCCGAAGACCACCCGGTCGGCTGAGCCGTCCCAGTCGGCCGCCACGCACAAGCCGGTGACCGTCAAGCCGGTGAGCGCGACCGGATTCGACCCGCTGGGCGACGACAAGGTCGAGAACCCGGATCTCGCCCCCCTCGCCGTCGACGGCAAGCCCTCCACCGAATGGCACACGACGAGCTACAACAGTGCCGACCTGGGCCGTCTCAAAGACGGCGTCGGCCTGATCCTCGACATGGGCAAGCCGATTCCGATCTCTGACGTGGCCGTCTCCCTGGGCAGCGCCCCCGGCGCGAGTGTCCAGTTGAAGGTGGGCGACGCCGCTGATCTCGGCTCGTTGAAGACGGTCGCCAAGGCCGAGAACACCTCCGGTTCCGTGACCCTCACCCCGGACAAGGCCACGACCGGGCAGTACGTTGTGATCTGGTTTACGCGTCTTCCGCCCTATGAGGGCAAGTATCGTGGCACCATTTACGAGGTAACGGTTCATTCTCCCGGATCGGCATAGCAGGGCCTTGTGAATTCCCCACCAGACAATCCCCCAACGGCTGAGCGCGCCGTACGGCCGGCGCCGTCGGATGCCGATCTGCTGGCCCGCCACATCGGCGGGGATCCGCACGCGTTCAGCGAGATCGTCAAGCGCCACCGCGACCGCATGTGGGCGGTCGCCCTGCGGACGCTCGGCGACCCCGACGAGGCGGCCGACGCCGTACAGGACGCCTTCGTCTCCGCGTACCGCAAGGCGGAGAGCTTCCGCGGCGAGGCCGCCGTCACGACCTGGCTGCACCGGATCGTGGTCAATGCCTGCCTCGACCGGATGCGCCGCAAGACGATCCGGCCGGTCGCCGACGACGAGTTGATCGAGGCCGCGGAGCGGGACGCCCCGCTGACCGACCAGGCCGGCGAGCGCGATGTGTCGCTGGAGGTCACCGCCGCGCTCAAGCTGCTGCCCGCCGACCAGCGGGCGGCCTTGGTGCTTGTGGACATGATGGGCTACTCGGTGGACGACGCCGCCGCCGTGCTCGGCGTGCCCGCCGGGACCGTGAAGAGCCGCTGCGCCCGCGGCCGAGCGAAACTTGTCCCGGTTCTTGCTCATCTACGGAACCGAACTGACTTGTCCCGCGTCTCATCCGGGAAGGGAGCAGAACTTCGTGACGGGTGACACGCATTACGACCTGGAGGTTCTCGCCGAACTGGCGGAAGGCCTCCTAGACGACACCACGGCCCGGCGGGTCCGCGAGCATCTCGCGGTCTGCGACCCCTGCGGGGAGAGCCTGGCCGACCTGGCTTCGGTTCGCGAACTCCTGGCGGCGGTTCCGGTGCCGGCGATGCCGCTGGGTGTCGCGATGCGAATCGACAGGGCGCTGGCCGCCGAGGCGCCGGACTGGGACCGCCTCATGGCGGACGCGCCATGGGAGACGAAGCCCCAGACTCAATCGGCACAGTCCCAAACGGCACAGAATCGATCGACACCGGTCCGGCCGGAACGGCCCTGGCTGGAGGTCGTTCCGGAACCGGAGCCCCTCTCCGTCAGCCCCGTTTCGAACGGTTCTGTCCCGGCCGAACCGGCGCCCGTCCCGTTGGGCGTGGTCGCCGAGGACGGGACGATCGTGCCGGCCAGGCGCGGGAAGACCTCGCGCCGCCGCCTCTGGGCGATGCCGGTCGCGGTCGCCGCGGCCACCGCCGTCGTCGCCGGGGCGGCCGGGCTGGTGAACAGCCTGCTCCCCTCTGGCGGCACGCCGCCGCGGAACACGGTGGCACAGGGGACCTCGAGCACCGAGCCGACCAAGACCCACCAGGCACAGGTGGCCTACTCGGTCTACGCGAGCGGCTACAACTACACGAGCAGCGAGCTGGGCGGACCACTGGTGGACTACTTCGGCCCCGCGCCGATCTTCGGCAGCGCCGACGACGGCCTCGACAAGTGCGTGAAGCGGTTCTCCAACCAGCTCGACCGCAAGCCCATCGGCGTGGACAAGGCCTTCTACAACGGCAACGAGGCCACGATCATGGCCTTCTGGGAGGACAAGACGATCAACGCGGTCCGGGTGGTCGTCGTGGACGACAACTGCAAGACCCTGCGGCCCGAGGGTCTCGCCACCTGGCGCTGACCCCTCGTGTGATCCCGCGAAGCCCGCCGCGAACCGCGGCGGGCTTCGCCCTTTCCGTCGGTCATTTAGGAGAAGGGAATCGGCGGGTCCTAGGATCGGTTGAGGCCAGTACAACCGCAGGATCTCGGGAAGGCGAGTCCGTTGAGCGACGTCCGTAATGTGATCATCATCGGGTCGGGCCCGGCCGGCTACACCGCCGCCGTCTACGCGGCACGCGCCGATCTCAAGCCACTCGTGTTCGAGGGCTCGGTGACCGCCGGTGGCGCCCTGATGAACACCACAGATGTGGAGAACTTCCCGGGCTTTCCCGACGGGATCATGGGGCCGGACCTGATGGACAACTTCCGCAAGCAGGCGGAGCGGTTCGGGGCCGAGCTGGTGGCCGACGACGTGATCGAGGTCGACCTCAAAGCCGATCCCAAGGTGGTGAAGACCTACACCGACACCTTCCACGCCAAGGCCGTGATCCTGGCGACCGGGTCGGGCTACCGCGAGCTGGGCCTGGCCAACGAGAAGCGCCTGTCCGGCCGCGGCGTCTCCTGGTGCGCCACCTGCGACGGTTTCTTCTTCCGCGACCAGGACATCGTGGTCGTCGGCGGCGGTGACACCGCGATGGAGGAGGCGACCTTCCTCACCCGGTTCGCCCGATCTGTCACCGTCATCCACCGGCGCGACACGCTGCGCGCCAGCAAGATCATGCAGGACCGCGCGTTCGCCGACGAGAAGATCCGCTTCGTCTGGGACAGCGAGGTCGCCGACATCCTCGGTGAGGAACGGGTCTCCGGAGTCCGCGTCAGGAACGTGAAGACCGGCGAGGAGACCGAGTTGGCCGTGGCGGGCGTCTTCATCGCCATCGGCCACGATCCGCGTACGGAACTGGTCAAGGGCCAGGTGGCACTCGATGAGCAGGGCTACATCGCTGTGGAGTCGCCCAGCGCGCGGACCGACGTCGAGGGCGTGTTCGCGGCCGGCGACGTGGTCGATCACTCCTATCGTCAGGCCATCACCGCCGCCGGGACGGGCTGCGCAGCTTCCATCGACGCCGAACGCTGGCTCGCCGGGCACAACTGACCGGCAGGGCTTGTACGGCCCCGGACCGGACGGGCCGTACGGGAATGCGGGGGCGATCCCTGCGGTTGGAACCCAACCACACGCATCCCGACCACACACATCAAGGGAGAGATACCTTGGGCGCCATCAAGAGCGTGACCGACGCCGACTTCGAGGCCGAGGTCCTCAAGAGCGACAAGCCCGTCCTCGTCGATTTCTGGGCCGAGTGGTGCGGTCCCTGCCGCCAGGTCGCACCCATCCTGGAGGAGATCGCGACGGAGCAGGCCGAGAAGCTGACGATCGTCAAGCTGAACATCGACGAGAACCCGCAGACGCAGCGCGACTACAACGTGCTTCAGATCCCGACGATGAACGTCTACAAGGGTGGAGAGGTCGTGAAGCAGATCATCGGCGCCAAGCCGAAGGCCATGCTGCTCCGCGAGCTCGAAGACGTCCTCTGACGGGTCTCCTCCCGCGCATCGAAGCCCCTCTCCCCGGCGGTGGCCTACCGAACGGTGGCAGGGGCTTCACCGTTTCCCAGCGAATTCCCCCGCATGACGGCGGTGATGGGACCGGAGTCGTGCGGGCCGTACATGACGACCATCTGAGGACGACTCAGACGGGCCGAAGCGCTCGCTCCGGCGACATGGACCCCAGCAGCCTCTCCAGCGCCACCTCGACGTCCTCACGCCACGAGACGGCCGTCTTGAGCTCCAGGCGGAGCCGGGGGAAGCGCAGGTGCGGGCGCACCGTCTTGAACCCGACCGCGAGCAGGTACTCGGCGGGCAGCACACAGCCCGGCTGCTCCCACTTCAGGTCGCCGAACGCCTCGATCGCGCGCACACCCCGGCGGGTGAGATCCTTGGCGACCCCCTGGACGAGCATCCGGCCGAGCCCACCCCCGGAGAACTCAGGAACGATGTGCGCGGTCATCAGCAGCACGGCATCGGAACTCACCGGCGAGGTCGGGAACGCCACCGAGCGCGGCACGTAGAGCGGCGGGGCGTAGAGCACGAAACCGGCCGCTGCCCCGTCCACGTAAGCGATCTTTCCGCAGCTCCCCCACTCCAGCAGGGTCGCGGACATCCACGCCTCCTTCTCCAGGCCCGGGTCGCCGACCTCCGCGGCGCGTTCGCCGCTCACCGGGTCGAGTTCCCAGAACACGCAGCGCCTGCACCGGCGTGGCAGGTCATCGAGATTGTCAAGGGTGACGTTGACCAGCCGACGCGACACGTGATGCCCCAATCCCCGCCCAGGAGTCTTGCCAGAAAAGCGCGCGAATACGGCGTCTCCAGGTCGCATCGTAACCCAGTGATCGGGCCCGGGCGGGTAGCCGACACGAACGTCCGCCGCATCCGTTGTTCCGTACGTTCCCTTTTCCAACGGGGTGAATGCCGATCGTCCGGATGGGAACTCCGCACACCCGTGGCATGGAAGGGCGAGCAGAGGAACGGTTGGTCGCCAACACCCTGGTGTTATCGGCGTGCCGCGTTACCGTAATCTGGATTTCTCGGCTATATGATCGGAGGTGGACCGTGGATCAAGAGCTTGATCGCGGTCGGACGAACGCACCCCATGGGTCGCGCATTGACGCCTACGTCGACCGGTACGCCGCCCGAGCTACCGGGATGGTCGCCTCCGAAGTCCGAGCTCTGTTCGCCGTCGCGTCGCGTCCGGAAGTGGTCTCGCTCGCCGGCGGCATGCCGTACGTCACAGCCCTCCCCCTCGACATGGTCGGCGAACTGGTCGCCGACCTGGTCTCGAAGCGGGGCGCCGTCGCGCTGCAGTACGGCGGGGGCCAGGGCGACCCGGACCTGCGTGAGCAGATCTGCGATGTCATGCGGTTGGAGGGCATCGAGGCCAGGCCCGACGACGTGGTCGTCACGGTCGGCTCGCAGCAGGCCCTCGACCTGATCACCCGCATCTTCATCGACCCCGGCGACGTCGTGCTGGCCGAAGGGCCGTCGTATGTCGGCGCGCTCGGCACGTTCAGCGCCTACCAGGCCAACGTGGTGCATGTCGCGATGGACGACCAGGGGCTCATCCCCGAGTCCCTCGCGCAGACCATCCACGCCCTGCGGGCGGCCGGCAGCCGCATCAAGTTCCTCTACACCATCCCCACCTACCAGAATCCGGCGGGCGTGACGCTCAACGAGGTACGCCGCCGCCAGGTGCTGGAGATCTGCCGGCGTGCCGGGGTGCTCATCGTGGAGGACAATCCGTACGGACTCCTCGGATTCGACGGGGAGCCGATGCGCACGATGCGGGCGGACGACGCCGACGGCGTGGTGTACCTCGGCTCGTTCTCCAAGACCCTCGCCCCAGGCTTCCGGGTGGGATGGGCGCTCGCCCCGCACGCGATCCGCGAGAAGCTGGTCCTGGCGATGGAGTCCGCGGTGCTGTCGCACTCGACCTTCACCCAACTCGCGGTCGGGCAATATCTCGCCACCCAGCCCTGGCGGGAGCAGATCAAGACGTTCCGTGAGCTCTACCGCGAGCGACGGGACGCGCTCCTCGGCTCGCTCGAGGTGCTCATGCCGCCCGGCTGTTCGTGGACCCGGCCCAATGGCGGGTTCTTCGTATGGATGACCCTTCCCGAGGGGCTCGACTCGAAGGCGATCCTGCCGAGAGCGATCGCCGAGCGGGTCGCGTTCGTGCCCGGGACCGGCTTCTACGCGGACGGCGGCGGCGCGCGGCACATGCGTCTGTCGTACTGCTATCCGCAGCCCGACCGCATCCGCGAAGGCGTACGCCGTCTCGCCGGAGTGATCGAGCAGGAACTGCGTATGCGGGACACTTTCGGCACCGGGGCCCCGACGTCGCACAAGGGCGTCGACACGCCGGGCCCCGACCTCGCCTGAGGCTGCGAACGGGCACCAGGGAGTGTTCCGTAGATCTTTGCCGTAGCGACCGCAGCAGGCAAGAAGATCTACGGGACACTCCCTGGCCTGATTTAGGCTGGCCGTACCCGATTTCAGCAGCGAGAAAGGGCTCCCTGGTGAGCGAGTCGACGATGTTTCCGAGTGCCGTCCCAACGCGTCCACGAGCTGCCCGAGAGGCCGGAGCATGAGTGACCTCGGGCACGTGCTCGTCCTCGCGGGCGGCCTTTCCTATGAGCGCGAGGTCTCGATCCGCTCCGGCCGGCGCGTCGCCGAGGCTCTCCGCGCCGCAGGGGTGGACGTCGAGACGCGCGACACCGACGCCACCCTCGTGCCCGCGGTGCTGGCCGACCCGCCGGACGCCGCGTTCGTCACCCTGCACGGCGGTGCCGGGGAGGACGGCGCCATCCGGTCCGTGCTGGAACTCCTCGGCGTGCCCTATGTAGGCGCGACCCCGGACGCCTGCCATGTGGCGTTCGACAAGCCGACGGCCAAGGCGGTCGTCGGATCCTGGGGCCTGCACACCCCCGACTCGGTCGCGCTGCCCAAGGAGACCTTCCATGACCTGGGCGCGTCGGCTGTGCTCGCGCGGATCGTGGACCGCCTCGGACTGCCGCTCTTCGTCAAGCCGTCGCGGGGCGGCTCCGCTCTCGGGGCGTCCATCGTGCGCAGCGCCGAGGAACTACCCCCCGCCATGGTCGGATGTTTCGCGTACGGAGACACCGCGCTCATCGAGAAGTACGTCCAGGGCGTCGAGGTGGCCGTCTCCGTGGTGGACCTCGGAGACGGGCCCGTCGCGCTGCCACCGGTCGAGATCCTGCCGGACGGCGGCGTTTACGACTACTCAGCTCGTTACACCGCCGGGCGCACCGAGTTCTTCGCGCCGGCCCGGCTGACGGAGGAAGAGACCGAGGCGTGCGCCGCCATGGCGGTCACCGCGCACACGGCACTCGGGCTGCGTGACATCTCCCGAACGGACCTCATCGTCGATGCCTCCGGCCGTCCCTACTTTCTTGAGGTGAACGTGGCGCCGGGCATGACCGAGACCTCGCTCCTGCCCATGGCCGCCGAGGCGGCGGGACGCGATCTCGGCATCCTCTGCCGCGGTCTCCTGGAAATCGCCGCCCAACGCGGCTAGGTCGTGTTTCACGTGAAACACGTAGAGGCGCCTGTGCCTACGCCGGCTGACCCGATCCCGTCCAGCCGCCAGACAGGTGGAGGGACCAGCCGGGCCGCCGGGTGAACGGTCGGTTGACGAGCTCGGTGAGCGGGACCCCATCCAAAAGGTGCTGGGGCGCCCCAGCGGTTGGCCGAACGCGAGATCGGCAGGACTCTCCTACCGTCTCACTCGGCTGCGAGATCGCCCAGGAATCCCGTGTCTGCGCCACCACGCCCTGGTAGCTCTGCCCACTCGGCCGCGGATCGTCGATGTGGAGCCTCCGATGCGGTTCCAGCTCGCTGAAGCGTGTCTCATAGCTGATTTGAACCGTTACAGCTGTCCCGGGCAATCGAGAGGCGCTGTTTCACGTGAAACAGGCCGGCTTCGTCTTCTCTCGGAGCCGGATGGACTACTCCTCGGCGAGGCCACGCATCGAGTTCGCGGCCTCGGGGGCCATCGTGCCGATGATGCGCTCCAGATCGTCGATGGTGGAGAACTCCACCACGATCCGTCCCTTGCGGCGACCGAGATCGACCTTCACTCGGGTCTCGAAGTGGTCCGACAGACGGTCGGCAAGCGTCCGGAGGGCCGGCGCCGTCGGCTGCTTCGCCCGAGGTTTCCGCGGCGCGGGACCCGCCGTCGCCTCACCCAGCGCCACGATCTCCTCGACGGTCCGGACGGACAGGCCCTCAGCGATGATCCGGCTCGCGAGCCGGTCCATGGACGCCGAGTCATCGAGTGGCAGCAGTGCCCGCGCGTGTCCCGCGCTGATGGTGCCGGCCGCGACGCGGAGTTGAACGTTGGGCGGGAGGTTCAGCAGGCGCAGCGTGTTGGTGATGTGCGACCGGGACCGGCCGACCTTCTTGGCCAGCACCTCATGGGTCGCGCCGAAGTCGTCGAGGAGTTGCCGGTAGGCCGCCGCCTCCTCCAGTGCGTTGAGTTGCTCGCGCTGGAGGTTCTCGATGAGCGCCTCCCGCAGCATCTCATCATCCTGAGTGCTCCGCACGATGGCCGGCACCCGATCCAGCCCGGCAAGCTGCGAGGCCCGCCACCGCCGCTCGCCCATAATGAGCTCGAAACGTCCGGATCCGGTGGATCTCACAACCACTGGCTGGAGCAGACCGACCTCCTTGATGGACTCGGCCAACTCATCCAGGCGCTCACCGTCAAAGATGTCGCGCGGCTGGCGAGGGTTGGGGGAGATCGCGGTGACCGGGATCTCCTGGAAGTAGGCGCCATCGACCGGCTTCAGTCCTGAGACGGCCGGCTCCAGCCCGGAGTCGGCCGTTCCCGCCGAGGGTGCACTCGCCGGCGCATCCGGATCGACGATCGGTCCCGTGGGGATCAGCGCCCCAAGTCCCTTGCCCAGTCCCCGACGCTGCTGGCTCACCGCTGCTCCCTTACCCACCCGCGACACCCGCACAGAAGGCGGTGCCCAGCGCACCGACTTGTCTGTGGAACGCTGGGCACTCTATGCACACCAGGAGAGGTTACCGCCGTAGTGGCTCCGCCATGAGCATCGCGGCACTCCGGCTTACCCGTTTCACGTGAAACAGTCGCGCGAAGCCGGTCAGGCCTCGGCCAAAGCAGCGGCACGGTGGGCCATTTCCCTGGCCGCGTCGCTGTACGCCATGGCACCGCTCGACCCCGGGTCGTACGTCATGACCGACTGCCCGTAGCTCGGCGCCTCCGACACGCGCACGCTCCGCGGGATGACCGAGTTCAGTACGGTGTCACCGAAATGCGAGCGCACCTCGTCGGCCACCTGCGCCGCGAGCCTCGTACGTCCGTCGTACATGGTCAGCAAGATCGTCGACACCGCCAGCGCCGGGTTCAGATGGGCCCGTACCAGCTCGACGTTCTTCAGGAGCTGGCTGAGTCCCTCCAGCGCGTAGTACTCGCACTGGATGGGGATCAGCACCTCCTGGGCCGCCGCCATCGCGTTGACCGTGAGCAGTCCGAGAGAGGGCGGGCAGTCGATGAGGATGTAGTCGAACTCCATCGCGTCGAACGCGCCGAGGGCTCGCTTGAGCCGGGTCTCCCGCCCCACCATCGGCACCAACTCGATCTCAGCGCCGGCCAGGTCGAGGGTCGCCGGCGCGCAGAACAGGTTCGGCATCTCGGGAACCGGCTTGACGATCCCGGACAGTGGGAGGTCGTCGACGAGCACGTGGTAGACCGATGGCGTTCCCGCACGGTGCTCGGTCGCCAATGCGGTCGATGCGTTGCCCTGCGGGTCCAGGTCGACCACCAGCACACGCTGTCCATGCATGGACAGGGCCGCGGCAAGGTTCACGGCCGTGGTGGTCTTCCCCACCCCGCCCTTCTGGTTGGCCACGGTCATCACCCGGCACCTGGGCGGTCGCGGCCACTCCCCTTCCCGGCGCGTCGAATAACCGACGGAAGACGCAGCCGCCTGTGGGGGTGCGGCTGTTTCACGTGAAACCACAGAACTCAGAGCCTCTCGTACCAGCGGCGAATCGTCAGAATCAAGGGGGGTCTGGGGCACGGTCGTCGTCCTTTCGACCTGTGAAGCGGCGCGACCCGGCCAGCCGACACCTGACGGACGACCAGTTGCCGCGATCTCCCAGGGTAGGGCGAGAGGACTCTCCGGCCAACCCAGACCGGCCGCCACTTGGGACGTCACCAGACCCGGCACGACGCTTCACCTCTTCCGTCGCCGCCGACCACTCACGATGGGGGATCGCCCGGCGACCACGCGAACGAGTGTGGCGGGCGGCTCGACCCTACCGCGACCCACCGTAACAAGCTCGACCGATCTCGCCCCAGAGGATCTCATTTGCGATCTCGCCGCCTCGATCTCCTCCGCGGCCCGATCCCCCTTCATCGCCAGTAATTCGCCGCCCTCGCGCAGCAGGGGCATCGACCAGGCGAGCAGTCGGTCGAGTGGGGCCACCGCCCGTGCCGTCGCCACATCGAAGAGTCGCTTGCGCGCCAACTCCTCGGCCCGCCCGCGAAGCACCTCGACGTTGTCCAGCTTCAGCATCTCGACGCATTCGGAGAGAAAGGTGGTGCGACGCAGCAGCGGCTCCAGGAGGGTCACCCTGACATCGGGGCGGACGATCGCCAGGACCAGGCCGGGCAGCCCGGCTCCTGATCCGATGTCGACCAGCGCCGCGTCGGGAGGAACGGCATCCGCCACGACAGCGCAGTTCAGCAGGTGCCGATCCCAGATCCTGGGCACCTCACGAGGGCCGAGCAGCCCACGGACCACGCCTGGCCCGGCGAGCATCTCGGCGAACATCCGCGCCTGCTGGATCGTCTCACCGGGAAAGACCTCCGGGGCCGCCGCGGGTGCCTCCGGCGCCGGCTCATGTGGCTTATGGGGCCTGGATGGCTCATGGGGCATGGACGGCTCAGGCAGCCCAGCCAGCTCGTTACTCTCCGTCATCACTCAACTCATTCGGGAACGCTCAGGGCCAAGAGTAGTCGTCCCCTACCTGCCGGGCGCGCAGAGACGTACAGGATGCGGAAGGCCGCCGGTCCGTGAAGCAGGACCGGCGGCCTTCGGCGGGTGAAAGCTCTGCGAGCCGGGGATGGTGAAGAAGCCAGGGGATGTTTTGGAACCACTCCCTAGGCGGGGAGGACGACCACGAACCGGTTGGGTTCCTCGCCCTCGGACTCGCTGCGCAGGCCGGCGGCCGCGACGGCGTCGTGCACGACCTTCCGCTCGAACGGCGTCATCGGCTCCAGCGCCTTCGGCTGCCCGCTGCGCTTCACATCCCCGGCGACCGCCTTACCGATCTTCGTCAACTCGGCGCGGCGGCGCTCACGGAAGCCGCCGACGTCGAGCATGAGCCGGGAGCGTTCCCCCGTATGGCGGTGC
Organism: Sphaerimonospora cavernae; assembly: GCF_042435035.1. Lineage (NCBI taxonomy): Bacteria > Bacillati > Actinomycetota > Actinomycetes > Streptosporangiales > Streptosporangiaceae > Sphaerimonospora > Sphaerimonospora cavernae. The sequence continues at coordinate 74,252 of NZ_JBHMQT010000041.1, forward strand.
ACGGCGAGACGGGTCAACTCCTGCAGCGCCTCCAGCACCTCTCCGTCGGGACCGACGAGCTCGGTTCCCTTGACGCCGACGATCGAGACCATGGCGCGGTCGCCCTCGACGTCCATATCGATGTCGCCGTCCATGTCGGCGATGTCGAGCAGTCCCTCCAGATAGTCGGCCGCGATCTCACCCTCCTGTTCGAGGGCTTCGACGTCGGGAGCAGGCTTGAGGGTCTCCTCAGCTTCGGTCACGTCCGGACTCTCCTTCTCCTACGACTTCTTGCTGCCGGTGCGCTTGCTGCGAGGCTGCCGCGTCGGCTGCTGACGGACGATCTTCGGCTCGGGTGCGGGTTCCGGAGACTCGGCCTTGGGCTTTCCGAGCACCTTGCCGAAGATGCCGTGGCTGGGCTCGGGCGTGACGACATTACCCTTCTCATCCACGACCGGCATGGGATGGCGCGCGTAGAACCAGTGCTGCTGGCCGAGAGTCCACAGGTTGGTGGTCACCCAGTAGAGGATCAGACCGAGCTGGAAGTTCAGGCTGAAGATGGCGAACAGCGGCGAGACGTACATCAGGATCTTCTGCTGCTGCGCCATCGGGTTGTCCGGCATCTGCGCCATCGAGCGCTTCACGCTCTGCCGGACGGTGAGGAAGGTGGTGCACGAGCTGATGGCCACGAAGACCGCCAGCACGATCTTCGTCACGAGCGGATCGGCCTCCAGGGCCTTGATGTCGACCGCGCTGGTGAAGAAGGTCGCCGGCAGGGGAGCGCCGAAGACGTGCGCGGCCCGCATGCTCGTCACGAGTTCCTGGGTCATGCCGAACACGGCACGGTCCTCGGCGATGGCTCGCAGCACCGTGAACATGGAGATGAAGATCGGGAACTGTGCGACGACCGGGAGGCAGCCACCCAGCGGGTTGGCCCCCGCCTCCTGGTAGAGGCGCATGACCTCCTGGTTCATGCGCTGCTTGTCGTTCTTGTACCGCTTACGCAGTTCCTGAACCTTGGGCGCGAGCTCCTGCATCTTCCGCGAGGAGCGCATCTGCTTCATGAACAGCGGGAAGATCAGCAGGCGCATCAGCACGGTCAGCGTGATGATGGTCAGCGCCCAGTTCAGTCCGCTGTCGGAGGGGATGAAGAAGCTGTAGCCCGCGTGGATATGGGTGATCACCCAGGCCACTGCCGTATACAGCCAGTTGAGGAATGGCAGCTCCACCGAGCTAGCTCCCTTGCGTTTCGTCGTGAGACCGGACTCGGCGTGGGGGCACCGGATCGAAACCACCAGGATGGAACGGATGACACCGCCCGATCCGCCTGACGGTCAGCCATACTCCGCGCACCGCGCCGTGTACGGCGATCGCCTCCAGGCCGTACGCGCTGCAGGACGGCTCGAACCGGCATCTCGGTCCGAGAACCGGGCTGATGAAGGCCCGGTAGAACTTGATCAGGGCGAGCAGCACACGGGCGACCGGACCGGCACGCCCCTCTGCCTCCTCCGGCGCGACGCCTCGCGCAGGGAAAGGGTGCTCCGCTGTCATGATCGTCCGTCCGTCAGGTCCGGCCCACGCCGCCGGAGTAAACGATCCAGCACGACGTCGAGTTCGGCGGCCAGATGCTCGCTTCGCGCGGACGCGGCCGGTGGATTGGCCCGTACCACAAGCAGGCTACCTCGCGGAATCGCCGTCAGGCGGGTCCGCATGAGGTGTCTGAGCCTGCGCCGGACGCGGTTCCTGACCACGGCGCCACCGACCGCCTTGCTGACGACGAAACCCACCAGCGGCGGCACATCGGCCTCGTCTGTCTTCAGGTGTGCGACCAGCATGGGACGACCGGCGCGTCGCCCCCGGCGGATCGCGTCGGCGAACTCTTCACCCCGTCGCATCCGCGACGCGGACGGCAGCACCCGGACTTCCCCTGTTTACGGCTGTTTACGGCTGCCGCCCACCGCTCCGGGGCCGAATCATCGGTCCCCGGGCACGGCGGGCGGCCTCGCGTCGTCAGACCGCCAGCTCGGCGCGGCCTTTGCGGCGACGGGCGGCCAGGATCGCGCGGCCGGCCCGGGTGCGCATGCGCAGCCGGAAGCCGTGGGTCTTCGCGCGGCGACGGTTGTTCGGCTGGTAAGTACGCTTGCTCACGGGTGGGCTCCAGGCTTCAGTTACGTCCGCGGAGGTTCCGCGGACGCGCTACATTCCAAGGTCGCGGCTCGTCAGATGCGCGGGCATGCGAAAAAGCCGTCGCGTGATTAGCCGACCGGAATACGTTACGGGTCGACCTCCTGCCAGGTCAAACCAGACACTGTCAAGTCAGACGCCACCGCACCCAGACGCCGCACCTGGACCACCTTACCCGCGTCTCCCGTCCACCTGGCCTTCCCACGCTCCGCAGGCGCTCCGCCCGCCCACGAGCGGGCCTCGTCCAGGCGACCGGGATGGGAAAGAACAAGCGACTACGGCAGCGACTTCGGCCCGTTAGGCTGTGGACAACGTCTTGAACGCGGGTTGTGCACACCGATACTGTCGGCCCTCCGGCCATTCCCTCCATCAGTATGGATGCGCCTGGGCAGAATGTGCGGGACTGTCCACATCATGTGGATCAGATGTGGATCATCCGTGCGGAGGGTCAACCGGAAACCTCCGGACGGGGCGAGCTGGGATCGCGGCGTACGAGCGGGGACCGCGTAACGGGAGGAGTGGCCGGGCCATGGATAGCGTCGATCTCAACGCTGTATGGGCTCGGGCGCTCGCGACCCTGTTCGACGAGGGCGTCTCCGGGCAGCAGCGCGCTTTCCTCCAGATGACGCAGCCCTCCGGGCTGATCAACGACACGATCCTCCTGGCCGCCCCCAACGACTTCGCCAAGGAGGTCCTGGAAGTACGGCTCCGCCCGCTGATCGCGCACGCGCTCGCACAGGAGTTGGGGCAGCCGGTGCGCATCGCGGTGATGGTCGATCCAGGCGCCGCCTCCTACGGGCAGAACAGTGCCGCCTCCTACGGGCAGAACACCGCCGCCACGGGCCGGTCCGGCGTGGGCACCGGGCAGACCGGGCAGAGCGGGCTGCAGCCGCCTCGGCAGGTCGAATATCCACAGCCCCACCCACAGGGACAGCGTCCTCCTTACGCCGAGGACGACTCCGCGCGACGGGAGTCCGGGCCGTACGGCGGGCAGGATTACCCACAGCGGACCGGCGGATATTCACCCGAGCCCCCGCCGAAGCCCGAGCCCTCGCACAACCGGTGGGACGTGCGCGGTGGCGGCGGGCGGACCTCGAGCGAGCCGGCCCGGCTCAACGCGAAGTACACCTTCGAGACGTTCGTCATCGGGGCGAGCAATCGTTTCGCCCACGCGGCCGCCGTCGCCGCCGCCGAATCTCCCGCCAAGGCGTACAACCCGCTGTTCATCTACGGCGACTCCGGCCTGGGCAAGACCCACCTGCTCCACGCGATCGGCCACTACGCCCAGCACCTCTATGAGGGTGCCAGAGTGCGTTATGTGAGCTCTGAGGAGTTCACCAACGATTTCATCAACTCCATCCGCGACCACAAGGCGGACGGGTTCCGTGCCCGCTACCGCGCGGTCGACATCCTGCTCGTGGACGACATCCAGTTCCTGGAGGGTAAGGAGCAGACCCAGGAGGAGTTTTTCCACACCTTCAACACCCTCCACAACGCCAGCAAGCAGATCGTCATATCCAGCGACCGCGCGCCCAAGCAGCTCATGACACTGGAGGACCGGCTGCGCAACCGGTTCGAGTGGGGGCTGATCACCGATGTCCAGCCGCCCGAGCTGGAGACCCGCATCGCGATCCTGCGTAAGAAGGCGATACAGGAGGGGCTGGCCGCGCCGCCCGACGTGCTCGAATACATCGCGAGCCGCATCGCGACGAACATCCGGGAGCTGGAGGGGGCCCTGATCCGGGTCACCGCGTTCGCCAGCCTGAACCGGCAGTCCGTGGACATCCAGCTCGCCGAGGTCGTCCTCAAGGACCTGATCAGCGAGGATGCCAGCCCAGAGATCACCATCTCTCTGATCATGTCGACGACGGCCGAATACTTCGGGGTCTCGCTCGACGACCTGTGCGGCAGCTCCCGTTCACGAGCCTTGGTCACCGCCCGCCAGATCGCCATGTATCTGGCGCGTGAGCTGACGGACCTCTCTCTGCCGAAGATCGGCCAGCAGTTCGGTGGTCGGGATCACACGACCGTGATGCACGCCGAGCGGAAGATACGGTCACTCATGGCCGAGCGTCGATCAATGTACAACCAGGTCAACGAGCTGACGACGCGCGTCAAGCAGCGAGCACGCAACGCTTGATTCACAGCCTGTGGATATCCCTGTGGATCGCATCAGGGTGCCCATCCGCGGCTCGCTCGCGACTACTTCACCCTGACATCCCCTGGAAGATCGCCATGCGGCGTTGTGGACGAACATGGGGAAAGCCTGGGGATTTCTTGGGGAAGACCCGTGGACATCCTGGGGATGCCCTGTGCGTAGCGATTTCCGCAGGCACAAAACGGACTCCTACCCGGTGGATAACCGGTGGAAACATCGTGGATTACTCGTGGATGACGGCCCTCCAAGTTGGGGAAGCGCTGTGGGCACAGTTCGCGCGCCCACAGCGAAGGCCGCTTCATCCACTCTTCACCCACAGGGCCGGTGGATGAAGAACTGTCTCTGAGCTGCGAAAACTCGAGTAATCCACATATCCACCGCCCCTAAGAAGATGACTGCTTTCTCTCTCAATGAAGAACTCAAGAACCATAGAAGGGTTCCGGGAGGTGCTCAGGTTTCTCAAGCGATCACGCCCGGGGCACCCAGCCGGGGGAGGTACCCGGGTTCTGGAGCACCGGGGTCTCGGGAGGTGGAAGACTTGACGGAGCACCGATACCCAGGAGGCTGATCCACCGTGATGTTCCGGATCGATCGCGACGTGCTCGCCGAGGCCGTGGCGTGGACGGCGCGCAGCCTTCCGGCCCGGCCCTCGGTGCCGGTGCTGGCGGGCATGCGGCTCGAGGTCACCGACGACCAGCGGCTGAAGCTCTCAGGCTTCGACTACGAGGTCTCGGCCGAAGTGACCCTCGATCTGCAGACCGGTGAGCCGGGTGTGGTGCTCGTCTCCGGCAAGCTCCTCGCTGAGATCACCCGAGCGCTCCCCGCCCAGCCGGTCGACCTCGTCGTGGAGGGGTCCAAGGCGGTCGTCACCTGTGGCAGCGCGAGGTTCACGCTGCTCACCATGCCTGTGGAGGACTACCCCTCGCTACCGTCCATGCCGCCGGCGGCCGGCCGGGTGGGCAGTGACATGTTCGCGTCGGCCGTCGCTCAGGTCGCGGTCGCGACGGGCAAGGACGACACGCTGCCCATGCTCACCGGTGTCCGCATGGAAATCGACGGCGACACGGTGACCCTCGCGGCGACCGACCGCTACCGCCTGGCCGTACGGGAGCTGAAGTGGCAGCCGGAGCAGTCGGCCTTCCAGGCGATCGCGATGATCCCCGGCCGTACACTCGCCGAGACGGCCAAGGCGCTCGGCGGCACGGGCGCGGAAGTGGAGATCGCGCTCAGTTCGGTCGGCGGCACCGGCGAGGGCATGATCGGCTTCTCCAGCTCGGGCAGGCGGACCACGACCAGGCTTCTCGACCCGGAGTTCCCCAAGTATCGCTCGCTGCTGCCCACCGAGTTCTCCGCGCACGCGGACTTGTCCACAGCCTCGTTCGTGGAGGCGGTCAAACGCGTCGCGCTGGTCGCCGAGCGCAACACCCCCGTACGGCTGACCTTCCGCGGCGGCGAGGTCGTCCTGGAGGCGGGCAGCGGCGACGAGGCACAGGCCGTGGAGGCGCTGCCGGTCGAGTTCGACGGTGACGAGATCAACATCGCGTTCAACCACCAGTACCTGCTGGAGGGGCTCGGAGCGATCGACTCCGACGTGGCGCGGCTGCAGTTCACCACTTCCACCAAGCCGGCGATCCTCACCGGGGGTAAACCTGTGGATGACGGTACGGTCGAGGACTACCGCTACCTCATCATGCCGATCCGCCTGTCGAGCTGATCTCTTGAGCTGATCTGCTGAGCGATCACGGGCGTACGATCTGGGCGAGGGCATAGGCCCGTCGCGTTAGGGTACGCGTGCCTTTCGGGCGGGTTTGGATGGTTGCTGCGGCTAAGGGGTGGCTGACATGCGGATCGGCATGATCGGGCTCGGCAAGATGGGCGGGAATATGGCCGAGCGGCTGCGTCGTGGCGGCCATGAGGTCATCGGATACGACCGCGACCCGTCGATCAGCGATGCCGGCAGCCTCAAAGAGCTCGTCGAGAGGCTGGACCCTCCGCGCGCCGTATGGGTGATGGTCCCCGCCGGCGATCCGACCCGGGCCGTCATCGAACAACTCGGAGAACTGCTGTCGGACGGCGACATCGTCGTCGATGGGGGCAACTCGCACTACAAGGATGACCAGCGGCACGCGGTCGAACTCGACGCGAAGGGCATCGGCTTCGTCGACGTGGGCGTCAGCGGCGGCGTCTGGGGACTGGAGTACGGCTACGCGCTCATGGCCGGCGGCGCCCCCGAGCACATCGGGCAGCTCATGCCGATCTTCGAGGTGCTCAAACCTGCGGGTGAGGACGGCTTCGTCCGTGCTGGGGGCGTCGGCGGCGGACACTTCGCGAAGATGGTCCACAACGGCATCGAGTACGGCATGATGCAGGCCTTCGCCGAGGGATGGGAACTGCTGGAAGCCAGCGAAGCCGTGACGGACATCGTCGGTACCTTCAAGAGCTGGCGACATGGCACGGTCATCCGCTCCTGGCTGCTCGACCTGATGGTCCGGGCCCTCGAGGAGGATCCGGATCTGGCCGAGTTGAAGGGGTATGCGGAGGACTCGGGCGAGGGCCGGTGGACGGTCCAGGCGGCGGTCGAGCACGCCGTGCCCCTTCCGGCCATCACAGCCGCCCTCTACGCGCGCTTCACGTCCCGGCAGACCGACTCACCGGCCATGAAGATGGTCGCGGCGCTGCGCAACCAGTTCGGCGGCCACGCGGTCGCCTCGAGCGAGGGCCAGACGGGCAAGGGCGCCGACTCCCCCGGCGCCGACGTCCCCCCTCCCTTGCCGTGATCTCGCGATTACTCGCACGCAGCACACTCCACCTGCGCTTGTTCCATTCATGCTCTTGCAGAAACTCGCAGCCGTAGGCGCCGACCAGGGGGAAGTGCTTCCGTGATCTTGCAGTCAGCTCGATCGCCCGACTGCAAGATCACGGACACGGTAACCCCAGGTCAGCGCATATCTGTGCGAGAAACTGCAAGATCACGGCAAGTGTTTTCCCAGGTGACAGGGTAAGTCTGCGAGTAACTGCAAGATCACGGCCAAGGTGGGGGGTGGGGAGGGCTAGCCTTACGGGCGTGCATGTGGCGAGCCTTTCCCTCACCGACTACCGGTCGTACGCCGGGGTCGAGCTCATGCTCGAGCCCGGGCCCACGGCCTTCGTCGGCCCGAACGGGCAGGGGAAGACGAACCTGGTCGAGGCGCTGGGCTACCTGGCCACCCATTCGAGTCACCGGGTCGCCACCGACGCCCCGCTCGTACGGCACGGCGCGCAGCGGGCGGTCATCCGGTCTGTCGTCGTCAAGGACGACCGCCGCGCGCTGATCGAGTTGGAGATCAACCCGGGACGGGCCAACCGCGCCAGGGTGAACCGCTCTCCGGTTCCCCGGCCGCGCGACGCGCTCGGCCTGCTGCGGACCGTGCTGTTCGCCCCCGAGGATCTCGCGCTGGTCAAGGGTGACCCCTCGGAGCGGCGTCGTTTCGTGGACGAGCTACTGGTCGCCCGTGCCCCACGGCTCGCCGGGGTGCGCGCCGACTACGATCGCGTGTTGAAGCAGCGCAACGCCCTGCTGCGTACGATCGCCGCTTCGGGCGGCGGTAGGCGGCGCGGCGCCCGCAGGCAGGACGAAGAGGCGGGGTTCGCCGCCGCGGGGGCCGGAGACGTGCTGGCCACTCTCGAGATCTGGGACGCCCATCTCGTACGGCACGGCGCCGAGTTGACCGCGGCCCGCCTGGAGTTGGTCGACGCGCTGCGTCCGATGGCGGCCAAGGCCTACGCTACGCTCGCCCCGTCGTCCGGGCTGGCGGATCTGGACTATCGGAGCGTGGCAGACGAAGGAAAGTTATCCACAGATATACCTCCATTGGGGATAACTCGTGAGGATATAGCTGAACGGCTGCGCGCCGCCCTCGCCGAGGTTCGCCGGACCGAGCTGGAGCGCGGTGTCACGCTGATCGGCCCGCACCGCGACGACCTGCTGCTCCGGCTGGGTGAGTTGCCGGCCCGGGGTTACGCCAGCCACGGCGAGTCCTGGTCGTTCGCGCTGGCGCTCCGGCTGGCCGCCTACGACCTCCTCCGATCGGATGGCGGCGATCCCGTGCTCATCCTCGATGACGTGTTCGCCGAGCTCGACGACCAGCGGCGCAGGCGGCTCACCGAGATCGTCGCCCCCGCCGAGCAGGTGCTCATCACCGCGGCGGTGGCCGGCGACGTGCCGCCCGAACTCGCCGGGGCCCGATTCGACGTGATCGAAGGGACCGTGACCCGTGTCCGCTGAACGTCCCCTGCCCGAACCCCCCGGGTCGTCCCCTGAATCCCGTCAACCTTCTCTCGGCACGGCTCAATCCCCTACTTTATCCACAGGCGGTGGACAACCGCCCCAAACGCAGATGGCCGCGGTACGGGGCGCGGCGCTGGCTCGGGAGAAGCTGGCACAGGCCAAGTCGGACGCCGCCCGGCGCGGGCAGCTTCCCCGGACCGAGCCGCGCCGCCGGCCCGGCGGTCAGCGGCGGGACTCCGGCGATCCGCAGCTGTTCGGCCGGGCGATCCGCGACCTGCTCGCCGATCGGGGTTGGGAGCAGACCGCCGCGATCGGAGGTGTCTTCGGTCGCTGGCGCGAGATCGTCGGTCCCGGGCTGGCCGAGCACACCAGGCCCGAGAGCTTCGCGGACGGCGAGGTGATCGTGACCGCCGACTCGACGGCCTGGGCCACGCAGGTGCGCCTGCTGGCATCGACGCTGGTCAAGCGGCTGAATGAGGAACTCGGCGACGGAACGGTCAAGCAGGTGAAGGTGCGTGGCCCGGTCGGGGGATCGGCCCGTCCGGAAGGCGGCCTGCGGGTACGCGGCTCGCGCGGACCGCGGGACACGTATCGCTGAGCCGTACCAAAGAGCACAGTCGGCTGAGCCGGACACCCGCCACACCAGACCCGAGACCGGACGTCGAACCGGCTCAAAATCGCCCCTGAGGCGACGACCCCCGTCCCACGTGGGGGGTGCTCAAAAACATGATCGTCAAGCGACAGGGCATCACAGCCCCCGTCAATGCCCCCCGCGGTCGATCTGAACGGTAGAATGAAGGCGGACTCAAGGACACGTCCGGTTTGTCTCACCCCGGCCCAGGCACACCTGGAAGCCGACTCCCCTGGGTGGGCGCATCGGGGCACTCACAACGGTGACGGGCACGGCGAGGGCAGCCAATCAAGGGTGCCCGGCGCCGCGTGTCCGCGGCAGGAGGATTTCGCACTTGTCCTACGACGCAAGCTCTATCACCGTTCTCGAGGGCCTGGAAGCGGTCCGCAAGCGCCCCGGCATGTACATCGGCTCGACGGGTGAGCGCGGTCTGCACCACCTGGTGTACGAGATCGTGGACAACGCGGTCGACGAGGCGCTGGCCGGCTACAACGACCGGATCGAGGTGACGCTGCTCGCCGACGGCGGGGTGCGCGTCTTCGACCACGGCCGCGGCATCCCCGTCGGCATAGTGGCCGCCGAGGGCCGCCCGGCCGTCGAGGTCGTGTTCACCGTGCTGCATGCGGGCGGCAAGTTCGACGGCAAGTCGTACGCGGTCTCCGGCGGCCTGCATGGCGTGGGCGCCTCGGTCGTCAACGCGCTGTCCAGCCGGCTCGAGGTCGAGGTCCGCACCGACGGGCACGTCTGGCGGCAGTCGTACGTCACGGCCAAGCCGACCGGCCCGCTGCAGAAGGGCGAGCCGACCGACGACCACGGCACGACGATCTCGTTCTGGCCCGACCCGGAGATCTTCGAGACGACCGCCTGGAACTTCGAGACGCTCTCACGCCGATTCCAGGAGATGGCCTTCCTCAACAAGGGCCTGACGATCCAGCTCGCCGACGAGCGGCCCGACCACATCAACGGCGAGCCCAAGGTCGTGACGTACTACTACGAGGGCGGCCTGGCGGACTTCGTCACCCATCTGAACGCGAAGAAGGAGCCGATCCACGGCTCGGTCATCGACTTCGAGGAGCACGGCGACGGCATCTCGGTCGAGATCGCCATGCAGTGGAACGGCTCCTATACCGAATCGGTCTACACGTTCGCGAACACGATCAACACGGCCGAGGGCGGCACCCATGAGGAGGGCTTCCGGGCGGCGCTGACCAGCATCGTCAACCGCTATGCCCGGGAGCAGAAGTTCCTCAAGGAGGGCAAGGACGACAACCTCGCCGGTGACGACATCCGCGAGGGCCTCGCCGCGATCATCTCGGTGAAGCTGGCCGACCCCCAGTTCGAGGGCCAGACCAAGACCAAGCTGGGCAACACCGAGGCGAAGTCGTTCGTCCAGAAGGCCTGCAACGATCACCTGCGCGACTGGCTCGAACGCAACCCCGGCGAGGCCAAGGAGATCATCAGCAAGGCGCTCCAGGCGTCCCGCGCCCGCATCGCGGCCCGGCAGGCCCGCGACCTGACCCGCCGCAAGTCACTGCTGGAGAGCGGCAGCGGACTGCCGGGCAAGCTGGCCGACTGTCAGTGGTCGGAGCCGGAGAAGTGCGAGCTGTTCATTGTCGAGGGCGACTCGGCCGGCGGCTCGGCGAAGGGCGGTCGCGACCCCAAGTTCCAGGCGATCCTGCCGCTCCGCGGCAAGATCCTGAACGTCGAGAAGGCGCGGATCGACAAGGTCCTCAAGAACACCGAGGTCCAGGCGCTGATCACGGCGCTCGGCACCGGAGTGCACGAAGAGTTCGACATCTCGAAGCTGCGCTATCACAAGTTGATCCTGATGGCGGACGCCGACGTCGATGGGCAGCACATCACGACGCTGCTGCTGACGCTGCTGTTCCGGTTCATGCGGCCGCTGATCGAAGCGGGTCACGTCTACCTCTCGCAGCCGCCACTCTACAAGATCAAGTGGGACCGCAAGGGGGAGGACGCCTCGTACGCGTACTCCGACCGCGAGCGTGACTCGATCATCGAGGACGGCATCTCCCGCGGCAGGCGCGACCCCCGCGCCCACGATGGCGTGCAGCGCTTCAAGGGTCTGGGCGAGATGAACGCCGCGCAGCTCTGGGAGACCACGATGAATCCGGAGACCCGGCTGCTCCGTCAGGTCACGCTCGACGACGCCGCCCAGGCCGACGACCTGTTCAGCGTCCTGATGGGCGAGAACGTCGAGGCCCGCAGGAACTTCATCATCACCAATGCCCGTGACGTCCGCTTCCTCGACGTCTGAGCAGAGTGTCTGACCAGAAGGACTTTTCGTGACGGAAGTGAACACTCAGCCCGGGCCTCCCGCCGATCGCATCGAACCGGTCGACATCCAGGCCGAGATGCAGCGCAGCTACATGGACTACGCGATGTCGGTCATCGTGTCCCGTGCGCTGCCGGACGTGCGCGACGGTCTGAAACCCGTGCACCGGCGCGTGCTGTACGCGATGTTCGACGGTGGCTACCGCCCCGACCGCGGCTACTTCAAGTGCTCGCGCATCGTCGGAGACGTCATGGGGTCCTACCACCCCCACGGCGACACGTCGATCTACGACACGGTCGTACGGCTCGCGCAGCCGTGGTCGCTGCGCTACCCGCTCGTCGACGGGCAGGGCAACTTCGGCTCGCCGGGCAACGACCCCGCGGCCGCGATGCGATACACCGAGAGCCGTCTGGCGCCGATCGCCATGGAGATGCTCCGGGACATCGACAAGGAGACCGTCGACTTCCAGCCGAACTACGACGGGCGGTCGCAGGAGCCGATGGTCCTGCCGTCGCGGTTCCCCAACCTGCTGGTCAACGGGTCGGCCGGCATCGCGGTCGGCATGGCGACGAACATCCCGCCGCACAACCTGCGGGAAGTCGGCGAGGCCGTCACGTGGGCGCTGGACAACATCGAGGCGACAGATGACGAGTTGCTCGCCGGGCTGATGGCCCGGATCAAGGGCCCCGACTTCCCGACCGGCGCGCTGATCGTCGGCCGCCGCGGTATCGAGGACGCCTACCGCACCGGGCGCGGCTCGATCATCATGCGGGCTGTCGTCGAGGTCGAGGAGGACGCAAAGGGACGACAGTGCCTGGTCGTCACCGAACTTCCGTACCAGGTGAACCCGGACAACCTCGCGCTCACCATCGCCGAGCTGGTCAAGGACGGCCGGGTCACCGGTATCGCGGACGTACGGGACGAGACCTCATCGCGTACGGGCCAGCGACTGGTGATCGTGCTGAAGCGCGACGCGGTCGCCAAGGTCGTGCTGAACAACCTGTACAAGCACACCCAGCTGCAGACGACGTTCGGCGCGAACATGATCGCGCTGGTGGACGGGGTGCCCCGGACGCTGCGGCTCGACCAGTTCGTCCGGCACTACATCACCCACCAGATCGAGGTCGTGGTCCGGCGGACCCGGTTCCTGCTGCGCAAGGCCGAGGAACGGGCTCACATCCTGCGTGGCCTGCTGAGAGCACTCGACCGGATGGACGACGTCATCGCGCTGATCAGGGGATCGGCGTCGGCGGCCGAGGCCCAGGGCGGCCTGATGACGCTGCTCGACATCGACCAGGTGCAGGCGCAGGCCATCCTGGACATGCAGCTGCGCAAGCTGGCCGCGCTGGAACGGCAGCAGATCCAGGACGAGTACGACGGGCTGATGGCGCAGATCGCGGACTACAACGACATCCTGGCCTCGCCGTCGCGGCAGCGGCGGCTCGTCTCCGACGAACTCGGCGAGATCATCGGTAAGTTCGGCGACGAGCGCAAGACCGAGATCACCGCGCACGAAGGCGACATGTCGATGGAGGACCTGATCGCCGAAGAGGACGTCGTCGTCACGATCACCCTCGGCGGCTACGCCAAGCGCACCAGCATCGACCTCTACCGGGCCCAGCGGCGCGGCGGCAAGGGAGTGCGCGGCGCGCAGCTGCGTCAGGACGACATCGTCGAGCACTTCTTCGTGACCACGACCCACCACTGGCTGCTGGCCTTCACCAACAAGGGCCGGGTCTACCGGTTCAAGGCGTACGAACTGCCGGACGCCGGGCGCGACGCGCGCGGCCAGCATCTGGCGAACCTGCTCGCGATGCAGCCCGACGAGCACGTCATGGAGATGCTCGCCCTGCGGGACTACGACGTCGCGCCCTATCTCGTGCTGGCGACCCGAAGCGGCCTGGTGAAGAAGACCAGGCTGTCGGAGTACGACTCGCCGCGGTCCGGTGGCCTCATCGCCATAAACCTCCGCGAGGACGACGAGGTGATCGGGGCCCGGCTCGTCTCCGAGGAAGACGATCTCCTGCTCGTCTCCAAGAATGCCCAGTCGATCCGCTTCACCGCGTCCGATGACGCGCTGCGCCCGATGGGCCGCGCCACCAGCGGCGTCATCGGCATGCGGTTCGTCGACGGCGACGAACTCCTGTCCATGAACGTGATCAGGGACGGCGAGGACGTGTTAATCGCCACGGAGGGCGGGTACGCGAAGCGCACCCCGGCCGAGCAGTACCCGGTGCAGGGCCGGGGCGGCAAGGGCGTGCTTACCGCGAAGATCGTAAGCGCCCGTGGCAAGCTGGTCGGAGCCGTCATGGTGCGCCCCGAGGACGAGGTCTTCGCCATCACCTCGGTAGGCGGGGTGATCCGGACCAGCGCCGGGGAGATCAAGCGGTCGGGCCGGCAGACGATGGGGGTGCGCTTGATGAACCTCGCAGAGGGAGACAGCGTCGTCGCGCTGGCCCGGAATGCCGAGTCGTTGGAGACCGAGGAAAACGGGGCAGGAGACGAGGCTGATGAGTAACGGGAGGAACGGGGTTAGCGGGTCGGCCCAGGATGGGGGTAGCGTCGCCAGAGTGGCGCGCGATGAACATGATGTGACACCTGGTGAGAAGGCCAAGGCCGAAGACCCGGCTCGAGACACCGTTCGCGTCCGGACGTCCGCACCGGACCAGCCGTGGAAGCAGCGGCCGCCAGCGGACGATGCCAGACCCACGGAGGGCAGGCTCGCGGGCGCCGCGGAGCCCACTGCCGCCTACGCCAGGCCGGCCGGACTGCCGCCGAAGGGGGGCCAGCCCGGGGGCCCGGGGAGCGGTCAGTCCGGTGGCCCGGCTGCCGCTTCGGGCAACAGCGCCCAGGGGAACCCGGTAGCGGGATTCCCCCGGCCGACGCCGGCCGGTGACGCGGCCCGTCCGGGTCCGGCGGGGGACGGCGGGGTGCTGGCGGCCGGCGGCGCCATGAAGGGCCTCGCTTTCGAGGAGCGGAAAGACGGCCAGGGTGTGCTGGGCGGCAAGAAGGACAAGAAGTCCGGCGCCCGGCCGCCGCGCAAGGCCCACCTCGTGTTGCGCCGGGTCGAGCCGTGGTCGGCGATGAAGTTCAGCTTCGTCGTCTCCCTGGTCTGCTTCGTGGTGCTGTTCGTGGCCGTGGCCGTGCTGTACGGCGTGCTTTCCGCGCTCGGCGTCTTCTCCTCGATCACCGATGCCGTGCAGCAGTTGGCGGGTGACCAGAACGCCGGCATCGCCCTCGACATCAGTAGTTGGTTCGAGCCGATGCGCATCCTCGGCTACACCGCCCTGCTCGGCGCGGTGAACGTCGTGCTGATCACCGCGCTGTCCACGCTGGGCGCGGTCATCTACAACATGTCCGCCGACCTCGTCGGCGGCGTGGAGATGACCTTCAGTGAGGCCGAATAACGCGTTTCGTACGGCTACCGCGCGCCGGCGGTAGCCGTACGCGGTCCCCGTGGCCCAGGCACGAACACCGGGACGGGGCACGACCAGCGGCAGGGGCACGGTAAGATTTACCTCGGTCGGGGAACGGATTCGCCGCCACAGGCGAGATGCGGTAACGTTCCTTGCACCGAGTGCGGGGCTATAGCTCAGACGGTTAGAGCGCTTCCCTGATAAGGAAGAGGTCCCTGGTTCGAGTCCAGGTAGCCCCACCCAGCTCAGCGGCCGCCTCCCGATCGTGGAGAGCGGCCTTTGTGGTCTCTGAGTGTCCAACTGCGTGACCAAGGCCTCCTGCAGCTTGTGCCTAGATCTCCACGTCCTTGTCGAAGTACACGTTGTCTTCGCGCCAGCCGCCCATCCCCATCCCGATCCTCGAGTAGTCGGCGATGAACTCGATCTGCTCGATCCACTTGGCCATCTTGAAGCCGACCTGGGTCTCCAGTCGCAGCCGCAGCGGAGCGCCGTACTTGATCGGCAGCGGCTCGCCGTTCATTTCGTAGGCGAGCAGGACCTGCGGGTAGTACGCCAGCTCCAGGTCGATGATCTCGTAAAACCGGCCTTCGCCGTCCGCGCTGGGCTCGTCCCGGGTGTTGTCCTGCATCGTCAGGAAGCAGATGTAGCGGGCCTCCGGCAACGGCCGGACCAGTTCGACCAGGTCGCGCAGTGGCAGCCCGCCCCACTTGCCCACGCTCGACCAGCCCTGCACGCAGTTGTGCAGCGTGCACTGGGTCTGCTTGTCGCGCAGCGCCCGGATGTCCGCCAGTGTGAGGGTCACGGGGTTCTCCACCAGCCCGCCGACCCGCAGCTCCCAGTTGGCGAAGTTGTGCACCGCCATGATCTTGTACGTGTCCCAGTCGGGCGGTTTGCCGTTCACCCGGTGCTGCGGGCTGATGGCCGAGTCCGGGTAGTTCTGCCGTGAGGCGAGCGGACGCAGCAGCAGCCGCTTGGCCGCGGTGTTCACGGCGCCGATCCTGCGCTGCACCGAGCGCGGGCTGCGCAGGCTCCACACG
>NZ_JBHMQT010000042.1:0-3121 GCF_042435035.1 Sphaerimonospora cavernae
GATCAAGCCCCACCGTAGGGGCGAATCAAGGGAATTGATCACAACCCGATACGCGCCCTAGTGCACGCGCGGGCGCTGCTGGCACGCGACGCCCAGACACGGGCAATCCTCAGGGACGTGCGCAGGCCGGAGGAGATCCTGACCGATCGCGACCTGGTCCACCTGCTCGACCTGTCGCGCCCGGTGGCTGTGCTGCTGGTCGCGGTACTGCACTTCATCCCCGACGAACACGACGCGTACGCGGCGGTGCGGACGCTGGTGGATGCGATGGCTCCCGGCTCCTTCCTGGTGGTCTCCCATGTCGAGCAGTGCCCGGAACTGGAGGCGGCAGTCCGGCACTACAAGCAAGCCAACGCACCGGCCGTGCCGCGGTCGGTCGACGAGATCGCCCGATTCTTCGACGACCTGGACCTGATCTCGCCGGGCTTGGTCAACGTACAACGTTGGCGACCGGATGATCAGAAGCCTTGCCTCGATGGTGACGTGCCGTGCTACGGCGGGATCGGGGTGAAGCGGTGAACGCGGCTACGGCGGTACGGCTCCGCTCCGTCGTGCCGGTAGCCGGGGCGGGTGAGATGGCCGAGCGGCTTCGCGTGGAGCTGGAGCGGCTGGGAGTCGCGGCCGAAGTGCGCGCGGGTGATGGGGTGGCACTGCTGTCGGTGTGGGCCGACCTGGTCGTGTGGTGCGAGCAGGGGCCGGACGGCTGGCGCTACCGCTGGTGGACCGGCCGCCTCGCCGACCACTCCGGGCTCTACATCTACACGCGGTGCCCTGTCCAGGCGGTCAAGACGGCCGCGCATCGGATCGCCGAGCGGTACGCCGAACTGCGGCACCTGCCTTCGCCGCGTGCCCTGGCGGCGGGGACCTGCGACGAGAACGGGGAGTGCGGTGATGGCTGAGGACTTGCTTGAGATCATTCGCTCCTGTCCTGGGCTGCACGCGGCCGCCGAACCTCAGGAGGGGTATGAGCGGGTGAACTGGCGCAAGAGCGTGCCGCGCGCTCCCCGCGTGCGGGTCCGTCGGCACACCTGCGACTGCAAGGCGATCGTGTATGAGCTGTGCCAGGCCGGCGGGCTGTCCTTCATCCGCCGTTTCTCCCGCTCCGGCGGCAAGACGCTGATCACCGAGTCGGATTGGGTGCGCGTTCCGGAAGCCGAGCACCTGTGGTTGAAGGTACTGATGGGCACGGCGCGGTGACCGCTCCCAAACTCGCTGGGCCGTCGGCGCACGATGCGGAGGGGCGCTTATGGCTGGGTGCGCTCATCACCTCGTGTGCTGGACCTGGCCCGGCAGCGGCGTTCCTAGCGGTGCCCAGTGTCTTGGCTGCTGGATCTGGTGGCGGATCGACCTCATTCCGGCGGGTGTACGGCCATGCCACCCCGACGACCTGCCATCCCGTGAGGAGCCGCCGCCCTCACCAGCGCGTCGAACGCGGCGGCGATCTCACATGCAGCGGCCTCGGCGTCTAATCGATCGGTGAACAACCGCAGGTGGAAGAATGCCTCGTCGGCGTTGGAGGTCAGATCGGCGCACATCTCCTCCCATGCCCGAAGCCGTGCGGCAGTGTCGACGTCCCCGCGCTCCGTGGATCGGTACTCGGTGACCTTGCGCGGGACCCACAGCAGCACGCGAAGCCATCCGTCCGCTTGGCGGCCGACGAGGGCGCGCAGGTCGGCGATGTTGCCCATGTGCGCGACGGGAACATGCCCGGCGGCGGCCATCTCTTCGACCTGGTGGCGGGGGTGAGGTGTTCGACACGGAGACTGGGCTACCCGTCTCCATGTCGAAGGCGAAGAACGCCGTAACGTGGCTCGCCTTCGTACTGGCGTACATCGACATGAAGTGGCCTCACGATGCGGCAAAAACACGCGACAGCCTGACCGACGCTCTCGCCACCGTGACCCCTGCACTCGTCGACGAAAACGCCCCCGGCAAGCCGGATGACCTAGTCCTCAGGGAAGCGCTCCGTCAATACGTTCTTCCCCCGGCCGGTCGGCAATTGCCTCGTCCAGCTGATATTGCGGCTGCTGTGACGTGGCTTGAACGTCACTCGCTGCCTGTAGCCGACCTGGCGAAGGTTCGGAACGTACGACTCGGCCTCGATGCGCTGACGCTTAGGCTCGATGGCGGGGCGGCTGCAGCTACGACGATCGCCCGGAAGCGCTCGGTCTTCTACAACGTGCTGCAGTACGCCGTAGACCTGGAAGAGCTGCCCTCGAACCCGATCGACAAGGTTAAGGCGTGGAAGCCTCCGAAGGTCCGCGAGGTCGTGGACCGGCGGGTCGTGGTCAACCCGGCTCAGGCTCGGGAACTGCTCGCCGCGGTGACCTACGCGGGCCGTCTCGACCGTGGCCGACACCTTCGGGCCTTCTTCGCCGCCCTCTACTTCGCCGGCCTCCGACCCGCCGAAGCGCTCGGCCTTCGCATGCAGGACTGCCATCTTCCCGAGACTGGCTGGGGTCGCCTCGTTCTTGCCAAGTCCAAGCCTCAGGCGAACAAGCGATGGTCGGACAGCGGAGAAGCACACGACGACCGCAGCCTGAAGCACCGCGCACAGGATGAGGGCCGTCCGGTCCCAATCCCGCCGGAGCTGGTAGCCATCCTCCGCGAGCACATCGAAGAGTTCGGCACCCACGATGATGGGCGCCTGTTCCGTACAACGAGGGGCGGTGTGATCTCCATCGGGACGTACTGCGAGGCGTGGCAGAAGGCTCGAACGTTGGCGCTGACGCCGGAACAGGTCGTCTCCCCGCTGGCGGCTCGGCCGTACGATCTGCGGCACGCGGCCGTCTCGCTGTGGCTCAATTCCGGCGTTGCTGCCCCCGAGGTCGCCGAGCGCGCTGGCCACGGGGTAGATGTACTGCTCAAGGTCTACGCAAAATGCATAGATGGAGGCGTAGAGATCTCTAATCGAAAGATCGACCATGCCTTGGAGACGTTTTCCTAGCAAAATCAGAAGCAACAACGCGACCCCTCCGGCTTTTTCCCTAAAGCCGGAGGGGTCGCTCCTTATAGCCCGCTTCTTGAGTTCCTCTTCGTAAGTGGTGGGCATGGGTGGTTCTCCTAATGAGTGTTAGAGAGTCGCCATCCGGCAGACTCGGGACTGGTAGCCACCGGTAGG